>NZ_AP022592.1:0-300000 GCF_010731815.2 Mycolicibacterium arabiense
TCGAAGATCGTCGCCGACCGCAAACTTGGCACGATCTTCGTTTCCGTGGACGGTCGGCTCCATCCGGCGCTGAATTTGATATCGGCGCGGCTGATTGCCGGGGAGCCCGCAGAGCCGACATTCGTCAGCCCCGACGACCTCGCCAAGTGGCCTCGGGGTCCGTTGGTCGGCATCGAAGGCGCCCCCACCGAGCCTCCTCGAGTGCTGACGCCAGAAGTGTCGCGCTGGGCAGTGTGCGACACCGCGTCGGAGTCGATGAGCGGCCGCCCCGTCATCACCGGGATCAACGGCGAGCTGACCATGGGGGACCGGGCGCGCGATGTCGGCAGCGATACCGCCGTGCTCGGCACATTCAATGGGCAGGCGTATGTGATCAACAACGGCGTGCGCATGCCGGTGGATCTGTCCGACCGGGCGGTGACGGATCCGATGGGCTTGGATGCCGGCGCGCCGGTGCAGTTGTCGCAGGCCATGGTCGATGCCCTTCCTGCCGGGCGTCCGCTAACGGTGCCCGCGGTGCCGGGAGCCGGTGAACCCACCACGGTAAACCTGGGCACGCCTGCGCCTTTGGTCAACGGATCGGTAGTGGTGTCCCAGGACGTCGCCTCGGGCAACGATCAGTTCTACGTCGTCTTCGACGATGGCGTACAGCCGGTGTCGTCGGTCGTGGCGGCGATGCTGCGGCAACGCGATTCGTTCGGTGCCTCACAGCCGCCCCGCATCTCGCCGGACATCTTGGGTGACGTGCCGGTTCGAGAAGTCTCGACGTGACGGGCTATCCCGCCGAGCCACTCAAGGTAGTGGACTGGCGCGCCGACCCGTGCTGTGCGTCGCATGGGAGCGTGGAGCAACGGACCGGCAAGCCCGCCAGCGTCTCGTGGTCGGTCGCGCCCTGCCGGTGACCGCGGAGCAGGAATCCCACCTGGTGCCCTCGTCGTCGGGGCTGAGGACCAGGGCCGCTTAGCCGATCAAGTCCTCCTGTCCAACAGTGCGGCGACGTGGGTGTCAACGACCGGTGCAAGCGCTGACTCCACTCGCCGAGAAACACTGTGGCTGATCAGCGAGTCCGGCGCGCTACGGCGTCCCCTTCGATGATGAAGCGCTGCAGGGACTGGGGCTCAAGAACGAGGCGCCACGCCTTGCGCCGTGGCCACTGCTGAAGGTGTGGCCTGCGGGCCCCGAACTGTCTCGGCAGGCGGCGATGACGATGCACGACACGTTGGCCGGCTCGGCCCCGATCACCGAACAAGGACGGTAACGCAGATGGCGACAGTCAAGCCCCGCCAAGGCGCGGTGAAGGTGCCGCCCACGATGGGTGGCCGGGTATCAGTGGCGGAACCGCTGGAAGCTCCGCGTCCGATACCCCGAAGTAAGGCCGCGATCATCCTGCCGGTGGTCATGGGGGTTGCCTTCCTCGGCATCATGGCACTGATGCTTTCGCAGCCCGGTCTGCGCAGCGGGACGATGGGCATGATGACCCTGCTGTTCCCCATCATGATGATTATCTCGATGGGGTCCTACATGTTCACCAATCGTGGCGGCGGTGGTGACAAGCAGCTGACCGGGCCTCAGCTGGAGCAGGCGCTCCGCGACTACGCCATGAATCTCGATGAGACGCGTGAGGTCGTGCAGGATGCCGCCCGCGCTCAGCACGCTCAGTTCGAGTACCTACACCCGGAGCCGGCGCTGCTGTCCGGGTTGGTGGGATCGGCGCGGATGTGGTGCCGCACCCCCAATGACCCGGTGTTGAAGGTGTTCTACAGTCAGGTTCGCATGGGGTGGGGCACCTCGAAGGTGGTCAAGGAGTTGGAGACCAACGAGCTGGGCCGCCGGGAGGACTACGAGCCGGTCACCTATGACGCCTCGTCGGCGTTCCTGCAGACCCAAAGCAAGCTGCATAAGGCACCAAAGCCGTTGCTGCTGCGCACACCGCTGGTATGGCGCTGATCGGCCGCGACGGCATGGACACGGTGTACGGGCTGGCGCGCGCCATGATCTGCCAAGCGGCTGTTGCTCATTCGCCCCGCGACTTCAAGATCATGATCGTCACCGACGACATTGCTCGCTGGGAATGGTGCAAGTGGCTGCCGCACTGCGCGCATCCGACGCAGCGCGACCGCGGCGGCCCCACCCGGATGGTGTGGTTGACCGGGGAGCAGATGGACGCGGCAGTAGGCACGGAGTTGCACGGCCGCGACGCCTTCCGCACGGGCGCCACCACGACACCGCACTGGCTGGTGATCGACGACCGCCGTCGCCGAGGCGATGATCGGCATTGGGAAACGATGACCCGCGCCAGCGGCGTGGCGGGGGTGACGTTCGTGGCTCTCTCCGATGAGCCCGGCCGCGGTGTCGGATTCGAAGACACCAATACGTTCTGGGTCTCGCAGAATGAGGTTATCCATCGGGGCCAGTGGTTTTGCCGCCCCGACACCATGGATCTGGCCAGCGCGCGGGTGCTGGCGCGCAAGATGGCCCGCTACCGCGTCGAGGGCGAACGATCACGCAGCGTCATCGACGACGACGCCCTCGACGCCGATCTGTACAAGATCATAGGCATCGACGATCCAGGCAACCTGGATGTCGAGAAGCTCTGGGCGCCAACGTTGTCGGGTCCGCCCTTCGAGGGCAATCCGTGGGGCGCCAAGTGGATGCAGTTCCCGATCGGTGTGGATCCCAACGGAGCACCGGTCTATATCGACTTCAAAGAGACCCATGAGGGCGGCATGGGACACCACATGGTGATCGCCGGAACGACGGGCTCGGGCAAGTCCTCGTTTCTGACGACTCTGATCCTGTCTGCCGCGTTGACTCATTCACCGGAAACGCTGGTGTTCGCGTTCTTCGACTTCAAGGGCAAGACGACGGCCAACATGGTAGCCGGGCTCCCGAACGTCGTTGCCGCCATGGGCAACTTGAAGGACGATTCACTGTGGATCGAGCGCATGGGCGACGTCATCAACGGCGAACTGGAGCGCCGCAAGTCACTGCTCGACCGAGCCGGGATCAGCGAGGTGGCCGAGTACGAGTATCGCCGCATCCATCTCGGGCACCGCCTGGAGCCGCTGCCCGTGCTCATCATCGTCATCGATGAGTTCACGCAGATGTTCATCGAAGCACCCGACTCGAAGAAGATCGTCGATGAGATCGGCCGCCAGGGCCGCGCCTTGAACGTGAAGATGATCTTGGGGTCCCAGCGTCTCGGACACGAGATGCAGTCGGGCATCATGGCCAACATCCCGATCCGTGTGGGTCTGCGGACTCTGGACGCGGGTGAGTCGATGGCCATCATCGGAACCGACGAGGCCAAGCACCTTCCCGAAAAGCCCGCGGGCGCAGGTCTGTTGCGCGTGCAGGGTCGCGATCGGCTGGTGCGCTTCCAGTCCGCGTTCGCCCGCAAGGTTTACCACCCGCCGCGACGGGTGGTCGCCGAAGCGGTGCGCACCCAGGCGGGATACATGGCGCCGGAGGTGTTCACCGCCGCACCGATGGCAGCGATTCCCACCGCACCCAAGCTCGCGGCTGCCCCGGTGGAATCGACCGACACCGTGCTCGGCGCGGACGGTCAGCCGATCCGCGAGATCGAGGCCTCCATTAAGTCGCTCCGCGAGCAGACCAGAGTGCCTGTTCACCAGATGTGGCTTCCGCCGCTTGAGCCGGTCCCGGTCGGGGAGCTGGTGCGTCGTCTGCGGCGCAAGCCCTGGTACCAGGACTACGGACACACTGCGGGTCTGCAGTTCCCCATCGGGATGGAGGACCGACCCTTCCAGCACGCCCAGCGGGTGTACTCCCTGGATTTCTCCTCGGGCAATTGCGCAGTCATCGGCCAGCAGAGTTCCGGTAAGACCACCGCGTTGACGACGATCATTACCGGCGCCGCGATGATGTATCACCCGAAGCGCGTCCAGTTCGTGGTGATCGCCATGGGCGGTCCGCTTCTCAACGACGTCGAGGCCCTGCCCCACGTCAGCTCGTTCGCTCGGGCGGGGGACCGGGAGCGGGTGCAGCGCACGATCGCGGAGATGAAGTTACTGGTCGAGGAGCGCGAGGAGGCGTTCAGTCGACTTGGATTGACCATCGAGAGCTTCCGCGCCCGCAAGTTCGGCGGGGAGGCCGGCCCGGTACCGGATGACGCGTTCGGTGAGGTGTTTCTCGTCATCGACGGGTGGCAGCAGTTCCGGACGACTTTCGGTGAGGACATGATGTCCGAGCTTGGTGTGATCATGGAGCGCGGCAACAGCTTGGGCGTGCGCGCCATCGTCGCCGCGGCTGGCTGGATCGCCGGCGGATTCCCGTCCTGGATGTCGAACTCGTTCACCCTCAATGTTGAACTGTCGCTGGGCAGTCAAGACGATCCGTCGAAGAACAATCGCGATGTCGCCAAGAAGGTTCCCTTCGGTAAGCGTGAGCTGATCGCCGATCCCAACGACGAGAACGCCGAAACCGTGACCGAGACCATCAGCGGTCGCGGTACGTCGATGGCGGGCTACCACTTTCAGGCCGCATTGCCCGTCTTGTCCGCACCGGACGGCCGGACGATAGGCCCCCGCGAAGCCGCTGCGGTCATCACCGAAATGACCGGCATCGAGCAGGTCGCACGGGTCAGGATGCTGCCCAGCACGGTAGGTCTCGAGCAGGTGTTCGCCGCCCAACGCGACGCGCGCCCGGGACTGGTCCCGTTCGGCATCTCCGAGGTAGGCCTGGTGGCGGCGGAAGCCGACTTCAATCGGTCACCACATCTGCTGTTCATCGGCAATCCCGAGTGCGGCCTCTCCAACTCGCTGGCAGCGGTCGCACGATCGATCATGCGGTGCTACCGGCCTGAGGAGGCCCAGATCTATGTCGTCGACCCCGGCAACTCCTTAGTCAGAGTCGTTCAGGGCGAACACCTTGGGCGCTACATCGGCGAAGACGGGGTGGAATCCGAGGGCTACACCTACTACGAGGACGATGTGCGGGCGATGACCCGACACATCGACGCGCTGCTAGCTCCGCGAATGCCCCGCGGCCGAGCCGGGCAGGAAGAACTCGCCCAGGCCACGCGGTCGTGGTCGGGACCGGAGATCTTCGTCCTCGTCGACGACGAGCAGATCGTGGCGGGATGGAGCGCTGGTGCCAACATGTTCCGCGCCGATGGGAAGGGCCCCGCGGTGGAGGGATTGACCAAGTACATCGACCGCGCACGCGAGGTCGGGCTGCACCTTATCGTCGGACGGCGCTTCCCGTGGGGACCGGCCATGTCGTCCCCGCTTGCCGGCCGACTCATCGCACAGACCGCACCGACCGTCGTCTTGGACGGCGCGCGCGCATGGGCGAGCCATCAGAGGCGTGCGCGCAGCCAGGCAGCCGGTAGGTCGCGGCATCTACGTCACCGACCGGCTCTCTGCACCCGCCCAAATCGCAAAGGTCCTGCCCTTGAGTGATCCGGGACAACGGCTCGGAGAGGTCGTGGACGCAGCAAGACTGGATTTGGGCTTGTCCAAGATGGACCTGGCCAAGGTCGCCAGAGTGGGGCGCTCCACCATCACCGACCTAATCAACCGCGGAAAGGTCCCCGGGAAGTCACGCGCGCCCGCATAGAAACCGCGCTCGGCTGGACTGCAGGCAGCTTCGGGACAGTCCTCGACGGCGCCGATCCGAAGCTGCGCTCAGATACCGAGTATCCGATGAGCGGGACCACGAAGGTCCTCGTGGAACAGCTTTCGCAAATCTCGCTGGAAGCCCACGCCGGGGCGGCGGCCGCGGAGACGCTCAGTAGGCGCCTAAGCGTGATTGGCGAGCTTGCGGAATCGGCAGCGCAGCTCGCGGCACGCACCCGCTAAAACAAGTGTCGAGACCATGGGCCAGTAGCGGGGATAATGACAAAGTGACGAAAAGTCCGCACTAAGAGCGGACAGCCGGCGAATACCAAAGTTGTTGAATGCCAATGTGGCTGCGCTGGTGGCAGCCCTTGGCGATCCGCTCTAGTCTCGGCTTATCAAGTTCCAAGGTCCTTAGGGGGCTCATCGTGACCTTTTCGTCGATCCGGTCGGGGTTGCTGCTCAATCCGTAGCTGAAGCTACCGGGACAGCGACAACCGCCGGTGTTCTCACCGGTTCCGCGCCGGCCATGACCGCAGTCGTCCCGATGGGAAGTGAGGAGGTGTCGGCCCTCCTGACGACCGCCATCCAGGCGCACAACGCGCAGTTCCTCGCCCAGACCGGAGTCAACGTCGCGGATCGAGCGATGTTCGCCAGCGACGTCGCGATCTCCGGGGTGATGTCCACCGCGACCGAGGCGGTCAACCAAGCCTCGCTGCTGCTCTGAGAACATGCCGGTCCAATATTGGGGACTGACCCCGGAGGTCAATGCGATTCGGCTGACCACCGGGCCCGGGGCCGCGGCGATGGCACCTGTTCTGACTGGCTATCAGGCCGCCGGGATCACGCACATGCAGCAAGGTGCGCAAATGATGACCACGGCCGCCTCCACTGCCGCCAACAGCTGGTGGGGCCAGGGCGGTACTTCCATGACGGCGGCGGCTGTACCAAAGTCGGAGTGGCAGATCGAGGCCGGTGCTCACGCAGCGAAGGCGGGCGCGCTGATCGGCGAGGCCGCGGCGGCTCACTCTTGCGCGGTCGCCGCGACCATCCCGTACCCGGTGGTCGTCGCGAACCGCATCCGCGAGGCGACGCTGCAGGCCACCAACATCATCGGGCAGAACACGCCGGCCATCGTCGAAGCGGACGTCGAGTACGGCGAGTACTGGGCCCAGAATGCGACGGCCATGACCGGCTACGCCACCGCGGCGGCGGGGATCGCCTCCGGGCTCAGCGTCCCGTTGCGGCCACCGATGGCGACGGCGGGGAATCCCGCGGCTCTGGCCGCTGGGATGGCCAGCATGGGCGCTCAAGGGGTTCAGTCAGGCGTACAAGCATCCATGCAAGGGCTCAGCGCCCCGCTGCAGGCCGCCGGTCAGGCCGTCTCCTCGGCAGCTCCGGCGGCACTGTCGGCGGCCACCAGCGCCGGAACGGGACAATCGGGAGCACAGTCGGGTGGCGATGTCGGCACCACGGGTGCCCCGCAGCTGGGTCAGCCCGGCGGGAGCGAGCTGCTCGGGTCTAGCCAGTCGATGATGGGCATGGCCAGCTCGCTGCCCCAGATGGCCCAGGGCATGACCCAACCTCTGTCCCAGCTCGCGCAAGCACCCCTGCAAATGGGTGGCCAGCTCAGCGGCTTGATGGGATCGATGGGCGGCATGGGTGGCGGGCCCGGTGGCGGCCTGTCGGCCAGCTCGCCCGGCGCCAACCTGGCTTCGTCGATGAGTGGGGTCAACGGAGGGTTCGGCGCTGGCGGTGGACCGGTATCGGCGGCGCTGACCAAACCCGCTGGCACCGGCATGAGTAGCGGCACCATCGGCATGCCCTCGGCCTGGTGGGGCCCGGCCTCAGCGGCGGACGGCTCCGGGGCTACCGGGCAGAACAAGCCGACAGCAGCAGCGCGAGAGGGTATGCCGGCCATGGGATCTGGTGCACCCATGGGCTCTGGAATGCCCGGGGATGATGCCAATGGGCGCGGCCCAGGCCGGACAGCGCCGCGACCAGGGCGCAGGCCGCAGCGAGGACGACACCTCGCTGTCGGTGGTCCTCGACGACGCTGAGGCGATCCCCATCCTGACCGCCAATGGTGTGGTCTACACCGACGGGGGGAGGGTGATCGGCTCGCCGGCAACCGGCGCAACACATGACGACAACAACTCGCACACATCCCACGCGGGAAACGAAAGGAAGTGGACATGTTCCAGACCGACTCAACCAAGCTGCGCAACGCGGCAAGCAGCCTGGACGAAATCAAGAACCAGACGCTTAATGCGCTGGGTCGCTACGTCACGATGAACCAGGACCTCGGCGGTAGCGCATTCGTCGGTGTCGCCTCGGTGGCCTCGATGAAGACCACCGAAGAAGTCGCCACCACCGGCCGCAACGTGTCGGCGCGATTCGATCAGGTGATCCAGGCCATGCAGATCGGCGCCAATGAGTACGACCGCGTCGAGGCCGAGAACCAGGCCCAGCTGTCCAGCGTCGCCACCCAGGCGTAACCCACCCACCGACAACGAATTTCAAAAGGAGATCCCCATGGAGGGTATGCGGTACGACCACGCGAAGATGGCTGACCACGTGGCTGCGCAAGCCGGGTTGGTCGCCCATCTGAACGGCCTCAAGGACCAGGCGCTCAACACGCTTGCTCAGACCCAGGACTTCTGGACCGACAAGGGCGCCAACGCCTACGCCGAGGCCCAGCGCTCCATCGTCCAGGCCTACGAGCAGGTCTTCGAGACCATCAACCGGCACGGTCACGCGACCGGCGGGGCGTCGAGCAATACGTCGGTCGGCGACGCAGCGAACGCCGCCCGCTTCGTCGGCATCTGAGTAGGGACTGACCCATGGGAGCGCAGCTGTCGACCAACTCCGAAGGACTGTGGCTGACAGCTGCGCTCTCTGGGGTCACCAGACTTCCCGCAGCACTGCGGGTCCGACCCGTGGGCGACACCGAAGCCATGCTGGCCTCCCATCCGGGCCTACCCGTTCTCGAGGAAGCGGGGGTGTGCCAGGGGCGCACACTAGATCCCGACGTACAGGAATGGCTTCTCACCCTGGGCCGCTGCGACATCGACGTGTCGATCAGGGTGACCCGACCGGTTGAGCGCGCCGAGCGCCTCACCGGCCCCCCCGAAATCTTTCAACCGCCGGCGGATCCGCTCAAAGAGCCACTCGCCGCTGCCGCCGCGCTACGCGAATGGCGCGCACACCAAGCAGCCGATCGCACAGCGGTCCTGTGCCGCCGAGACGGCAAATGGGTTGTCGCAGCGCGCGTCTGGCAGACCGGCGAGGAGCTCGTCGACGAGGTGACCATCAGCCCTCTGGAGGGCGAAACGACGCTGATCCAGGCCGTCAACGACCTACTCGGCGAGGAACTTCCGGCCGACTTCGAGGGCATCAACATCGAGGCTCAACGCCTGGAGCCGGTGCTGGGGAGCTGGCAATCCGACCCCCAGGGCTACGACGTGATCGGCGAGCTGCTGAAGTTGGGGCTGACCGCCCGCCAAGCTCGCGTCGTCGTCGCAGTCTCCGACACCGGCGCGGTACGAGCCGCCATCGGCGCCACCCAGTATTCACTCGATGGCCCGGAGTTTGCGGCCACCGGAGCGATGGTTGTCGACTCCCTGATGGGGCGAGTGGTCGTCTCCTCCAGCACCGGTGACGATCAGCAGCGCTGGACGATGCTGTTCCCCGGCACCGCGGCGCGCGTCGGACGCGCCGTCAGTGACGTCCTGCAGGCTCTGCCCAGCGGCACGGGCTGGGAGCGGCACCAAAGAAATCAGACATTTCACGCACGCTAATGTGCCTAACGTCGTGGACGCCTGAATTCTGAGATTGATAGCCTCTGTGCGACACAGATATTCACCGATTCGAGGAGCCTTCAATTGCTCCCCGGTGGAAGTCGGCAGGAGGGCGGGGCTAAATGACCGAGTCCAGAGATCAACGATTCTTCGACGCACTGAACAACGCCGGAGACGACGAAGACGACGACCCGACGATGGTTGTACCGAAGACTGCAAGGCCGGGTGGTGAAGCGCGGCCAGCAGCACCGACCGATCCGCCGCCAGGGCTTGCTGGAGATGAGTCGCAGGACGACCCGGCCAGCGGCAGGCACCACATCGACCCTCCGAACGGCGCGGCCGGTGATGCATGGGGTCAGCCGGCGGGGGCGGCCGACTGGGGCCAGCCCGGGCAGCAGGCAGGATTTGACCCGCAGCCAGGGGCACCCATAGAGGCCCACGGTGTGGCCGATGCCTCACCCTCCGATCGTGCCCAGCAGCCCAAAGAATCCGCGGCACAGAACTTCACACCTCCGCAGGACTTCACGCCGCAGAACCTTCCACTCCCGACGAGGGAGCCGGTCGGCCCACCACAGAGCTTCCCGCAGTCGGTGAGCGAGCCGGTCGGCCCACCACAGAGCTTCCCGCACTCAGCGGAGCGGTTGCGCGAGACAGCGGAACCAGCGTGGCCGCCTCGCGGTCCGACCGACCAGGGTCGCGCGCCAGCACCGCCGCCGCCGTGGGAGCAGTCCCGGCCCAGCGGACAACAGTCGCCTCCCACAGGGAGCGCGGACTCGCAGGAGGCACCGGCGGCGCGGCCCGAGCCGCGCCCAGTCCCTCCGGAGGAGCGCACCCAATTCTTGTCGCGAGACATGCTGCGAGAGGCGCTGCCCCGCAATGCAACACCGCCTCCGTCTGCGGGTCGGCCCGGCCAAGGCGGTCCGCCGCGCCCCAGCGCAGGACAACGACAGCCAGCCGCCGGCGGGCTGGACCGGGCGGGGGCCGGAACTGCCGCCTGCAGAACCGAACGCCAGCGGACCGCGTCCGCCGGAATGGGACTGGTCCCAGAGTGGGGGAACTGGTTGCGCGGAACTGCGTAGCGAGCAGATCTCGGCCTCGGAGAACAATGTCCCTCGGAAGATCCCGTCGTCGCGAGGGTGGCGAAAATGGCTCTACTACGGCACGTTCAAGCTCATCAACACCGGCGAGTCGCCAGACGAACAGTTGCTGCGCAACCTCGACGCCACGGTCGCCGGCCATCTGCGCGGCACGTACTCGATCGTCGTCCTGGGCGGCAAGGGAGGCGTGGGTAAGACCACCACCACCGCGGCAGTGGGGTCGACATTTGCCTCGCTGCGCAAGGACAAGACCATCGCCATCGACGCCAACCCCGACCGTGCATCGAACTTGGCCGACCGAATCGACCCCAGCGCGACGAACTCCTACAGAGACGTGCTGTTGGATCCGAATCTGCAGCGGTACAGCGATATTCGCTCTCATGTCGGACAGAACGACCCCGCAGGTCTGGACGTCCTCGGCAACCGGCATCAAAGCGATCGCCAGCCATTGACGGCGCGAACCTATCTCGACACCCACGACCGGCTGCAGCGCTTCTACAGTGTGCTGATCAGCGACTCGGGCACCGACGTCGACCACCAGGTGATTCCCGGCTTGATGAGCCGGGCGGACGCGCTGATCATGGTGGCGTCGACGGCTCCTGACGGCGCCAAAGGTGCTGCCGAGCTGATGGACTGGGCGTATGAGGCTGGCTATCACCGCCTGCTTCAGCGCACCGTGGTCGTCATCAACGACGTGCGGGGGGAGAGCGGAAAGTCTCACCGCAAGTTGGTCGACTCGTTGGTGGAGAAGTTCTCCCGGTGGGTCGGCCAGCAGCGGGTGTTCGTGGTGCCGTTTGATCCTCACATCGCCTCGGCCGGGGTGATCAAGCTCAACGAGCTGCGTCCAGAGACTCGGCGACGGTTCTTGGAGATCACGGCCCAGGTGGCGTCCGGTTTCAACGCCAGCGAGGACCGCCGGTGAGCCGGCCGAGCCCACCGCCCCGGCATTGTGCCGGGTGGCGCTTCTGGTGGGGGAGGACTTCGAGATCGACTACTCGCTGCCCGCTGGGGTGGCGCTGATCGCCGTCACCGAGGATCTGGTGGCGCGGGTCAACGAGGTACTCCGCGAACGGGGCCGCACGATGCTGGACCCCGAGCGGAGCTACCGGTTGTGCCGCGCTGACGCACAACCACTGGACCCGCAGAAGACGCTCGACGAGTGCGGCGTCCTCGACGGTGAGCAGCTGTGGTTGTTGCCGGCGGCCTCGGCCGAAACCTACGAACCTGTCACCGAAATGGTCTCGACCGCCATCGCTCGCGCGGCCAATCAGCTGCTGGCACCCTGACCCCGACGTCGGCCGCAAGGTCGTGGGCTGGCTCACCGCAGGGATCGTGGGGTGGGCCTGCCTCATCCTGGTGAACTGGTGGTGGAGCATCGGCGGCACGGACGCTCACTACGGCTGGATCGGCGCGGCCTCGGCCTCGGCACTTTTGTTGGCGCTGCTCGCGGCCGCCCGCGGGCTGAGCAAGGCCAACGCGGACACGGTTGCTGGCCGGGAGCGCCGCGCAACGGGTCACGCGCTGTCCTGGATCGCCCTCATCCCCGCCGCCGCCGCAGCGGCGATGTCGCTGCCGGGAACACCGGGGCTCTGGCATGTGGCCGCAGCGCTTGTCGCGGTCATCGTCGGCGTCATCGTGCTTGCGACGGTGTGGGGGCGCCACATCGTGGCCATCGCCGCGATGCTGACCGTGAGCGTGTTCGCCTTCGCTGCCGCCGTGGTGGCCGCCTCCACCTGGGAGGTCCGTCCAGAGCGCGTCGCGGTCATCGCCTTGATCGGGGTTATCGTGGCCGTCACCTGGGCCACGACCACGGCCGTCGCGGCATCGGGCGTGCCGACACCACTGTTTCCGTCCGTCACCAACCGCGGAGTGTTCGAGCGACTGCCCGGTCAGCCCGCCGACACGGTGTCACCAGTCGGGCCGACCGGGGTGGCCACCGCCGAGCAGGTGCGGGCATGGGTGATGCGCGGCAACAACACCATGACCGGAATGATGATCGGCCTGGCCGTGGTGACTCTGGTGGCCGCGCGTTACGCGGTGGTCCCCGGCCAGCCGGGCGGATGGCGCTACACCGCGTTCGTCGGCGCGGTCTGCGTGATCCTGGTGCTGCGATCGCGGTCCTTCGTCGACCGCTACCAGTCGGTCACGCTGATGATTGCTGGTGTAGGAGCAGCCGCGGTGGCAATCGGACGTTACGCCGCCAGTGATGCCACCAGCCTCAAGGTCGCGCTGGTCTGCGTCGGGGTCACCCTCGGCATCGCGGTCATGGGTTTGGTCACGGCGCTGGTTGTGCCCTTCCGCGAATACACCGCTCCGATGCGACGTTTCGTGGAGATCATCGAGTACGTGCTGCTGCTCGCGCTGCTGCCGTGGGCGTTGTGGCTGCTCAACCTGTACCCGGTGATCCGCAACGCCGTCAGGCACGGGATATGACCGGCACGCCCCTTGGTGCACGGATGCGGGCCGGTGCCGGTCTGGCGGGCACTGTCGCCCTGCTCGCCGCCACCAGCGTGGGGGCGAGCTGGGCGATCACACCACCGGTGGTCCCAGCCGACCCCGCACCCGCCCCCGATCAGCCGATGAGACAGACCCGAGCCTGCACGCTGACCGGCGTCACCCGGGCAGCGATCTGCGTGAGCTTCCCCGGCGCTGGCGCTGCTGGACATGCCCGCGGCGTGGCAGGAGTCGACCGGAGCGGGGGTCGTCGTCGCCGTGATCGACACCGGGGTCGCACCGTCCCCGCGCCCCCACCTCGTGGCAGGCGGCGATTACGTGATGGGTCAGTACGGCGACGGGCTGGCTGACTGCGACGGTCACGGCACCCTCGTCGCGTCGTTGATCGGCAGCGCACCCTCAGGGGCGCGGCTGCCGGTCCGCCCGGCAGGCGCTCAAGTCGCACCGCCGCCGCCGGCCGCGCCTGCGCCGCAACCGATCCCGCCGCCGCCTCCACCTCCCACGATCACCGTCACCAAGACAACCACCGAGCCGCCGCCACCGCCGCCGCCCGGGCCGCCGCCGGCGTGGGGGCCCGGGCCGCAGGTCCCGCAGGCACCGCAACTCCCGCTGCCACAGGTGCCGCCTCCCACCGGTGGCCCGGATGGTTTGATCGGGATCGCACCGGATGCGGTGATTTTGGGGATCCGCCAGAGTTCGCAGAATTACGGGTTAAAGGACCCTCGGCTCGATCAGGACCAGGAGCAGGCGCGCAGGACCGGTGACATCAACACGCTGGCACGGGCGATCGTGCATGCCGCCAACCTCGGCGCGCGGGTCATCAACATTTCGCTGGTGTCGTGCATTCCGGTGACCAAACCAGCCGATCAGGCGGTGCTGGGCGCTGCGCTGCGCTACGCCGCCGTTGATCGCGACGTGGTGATCGTTGCCGCAGCTGGCAATGCTGGCACCCAGGGCTGCACGCAGAACCCGCCACCGGCGACCGGAGCGTCGGGATGGGACGACGTGGTCACCATTGCCTCGCCAGCCTGGTTCGACGACTACGTGGTCGCCGTCTCGGCCACCGACAACTTCGGTGCCCCCTTGATGAGTCAGGCCGCGTCGCTGCATGGGCCGTGGGTGGATCTGGCCGCACCCGGATCCGACGTCGTGGGTCTGTCGACCTCGGGCAACGTCATCAACGCCTCGATCGACGAGGACAAGTTCAAGCCCCTCATCGGATCGTCCTTCTCAGCCGCCTACGTCTCTGGTGTCGCAGCCCTGGTGCGCGCGAAGTTTCCGCAGATGCCCGCCACCGAGGTCATCCACCGGCTCACCGCCACCGCACACGCTCCCGCCGGCGGACGGGACAACGTGATCGGTTACGGCGTGGTCGACCCGCTCGCGGCGCTGACGTGGGACGTTCCACCCCCCACCGGCCAAGGCGCCGGTGCCCACCGAGGCGCCCTTGCACGTACCGCCACCGCCACCGCCACCGGATCCCCGGCCTGCTCGCATGCTGGCCGCTCAAATCGGGGCCGGGATGGTCGTGGTTGGCGCGGTGTTGTGGGGGGACGACTGTCTGGCGAAGGAAGCATCAGCGATGAAGGAACGCACATGGAGTGCGCGAGCCGACCTTGGCGCCGCGCTGCCCACCGAAGTCCTGGCAGTGCTGGGCACCGCGATCGCCGTCGCCTTCGACGGGCCGTGGTGGGCGGGCGCGGCCGGCGGTGCTGTCGTGGGTCTGCTGCTGTTCGTGGTGACAGTGTCGCGGCTGACGCCGTGGCAGTGGCTCAAGCGGGCCATCGGGCGTCTGCGCCACAAGGAGCACCGCGTCGAGGCCGCAGAGTTCGTCGACGTCGACAGCGACGGGAAGCCCCTGGGTGTGCGCGTCGACGAGCACACGACGGTGACGATGGTCCATGTGTGGGGGCGGCCCTACATACCCACCCTGTTGCGACCGCAGGGCGCGGAGACTCCAAACACTCTGCCGCTGAGCGTGATCGCCGAGCAGATGCAGCGCTTCGGGCTCGGTGTGGACGTCGACGTGATCGCCCAGGGCCGCCGCACCTCCGGCGACAGCTACGGCCAGTTCTACGCCCAGCTCCTGGCTGACCGACCCGCGGCCGGACAACGCAGCACCATGCTGGTGATCCGCATGGACACCCGCTCACCCGACACCACCGCCGGGCTGATGTGGCGCACCGACACCGCGGCCGCGGTCGCGGCAGTAACCCGGCGCATCACGCGCGCTTCGCCAGAGTGGCTGCCGCGCAGAGCCGATGACGGCTGCCGACATGCGCCAGGCGGTCCTGGACATGCACGGTGGCAGCAAGGAAGACATCGAGAGCACCTACCGGGAAGGGTGGAAGGACCTCACCCACCGCGGGAATCACGTCACCAGTTACTACCTCAGCGCCGAGGACCTGACTGCCGAGCGGCTCGACGACATGTGGGCGATCTCCTCCGAGCACACGCTGCTGGCGCTGCACCTGCGCCGCTCGAGCGAGGGGATCACCGTATCGGCGACGGTGCGGTTCACCACCGCTCAACCGCTGCTGGCGCCTCCGGCGGTCATCCTCAACCGCTACAACGGTCGGCAATGGTGGGCGCTGTCCGCGCTGCTGCCCGGCGCTGACCGCATCAAGGACATGCCGACACGAACGTTGACCGCTGACCTGGACACCGCCGTGGCCATCGGCTCGTCCGGGGTGATGCTCGGCAAGGTCGACGACGCGTTCATGCTCATGCCGTTGCGCGACCCGGCCGGCCCCACCCGCATCGTCATCGACTCCGACGACGACCTGGCGGTCCGCCAGCTCATCCGCCGAGCCTCGGCCAGCGGCGAGTTCGTCGCGGCGTACGACCCCCGCCGCCGCTGGACCATGGCCGCAGCGTCCTCGCGGATCTGGAACACCACCGATCTGCGCGCCCAACCGCCACGCCCACCAACGGTGGTGGTGCACAACGGGTCGGCCAATCCCTACCCCGGCGCACTGGTCAGCATCAGCGTGGGCGCAGGTCCTCGGTCGGTCGAGCCCGATGTCCGCATCACCCAGCGCAACGGACGAATCCGGGTCGAGACCGAACGATTCACCGCTCGCCTCGACGCGGTGGCGTTCCGCAACGAGCAGACATTTCTGAACTAGGTGAATGATGATGACCTAGTAGTAGGTTCCGTTGATGTGTGTCCGATTGTTGGACAACATCTTTGAGACACCGGTAACGCAGGAGCGACCCGGGACCCGACCTCGTCCAAGACCGTGGTCGAACGCCGGGTACAGCCCAGCCAGGGCATCTGAGGTGGAGTACGTCTACAACGTGATGGTGCGCAGGCACTTCAACTTCCCGAACAACGACGCACTCGGATATGGCTGGGGTATCTGCGACAAGCTCGGCCGGGGCGTTCCATCCCCGGTGGTCATGGGCAACGTGAGCGCGAGGTCTTCCCCAACGACGAGCAAGCGGCCAACTACGTCGTGTCCTACGCGGTCGCCATACTCTGTCCAGCTCAGATCTGGCAGCTGCGCACCTCGGCCGCAGGCTACGTACCGTCAGGATGACCCGACGAGTCGCCGATCAGTGCCGAGTTGGTCGAATGCAGGTCCGCAGGTCGTCCGAGATCGCCGATAGGAGTCCGTCCTGGCAGTGTTTAACGACCCACCGATCGTTTGACTTCGCCTCGGTTTGAGGAGACTCGACGCAATGGGGTGGGTAGCTACGCGAGTACTACCGTGGCTGCGATCGCATGCGGGTCATATCAATCGCCGATTCGCGTTTGCTGATCCAATTTTTGACGCTACGCTCGCAGCACCATTTTGGGGAGATCGTCAAAGGGGGGAGAGTTCGACTCGATGATTGCCATCGTCGATACCGTCGATGATGCCGTCGACGCACTTCTCGGTCACCAGCCTTCCAAGGTGAAGACCGCCAGTAGGATCGAATCTCTTGGCCTCGGTCCGATTATGCAATCGGCTCCGTCGATAAACTTGCGGTGAAACTGACGGTGAACCAGGACGATTCAGGGTCTCCGGCGGCCGTAGGGCCCGAACCAGCCGCTCCCTCTATCTATCACCTGTGGAGGACAGCCGACGCCGCCGAAACACCGCGTATCGCCGCGCAGCTGCGGGTACCGGGGCCTTAGCGCTGCGATGCCGCTATGAGCTGCTTGTCGGCGGTAGCACCGTGGGCGCGCCGAGCGCTCTATTCGACATCACCGAGGAGCAGTGGCGAACCGAGTTGAATATCTTTGACCGTGCTGAACGCGCGCTGCAGTCCGGCGACTCGACCTCAGCTCGGGATTCGTTCGCGGAGGTGATCGATTCTCATGATCGGCAGCGACATCCCTTGCCGGCTATCGACGCTCGGATCGGGATGGGTGACGTCGACCGCCAAGACGAGCGCATCTCGCCGGCGCTGCGCCATTATGCTGCGGCCCTGAACGACGCGCGCGAATGCGGATACCAGTATGGGCAAGTGCGCGCAGCGATACCGCTTGGGTATCTGCATCTACGAGTCGGCAGCGCCGAAAGCGCTCGCGAAGAATTTCTCGCCGCAGAAGAGCTTGCTCGCCAACATGACTGGAGATTGGACCGCGCAAACGCGTCGGCCGGTCTCGGAGAAGCGCACCATCTCCTCAACGAACCCGTCAAAGCTTTCAAAGCGCTGCTGAACGCGCTCTCAATGTACGAGGCGCTCGGATCACGCGAAGGTATCGCCAATGCGACAGTGCAGTTAGGCGAGACGTGTCGCCGTCGCGGATGGCTGGAGGACGCCAAAGGTTGGTATCGACAGGCTGTCGATGCTGCGGCCGGACTTCCTGTCGCGCTGACCAATGCCTGGGATGGGCTCGGGGAAGCGCACCTCGCCGATGGTGATCGCGAAGCGGCGGTCGCTGCCCACACGACTGCGCTGTCGACCGCCGGGCCCAACTATCCGCGAGGAAGGGCGCATGCGATACATGGGTTGGCTCGGTGCGCGGCTAACGCCAAAACCTGGCGTTCGGCGATTCCGCACTACACCGACGCGGCTGAGTTGTACCGAGAAATCAACGACCTCACAAGCGCGGCCAGCGCCGAGTCCGGACTGGCGCGATGCTATGAGGAGTTGGGCGACATCAAGCAGGGATTGCGCCACCGACTCGCCGCGGTCGGACATGTCGAGACTGCCCGTGCGTCGCAGGCCGCCCATGCGCAGCAGGGAGAGTACTTCGCGAGATTCAGCACCGCCCATGAGATGGCCTTACGTGCAGCGGTGATGGCAGGCGACCCTGCCGCGTTCGTCGCGGTGTTCGAGTCAATTGCGGGCCGTCGCCTTGCGGGCCTGATTGCCAACATTCCAGAGGGTTTCTACGGGCCGCAAGGGTTGGGGCGACTCGTGTTAGAGGCCGAATCTCCGGTCAATCGCAGGCGATTGCTCACGCGCACGCTTAACGACGTCGGTCTGCGGCGAGACGCGACCGGCACTCGCCGAGACGAGTTCGACGAATCTCTTGCAGGCTTGTATACGCCGTTCGATCCCAACCATGTGGATGAACTATGGACTCGCGTCGAGACGGGCGAGGCATACGTATTACTCGTCGTCGTCTTGCACAAGCTCGAAGCCCTCGCCTGGTTCCTCAGGCCACCGCAAGCTGGCTTGGTGCATATCGGGCTGACCGACCTTTCAAATACCGTCACTGAGCTGGTCGGTTCGCTGCATTCGGCGGGGCTGCCGCTCGATGCTCTCCCTAACGACGTCGCCGCGCTCAGCGCGCTCATGCCAAACGAGGCGCTCGAATTGGTCGAACGCGATGTGCCCTTAGTGATTGTGCCCGCGGGCCAGCTGTGGGCTGTGCCGTGGACCGCGGTTCCGGTTTCGGTTTCGGAATACCTCGGCGAGCGCAACCCGCTGTCGGTCGCCCCCTCCTTGACGGCCGTGGCCCACAGCTGCGGCGGGCTTCGCGATCCCGCTGGACCGACCACGGCACATTGGCGCAGTCCACTGGTCAGTCAACACCGCCTCAATGTCTACGCCGGGCGGGCTGGATCGACCCGAGCGTTGACGACTGCCGCCGATTGCCGATCGGCGATCCTGCACGCCGAACACGATCTCGTTGTCGTGCTCTCCCACGGTCGGCCAGTGGGAGATCTGATGCATTGTCTGGAACTTGACGAACACGTCGCGCTGACTCCCGCCGACTTGATGCGTGCCGAGCCACCACCGGCCCTGGCATTGATCGCGTGCTGGGGGGCACATTCCCCGGGGCAAGGGTGGGGTGACCCGTTGTCGATCGCCACCCTCGCGTTAGCGCGGAACAGCCGCAGGATCGCCGCCACAGTTTCGGAGCTGCTCGACGACGCTGCCAGTTCCCGTTTCGTCAACATGTTCCTCGATTACGCTCAGGCGCAACCGATGCCGCAGGCACTTCAACGGGCGACCCAGCGCTGGATGTCGCACCCCGGCTATCGCAACGGCTACCTATCGCGGTGGGCGCCGCTTGTCGTTGTAGGCACATGGTGAAAGGACATTGATGACCGCACTTCCCAATTACGAGACAGACAATCCGAGCGCATACGAGTGGACGGACAAGGCGTTCGATTTGCTCGTTGCGACGAAACTGCGTGCCTCGATCGTGAAGCGCCCCGGCGGGGTCCATGTCGCTGAAGCCCGCGGCGACTGCCCGCGTTGCGAACACGACGTTGACTTCTCCCAACAACTCAGCGCCCCGTTGCCGGGTAAGTCCGGGGGGCTGGGTCGAAGCATCATTACCCTGCCGGCACCCGCCGAATACGCAATTATTGACGTGCGCTGCGACTGCAACGGTTCCCATCCCGGCCGACCGGAGGGAGTGCACCGCGGCTGCGGTGTCATTTTCTCGGTTGAGGTGCTGCGACCGTGACTGCAGCCACTCCACCGCCCTATCGGAAACCCGTCGAAGGACCGGGGGCAGCAAGCCGAGTCAACATGGAGCAATGGGACGCACTCGTCGACAGCAGCATCGAACGTGCCACCGCCACCGCGGAAAAGTGGCGCACCGGGCTCGCCGCCTTCGTCACCGTGGTCACCTCAGTGCTGCTGTTAAAGGGTCCTGACGCCCAGAAGATCGCTCTCCCATGGAATCTCGCCGTCGTCATCCCGCTGGTTGCCGGAGCCGGCCTGATGATCCTGGGCCTGTGGCGGGCACTGGAAGCCAGCGCCCCCAGCCTGACAACCGTTGACTACACGTCGGTTGTGGCCACCTACGGGACGGTGCGTGCTTATCTGGTTGCCGCCGCCACCGCGGTGACAGCGCAGGTGGACAAAGCGAAGTTCTGGGTGGCGTGGGCCTTGGTCGCCTTCGCCTTCGGGATCGTTGCCTGGTGGCTCGTCCCGATAAAGGAAGACGCACCGAAACCCCTCATGACGGTGACTGACCATCGAGGCATCGTGGTGGCTTGTGGCACCTTCGTCGAGTCCAAAAACAACACCATCACGCTGCGTCCGAGGGGGACCGATACCACGGTCACAGCCGTGTTGCGTGATGTTAGCGCCATTGCCGTCGCGGACAAGTGCGGTGAAAGCAGCGACGGCGGGTGAGCCTCTCTGTGCGCCGAAGTCGTGGGCAGCCAACGGCGAGTCTTGAAGGCGACGGAGTTGGGCGTTATCGGCGAAACCGCCGCGTCCCTGCAGAAGAAGTCGTGGTGACGAACAGACCGGCGCGAGACTCGCCCACGGGTCCCGATCCGAGTCAAGATCTGGCTGGAATGCCCGGGCCGGCCCGCGCTCACTTCGTTGTCTGCTGGGCGGCCCTGTATTCGGCGCGCACGCGGTCGTAGTCTTCGTCGGTCAGCGAGACGAGGTGGGTCACGGCGGCTGGTGACCACGCATACGAGACCCCCTTGCTGTGTTTCCAGGCATACGTCTCTTTGCTGCGCAGGTCTTCCTTCCAGGAGAGCACCTGATGGTCGTAGGTGGTGAGCGTGCGGCCTTTTCGTTTGGCGTTCACCCGATCCAGCAGCTCCTTCAAGCTGAAGGGGTGTGTGACGTTCGGGTCGGTTTTTTTCACCACGACCTGTCCGGTTGCGTCCGGGGACACCGCGACGACGAGATCAGCGCTGGTCATCTTCTTCACCGACCGTAGATTGATGTCGTAGATAGTCGCGATTCGGGCGACGTCACCGCCGGCGGTCTCTACCGCATCCATCATGGAGCGCAGCTCGCTGATGAACTCCTGAACCTCTCTGACCATCGTGGAGCTCGTATCGACACGCATGAAGGACACAGCATCTGCGGGCGCCGTGGCACCTAACGGGAGCAGCTGCCAGGTCATTGAGTTGGCAAGATCTTTTTTAAACGTCGCCAGCATGAAATCTCGATAGTTCAACACGTTCTGCTGCAGGAACGGGTGAATGACCGCACCCAACCCTCGGGCGTTGTAGAGGTGAATGGCGCGGTTGCGGTACTCGGACAGGGCTTTAACGTTGGCCGTGACCCCCGTGCCATCGATGCCCTGGGGCCACAGACCGTAGTGCCCCACGCGATTCAATGCGTCGTCCAGCCCGATCGTGCGGTACTTCTCGTCGGGCTTCTTGGGGTAGTAGATCGAGGACCGGTTGCGGCGCAACGCCGCCTTCAGCGCCAGCTCCCACGCGTTGACGACCAGCATGACTGCCAGCTCATCGCGGTAGGTGATCTGCGGCTTGTTGTACAGCTCGACCGCGGCGAGCATTGCGGCCATCGAGTTGTCCGCCAGCCGCCGGATCGACACATACGGCGCCGCCATGGAGGCTCCCTCCCAGTGATCAGTCGGTGAGACCGCTCCATGCGCCGGCAACTGGTGCCAACCCATTGAGCGCGCAAGCCCTTGAAGTTACTCGCGGGGGTGACCGTACCGGGCAAGGGTGCGGCGGTGCGGAGTTAGTTGCACTGGGAGTGAGCGCTTCATTGGCGTGAAACGACAGGCCGGGTGAGTCGTTCTGAATTTTGGACACGAACGTGAGACAAATCGCGGTGGACACGGGCTGAGACGCCGCGCGTCACCGCAGTTCAGCGACATGCGATTGGACATGAAGTTTGAGAAGTCACAAGGGTAGCCCGGCTTTGGTCACACGGGCGCCGTCGGCGAAGGTCGCTGACTCCCGGGATCGTGCCGACTGTTTCGGGGGTTACTATCATTCGCCCCGTGGCAACAGCGAACGAGTTGAGGCGGTGGGGGATGGTTTTGGATCAAATCCTCATCCCCTACGACCAACCCATGTCCGTCGTCCGCATGCTCGCGGAAGCCGGCAAGCCCTTTCCCCACCCCCAAGCTGTGCACGTTGCAGCTCAGATGCTTGTGCGGCCACTTATTGCAGCGTGGGAGGCGAATCCTCCAGAGGAAGGCAGTGACCTGTGGAAATGGATTTTCCCTGCACGTGCAGCCGCCACAAACATGGATCCGCGCTCGACGAACACCAACCAATTCGTCACCTATATCGAACTCGCCAGAAAGGCGCGTGAACTGTTGGCAACAGGCGGTGGTGAACCGCTCTCCCTAGACAGCCTGCTGAATGACCTCACCCTCGACGTCAAGCTCGCAGTGCTCGTCGCACGCCTCGGCCATAACGGGATCTTGCAGCTCATCGACCGCCGAATCTCAGCAGCTGCACGCGCCGCCACCCGGCAAGAGGCCGAGCCTGGGCCCCACCTGGACCTCTTGACGCTAGAAGCCACCGAGGCACCAAGCTATCGGACAATGAGCTACTCGGACATCCGCGCTATGGCAGATCCGGGCGTCGCCACTATAGAGGAGTACCTGCATGGCGATCCAAAAGCAGAACAAGCTCCCATTCTCAAATACTTCGCCGCACAGTGGGTCACGCACATAACCACCCTCTGGGACGAGCACTACAGGCCCGCGCTCGCCGAACTGCATAGATGCGAAAAGAACGACATTGGATCAGAACTGTTCGCCGATCTGAACAAGATGCGACAGGATTACGTCCACAACCAGGGAATCGCGAGCAGTAGACAGTCAAAGAATAAGCGGCTGAACTGGTTTGAAGAAGGCGACCAGATGATTCCGACTTCCGAAGACTACGAGAAGTTGTTCGCGGAAGTACGAGCAGAGTTGGAGTTCCTGCGGAAGGCGCCCACGCCCAAGACGACACCCAATCGAACGGCGATCAAAGGGACGGTCCCGGTCGACCTTCGCAGCATGTTCAAGACGACTGCGGCTGCCGCGGGTTTAGGCGCCAACGCAGCTTTGGAAGAAGCGGTACAGCTATGGATCTCATCCAAGCAGGCGGACTAAAAGTTTCTGAAAACGGCTACCCATTTGGACCACGCTCAGCGTCGTGGCGTGCCCCCGCTACGCGCACGGAATGACCACAGGTTAGTGGCTAAGAAGGTCGGCGGGGTAGGTCATGATGGCACCGCCAACCGCCGCGATGAACCACATGGTTCCGATCGCCGCGATGGCTGCGGGGATCGCCAGCCGTACCGATTTGACCGGCGCGGGACGCCGCCGTGGGACGCGGGGGGCGTCTGCAGGTCGGTTGCTGGTCGGCGGCGAAGGGTCGAGCAGAGTCGGCATGGACACCGGAGTGGGGCCGAGGATCAGGGTGTCGTCGATGTCGCGCTGGGCGGGAGTCATCGGCCACCAGTCGCTGGAGCCGTCGATGGCCAGCCAGCCCTCCAGAACGCCGTACGCGGCGGCGGCGGCGAAGGTGGCCGGCACTTGGGCTAGCAACCACGGAACGAGCAGTGTGCTCATCAGTGACGGAGTGGGGTCGTATAGCAGCGGCAGCGGTGCTCCGCTGAGGACGGCGGCCCAGGTGAGCGCAGCGATGGGGTAGGACTGGAGGCGTTCGGGGATCAGCCCGACGATCACCGCGTAGAACACTCGCCCGACGGGCCATCCGATCGGGGCGGCGGCAGCGATGGCGGCGACGACACCTGTCTCCAGCGCCCCCGTGGTGGTGGATGACGTTCGAAACACCAGGGGTGCAGTGACCTGATCGTCGTGGGGGTCGGGCCGGGCACCGACTCTGGCCCGACTGCGTGCCCGGATGCGCTTGCCGAGCAGTTCGGCGCGGCGCTTCTGGAACATCCAGATCCCGGCGTGCGCGGCTATCCAGGCGCGACGTTCTTCGTCGAAGACCTCAGCGGGCATGGCTTGACCCGAGCAGATCCGCGACGAGCTGGTCGGCGGTGTGCAGCTGCGTGCGGAGGCTTTCCAGGACCGCGACCACGTGTTCGTGCGCGGGGCACCCAGCCTCTGGCGCGGGGATGTGCGAGGTCGGCGTACCGCCGTCCATGGCAGTTTCGGCCGATCCCGGCGCCCAACCCAGGGCGCGGTCGATGCGCTCAAGGGTGGTTCGAGACAGCCCCCGCGTGCCGGTGAGGGCCTTGTTCATCGTCGATGGCGAGGGGCCGCCGCGGGCGAACATCTGCGCCCGACTGATGCCCAAGGCGCGTCGACGCTCGGTGACGAAGTGGTGCAGTCGCTCGATGCCGTGTTCTGGTGCCTCCATGGCCTGACAGAATCATATTCACCCTTAGTCGTCCATGACTGTGGATATATTTGGCCCTTAGTAGATACGGTTCGGGCACTGAATTGAGTATTGGTGGCGCGAGGAGGCTAGACGTTGAAGATCGTGCTGATGGTGGCGGCGGGGATCGCAGTCGGGCTGACCGTCGTCATCGCCGTCCTCGTCCAGGTAGTCGCTGCGCTTCTCCAAGCACTCGAGCGACTGGCACCTCTGCTGGTGGCATTGGCGGTGCTGGTGCTGGTGTTGCACGTCGTCCGGCGGCGGCGTGGCGACGGGGGCCATCGCCCTGACACGGCGTTCCTGCTGCCCGCGACTCCGCTGCCCTCGTTTCGGCCGGAAGTGCCCGTGGTGGTCGCTCCCGAGCTGCCGTGCGTGGCCGACGATCAACCGTATCTGCGGTGGGGTCCACGCGTGGACGGGGATCTCGATGCGCCGCCGGTCACCTACAACGCTGGGGCGCGCGTGGCTCGCACGCGTGCGGGCACTCACCCGTCGCGCCCGGGCCGGGGTCGCCGACCATGACGCGCGGAATGAACAACGACGAGTGGCTCAAGCGCATCGGCGCAATCACGGTCCACGACGGTGATGAGGACGACGTTCCCGCGGTCGACGAGGACCCGCAGCCAGCGCTGGCAGGTGTCGACACCGCCGAGGAGGGCGCGCTCGACGAGACCGGCGACGATTTCGGCATCGCCGACGAGGAACCACCTTTCACCTCTGACGACGACTACGACTATCAGAGCCGCGACGTGCTGCTGGGCTCACCGTTCGACGGCGTCGATTCAGTGGTCGACCTCGACGACGCCGTCGGAGGTGAGTCCAGCTCCGACGATTCATCGCCGCGGCGCTTTACCCCGTGGGTGCTGGCGGCGTTCGGTGCCGTAGCAGTCATCGCGACGATAGTCACCCTGGTCGTCACGATGGCCAACTCGTCGGGCGCCGAATCCGCTAGACCCGCTCCGGCTCCGGTAGCACCTCGCGTGGTCGAGGTGGCTCCGCCAACTGCGCCCAACGTCGATGGGCCGCTGCCCTTTACGGCGTCCTCTGATTGCCCGCCTGGGTCCACCGCGGCCCAATCGGTCGCTGACCCGAACTCCACCACGCCGTGGGTGTGCGTGCGTTCGGTCGACGGTCAGGTGCTGGAGATCGACCTGGGCCGCACCTTCGTCATCACCGCGGTGTCCATCGTGCCGGGCGCGGTCAACAAGACCGAGACCAATCCCGACCAGCCTGACCCGTGGCTGCAGCATCGCGTGGTCACGCGGGTGCAGTGGCAGTTCAACGACACCGACCGCACGGTGAAGAACCAGAACACCGGCAACGTTCGCGGCGAAGCCGTCGAGCCGATCCGCCCCGGCGTCCTCGCGTCGAAGATCACGGTGATCATTCAAGAGACCAACCGCCCGCCGGCCATCGCACCGACGAACACGGCAAGCCCGCCCCCGCCTGGTGCGGGGCCGTCGATCCTCGGCGACATCCTCGGCGGCAACCAGAGTACGGCCGCTCCTGCGCCAGAACCAGTGCTGCCTGGCATGGGCGGCTCCGAGTCGTCACGCGATCCAGCAGACGGGACGTTCGCGGTGTCGAGCATCAAAATTATTGGCCACAAGGCGGTTTGACATGCAACTGACCAACACCTGGCGGCGACGGCTCACGACCACCGGCCTCGGGAGCGCCAAGGTCATCGTGACGATCCTGGTCATTTGCTCGGTGATCAGTGGCGCGTCCACCGTGTGGCGGTGGGTGTTTCCGCCCGACGTGACACCCGCGGCGGTGACAGCCCGCTCCGTCGGCAACCAGACCGCGATGGTGGAGAGCTACGCGATCGACTGCGTGACGGTGCTTCTGACCGCCAGCACCAGCCGCGCCGCAGAGGTGGCGCGCTGCTTTCCCAACAGCACCGACATGGCGCTGCCCACTACCTCCCCGCTGATCGTGTCCGCCCAGGCCGCATCCGCGACGTTCGTCGGCCAGACCGCGCCCGACGTGGAGACCTACGGGGTCATCGTGGCGGTCACCGAGCAGTCCTACACCAACGCCCCGCCGGTGCGCAGCTACTACCAGCTGCCGGTCAGCGTGTACGCCGGCGGTGCGCCGCGGGCGATGGCCAAGCCCGCCCGCCGTGACCCGCCGCCCCCGGGAGTGGATGTGTCGCTGGACTATCCGGTCACCATCACCAACGACGCCGCCTTGGCGGCGGTGATCAGCGGGTTCATCACGTGCTACCTCACTGACGCCGCCGGAATCGAGCGGTTCGTCACCGTGGACTCCGGGCTGGGCCCGCTGCGCGCCTACTCGGCCGCCACCGTCTCCTCGATCCGAGCCCAGCAACCGGTTCCGGAAGCTCCGGCCGAGGCTGCCGAGCTGCGGGTGTGGGTGACGGTCAGCGCTCGGGCAGCCGACTACACCACCACTCCGTTGGAGTACCCGCTGACGCTGCGCGCCACCGGGGGAGCGTGGTCGGTGGCCGGCATCGACACGGTTCCGGCGATCGACTCTGACGCCCCTGCGGTCCCGGTCGCCACGGGTAGCCGATGACACCCACGCGTGGCCAGCGGCACCAAGCCGCCGGCTCAGTTCAATCGACATCACCCTGAAAGGAACACCCAATGGATATCTCCACGAACACAACGGTTTTGGCGGCGCAAGGAATCGTCGGCATGTCCCAGGAGCTGTTCTCCATCGTCGTCGTCGTGGGCGGCATGGCGGCGATGGCGCTGGGCATCGCCGTCGGGCTGCGCAACGGCTTCAAGCAGGGGATCGGGTCGGCGATCGGCGCCGTGGTGGGCGGCATCATCTTGTCGCTGATCATCGCCAACGTCGCCGGATTCCAGGAGTCCGGCAACCAGGAATTGGAGCAGCGCGGCATCGTCTCGGTTTACGGGCACTGACACATCGCCATGTCTGAACTGGCCGCGTCGCTCGTCGGCTGCCTCACCGTCGCCGCACTGATTCACGGCGGAACCGGGCTGATAGACCACGCGAACGACAGGCCGATCTCCGTGAGCTACCACCACCTTCGGGAGAGCTGATGCCCATCAACGACGAGGTTCCTACCGGCGAACCGGCGAAGGTCTTCACCGGAATCCGCGACGTTCCGATCTACGCCGGGGAGTCCTCGACCGGCAACCGCCTACCGGGCGGTCCCTACCGCAGCGCCGAACTCATCGCGATAGGCATGATCATGCTGCCCGCGCTGTGGTGGTTCCGAACCCACCAAGACGCCGGCTTCACCGTCCTGGGTGCCGCAGCGGTGCTGGCCCTGGCCGTCACCGTGATTCTGCGGATGTTGCTGCCCAAGCGGCGGCCGTCATTGGCCGCCCGCGCCAGCTTCGCCCTGGCCTTGATTCTGCCCAAGCACGCGTGCGCAGCAGCGCCTCAGACCAGGAGCGGTCGTGGCACGCAACGCTGATCCGCGCGTCGATCACCTCTTCGATCCGCCGCTGGCGGTGATCGGCAACCTGCGCTTCACCCGCGGCGGGGTCTATGCCGACTACCTCATCGACGGACTACCGCTGGTGCTACGCCCACTGCGCACCCACGAACGGGGCAGCCGGTTTTATCGCAACCTGGCCCGCGCCCTGCCCTCGGGGTGGTCACTGTCGGGCCTGCTGGACACCACCGACCCGAATCGCCTGATGCGCAACATCGTCGGCAACCACGGTCACCGACCGGGATGGGTGGAGCACTGCCGGCAGTGGGAGCCGACGTTCAACCCCGCCGCAGCCCCCGACGGCGCATCGATCTTCGTGGAGGAGCGCCGGCGGGGCTGGCTGACCTTCCCGGTCGACAGCGGTCGCGCCGGCCGCACCCCGGCCGGGGCCGCGACCAAGGCCAAGGACTGGGTGGCTGGGCGCGACGTCGACTCCGACACGTCGGTGGCCGCCTACGCACGCCTCGCTGCTGAGGTGGTCGCCTCACTGCCCCAACAGTTCAGCGTCCGCCCGGCCAGCCCCCTACAGGTTCAATGGCACCACCGCCACAACCTCTTTCGTGGAGCACTGCGCGACCCGATGCCCCCGGCCGCAGCCGGCCCGGACCGGCTCACCGCAGCGGACTTCCTCCGCCCAGCCCTCGACGAAGGCGCCAACGCGGTCCGCTCGTCGTGGTGGCCGACGATGCGCCCCATCGTGCGCCTCTACGACGCCGACCACCCGGAAGGACCGTGGAGCTATCAAGCACTGCTACCGGTGACGCACTTCCCCGACACCGGCCTGCGGTTCACCAAGGCGGCCTACCTGTACGCGCTCGACAACGTCGACACCGAGGCAGCCATCGACTGGATCCAGCACGTCACGGTGCGCAGCCCCGAGCGCGCCGAGGCGCTCAACGCGCGCGCGGCCAAGAACATCAAAGACCAGATGCGTCAGCGCGGCCGCATGATCGAAGAGGACGACGAACTCGATAGCAAACTGGCCAACACCCGCGAGTACAACGCGCAGATCAAGGCCAACCCCAGCGAGCGCGAACTAGACGTGGCCACCCTGATCGCGGTGGGCGCACCCACGGTGGAGATGTGCGAGGACGCCGTGAAGCAGGTACGCCACGAACTCGACCAGGCCGAAATTGCAGTCAGCCGGTGGCGCGGAGCACAGGCCAAGCTGTGGGTGGCCTTCAACCCCGGCAGCGAGAAGCACGCCCACCTCGACGAGTTCCGCGACCCCACCTCCGCGCACCTGTGGGGCCGATTCACACCGCTGATCTCGACCCGCGTCGGCGACTCCCGCGGCACCCCGCTTGCGGAGAACCAGAACACCCTGCGGCGCAGCCTGATCCTGCACGACCCCGAAGGATGCGCCCAGCGGCAACGCAATACCGGCCTGATCGTCATTGGCGATCCCGGCGCCGGAAAGTCCAACCGCGCCAAACTCTCCGGCATCGAAGTCGTGCTCCGAGGCGGCAAAGTCGACGTGTTCGACCCCGGCACGCACGGCGAATGGGGAC
Source organism: Mycolicibacterium arabiense (assembly GCF_010731815.2). Lineage (NCBI taxonomy): Bacteria > Bacillati > Actinomycetota > Actinomycetes > Mycobacteriales > Mycobacteriaceae > Mycobacterium > Mycolicibacterium arabiense. Next base: position 29,346 of record NZ_AP022592.1, read on the forward strand.
AAGCGTTCCGCAACGTCACCCACACCACCGTGATCGACCTGGCCGATTCGCGGTTCAGTCTGGATCCGCTGCGCATGTTCGATTTCGACGAGGCGGGCGCGGTGGCCGCCGACCACATCCTGCCGATGATCGGGGTTCCCGCCGACAGCGACATGGAGAACCGCTTCACCCTCCTGGTGAGCCCGCACATGCGGCAAGCCAACGGTATTCACTCGATGCGCTCGCTGATCGGCTACCTGCGCGCCCAGCCCGACGCCAACAACGACATGCTGCTCGCGCGCCTGGAGGCCTGGGCCACCCAGCCCGCAGCGTGCGCCATCTTCGACGAGACCCTCCCGCCGTACTCGCCGTCCCAGTCGCTGGCCACGGTCTGGCTCACCCACCGTCTCGGGTTGCCCGACGCCGACGACATGCTCAACCCGCACCTCTACGACAAGCTGCCCAAGGGTGCGCGCGCGGGCATGGCCATCTACGGCCTGATCATCGACACCGTGCAGCGCCACCAGTTCCTGCACCGCGAGCAGTTCTCCACGATGATCTTCGAGGAGGCCGCCGAGTTGATGGTCTACCCGGCCGGCGCTCGGACCGCACACCGCATCACCCGCCAGGGCCGCAAGCATGCCACCGGAATCTGGCTCATCTCCCAGGACTACCGCGACTTCGCCCGCATGGGGGACAAGTTCATCACCCAGAAGTGGCTGTTCGCGATCCGCAACGAGGAGCTGGCGACCAAGACACTGGAGTGGGCCGGGGTGGACCCATCGCTGTACCCAGAGGTGGTGCAGTCCTACTACGAGGACACCAGCCCCGCCGAGTCAGCCGACGACGAAGACAGCGACGACGAAGCCTTCGGCAAGGTTCACCCCTCGCGGATGGGGGAGGGCTTCATCGTCGACGAGCGCGGCCGCCGGGCCCGCTGCCGCTTCCTGGGTGCCCCGACGACGCAGCTGGCCGCCGACGTCGACAGCACTCCGCCCCAGGAAGTGTTCGCATGACCTCCTCCGGTGCGCTCACCCTCTGGTTGGCCGACCATCCCCGGGTCCGCCGCACCGTGGTGGCGATGACCCTGACCTACACACTGTCGCTGGTTGGCTTGCTGTGCGCCCCCAACGCCGTCGCCGCCGGCGGATCGGCAGCCCTGGGCTGGACCGGGCTGCGCGACACCGATGGAGTACCGATCGGCTATTACTTCCTGTCGCTGGTGTCGGTGCGCGAGGCCGCGAGCAACAACGGTCAAGAAGTCTCCATGATCGACCCGAGCACCTGGATGCCATGGATGGCCGCGGCGATGGAGCGCGCGGTCGACAACGCCACCGCCGCATGGTGGTTGGGCATGATCGCCGGCACGTTCATCTTCATCATGGCCGCCGCACTGTGGTTTCTGCGGTTCGCACTCTCCACGGGCTGGCTGGTCGCCATCGCCACGTTCGGCCTGCCGCTCTACAACGCCGTCAGCGCGCTAGTCAGCTCGATGATGCTGGGACCCATCGCCATCACCATCTGCGTGATCGTCGCCGGCTATCACATACTGCGTGGACACCCAGGCCGAGGCTGGGCGATGCTCGGCACCGCCATCGTCCTCACGGTGCTGTTGGCTACCGTGTTCTCCGACCCCATCGGTGACCTCTACAGCGAGCACGGCCTGCTGGCCCTGGGGCGCGGAACCGGCCTGGAGATCGCTCAAGCCGCGATCGGGGCACCGTTCGCTTCGGGTGCATCCCTGGACGCCAAGCTCGATGCGCTGATGTCCCACGTCGTGACCGCCGGGGTCCGGCACCCGCTGCAGGTCCTCAACTTCGGGATGGTCGTCGACGACATCGGCGGATGCCGTCAGGCGTGGAGCGCGGCGACCATGGCCGCCCGCGGCGTGGACGGTGATGGGCCCGCCCACGCGATGACCACCTGCGGCGCACCCCAGGCGCTGGCCTACGCGCAGCGCCTCGGGGGCTCCGACGCCACCATCGGCCTAGCACTGCTGGTGGTGGCGATCGTGGTGGCGTTCTTCTACTTCTACGTCGGCCTGTCGGTGATGCTCGTCGGCATCAAGTCGCTGTACTTCGGCATCCTGGTCGGACCATCCTTCTTGCTCGGCATGATGGGCTTCGGACGGGCGCTCGCGTTCGCCAAGCATTGCGGCACAGAGCTATTCATGCACGTCATCCAACTGATGGTGTTCGAGGTGTACCTCGCGGTCTCCGCGATCGGTCTGACCTGGGTACTGACCACCGACGCCCTTGGCGCCTCCACGGCGACCGCGATTCCGCGCGTGCTGATCATGGCCGTTGCCGCCGGGGTGCTGTGGCTGGGCTTCCGGTTCGTCGACCGCTCCTTCCACACCGACAGCATGGGCACCATCGGTCGCCAGGTCAGCGGCGCGTGGCACGCCGGCACTGGCGCCGTGCGTGACGAAGCGGGCTCCTACCGCGACAAGGCTCAAGGAGTGAGCGAGCGCCTCGGGCGCCGCGGCCGCGGCGAGCCTGCAGATGCCGGTGATCAGGACTCCGGCAACGGCTCAACGACACGGCCCATGCCGGGCATGGAGTGGTTCAAACCCCGCGCCACGAGCGCCGCCCGCGCACACCACGCCCCTGCTGATGCGACGAACACCAGCGGCGGTGGCGCGGCGCAATCGGGGGTGAAGTCCGCGGCGACGTCCGCAGCTGCCACCGCAGCGATGACGGCGGTGAAGGTGGCCGCCCCCGAGGTGGCCGTGCCGGTCGCCGCAGCGACGAAAGCGGCTGGGGTGGCGGGAACGGCCGGGCACGTGCTCAAGACTCCCAAGAGCGCCAGCAGCGCGGCCTCCGGGCTTGCTGGGCAGGGTGGCGCAGAGCCCTCCCCGGGGGCACCGCTGCGGCCGCCACGTCCCGATGCGGTCAGCTCATCACCACCCGTTCGCGAGCCCGCGCAGGCATCGACGATGGCCAGCCGCAGCACCGGCCAGCCGTCTGGCGCGCAGCCCGCCACCAATGCCCGACCACCGCGCACGAACGCGGCCTCGACGGGGACAATCGACACCGACACCCCACGTCAGCACGACGACCCGCAGCCCCGCGCTGCCCGACCGCCGCGACCACCCCGAGAGATTGGGTCATAGACGATGAGTGATGCGCGTGACTACCTCGACGCTGGAATAGATGCCCTGGGCTTGCTCGGCAATCCGGCCGACCCCTCCGCCGCCCGTGACAGGTTCCGTAGAGCGGTCAGCATGGACCCGAGTATGTGCGACGCGTGGCTCGGCCTGATCGCCACCGGCGACCATTCCAGCGAGACGCTGCGCCACGCCCACGAGGCCAGCGCCACGGTGCACCGCGAGACCCGCCGACTGGGATTGCAGGACACCGCCCTAGACGCGTCGGTGGCCTCGCCGGGCTTCATCGAGGTGTTTCCCTACACGCCGGCTTCGATCACGCTGGCCTACATTGCGGCCCTGCTCACCGAAGGGGACTACGACACCGCCGAGAAGCTGCTGGAGTCCTACGACACCGCCAGAGAGCCGCAGCAGTCCCCGATTTGGCGCTGCCTGGGCGTAACCCTGCAGTACGTCACTCAACGATGGACCGACGTCGCCGAATGGGCTGCACGCCCGGTCTCGGGGACCTCGCCGGTCGTGGACGCCGCCACGGATCTGATGGCCGGTATCGCCCATGTCGGTCTGGGGGAGTTCGACGCCGCCCTGGCTCTGCTGAGCGGAATCCCGCCCAATCAGGTCAGCCCCCAGGCCGCCGCCTACGCCGCCCTCTACCGCGGACTGGCACTGCGCTGCTTGGGCCGCGACGGCGATGCCCGTATCGAGCTGGGCAAGGCCAGTATCGGCGGGCGACTCCTTCCCGACGCCAGCGCCGCCCTGGCCGATACCACGTTCGGGCCGAAGGTCACCACGGCCGAGGCCATCGCCGCCCGGACCAGTCGCTGGGATCCGCAGTCCGGGCCGAGCACCGATGAGCTGCGCGAGGTCGAACAAGCCAAGGCCGCCCAAGCCGTCCTTGAGGAAGCCGAGCACGACCTACAAGCGTTCATCGGGCTGGGCAGGGTGAAGGCCCACATCAACAAGCTGAAGTACGTGCAGGTCTATGACCGGGCCATGGCAGCACGCGGCGAGGGGGTCGGGCAGCGCAACGCCCTGCACATGACCCTGATCGGACCGCCGGGAACGGCCAAGACCTCCATCGCACGCGTCATGGGCAAGATGTACTTCGGCCTGGGCATTCTCAAATCCTCAGAGTTCATCGAGGTTTCGCGCAAGGACCTCGTCGGCGGGGTCATTGGTGAGACCGAGGCCAAGACCGGGGCGTACCTCGACCGCGCCAAGGGGAAGACGCTGTTCGTCGACGAGGCCCCCGAGCTCTACAAAGCCGACAACGAGCGTGACTTCGGTCGCATCGCCCTCGACGTCATCATGAAGTTCGCCGAGGACCACCGCGACGACACCATGATCGCGCTGGCCGGGTACGCCGGCGGGATGAACCGGCTGCTGTCGGCCAACCCTGGCCTGCGGTCGCGGTTCCCCACCCAGCTGGAGTTCAGCTCCTACAGCGCAGACGAGCTGGCCCAGATCGCGTCCCTGTTCGCCGAGAACTACCGCGTCCTGGTCGACCCCAACGCCGTTGAGTCCTTTCAGCGGATCACGCACTGGCTCACCGCCACCTCGACCAACAACCCCGAGGACCCCAGCGAGACACTTATCGACATCGCCGGCAACGGCCGCTACGTGCGCAACGTGATGAGCGAGGCGGTGGAGAAGATGAAGGCCCGGGTGGCCTCCGACACCTCGATCGACCTGGCCACCGCCGACTTGAACATGCTGCGCACCGTGATCGACGCCGACATGATCGACGCCATCAAGGGAATCCTCGCCAGCGCGGGAATTCAGCCGCGCGAACAGACTTCCTGACCATGGCCCGCGCCGCAGAAGTAGCCGCGCTGAAGGCGATCGAGGACGCCTACGCGCGCTGGACGGTCGTCAGCGAACAGCTGCACCAAGCCGTCGGCGAGGCCGCCGAACTGCACGCCGGTGCTCCCGTGGCTGCCCTGCGTGCGGACTTCGACGCCCAGATCGCGGTCACGCGGTCTGTGGCCGCGTTCGCGCATATGTGCCCGAGGTCTGGTCCCGACGTCGTAGGTCTGCCCGGCGCCGCGTTCATTCAGGCCCTCTATCAGGTCGTCGAGAGCCAGCCCGGCCTCGACCAGGATCTGGTGGAATTGACCCGCCGCTGGGAGACATGGTTGGCCGCGGTGGGTAATTGGGCAGCCGACGGGGGCCACCCACCGCCGGCGCGGCCCACCTCACCTGCCCACAGCAGAGTCTTGGCCGCAGTGGACGACTGGTGGGGGTTCGGTGCCGATCGCCTGCATGACCAGATGGTGCTGTCACTGACCACTCACGGGCATCAGCTCACCGAAGCAATCACCACCGGCGCCGAAGGCGAGGTCATCCAGTCGGCCCACGTGGTGTTCGACCGCGGCCCGCAGACCGGTGACGACGACCGCACTTCCCGCGGACCGCTGGCCCGGCTGCGCGCGCTGCTCGGGCACCGCGACGGCCTTTGAGCCCCCCAGGAGCAGCATGAGCGCATCGAACACACCCGGCTCTGCAGCTTGGCCAGCGTCACGGGTAAGCGATGCTAGGTCTATGTTCGCGGTCGGCTCTCTGGTGGCGGGATATCGGATAGAGCAGGTTCTCGCCACGGGTGCCACCGGAACGGTGTACCGGGCCAAGCATCCGACGTTGCCCCGCCGTGATGCGCTCAAGGTGCTCAGTGCCGACCTCTCTCGCGATCCCGCGTTCCGTGAGCGCTTCATCCGCGAGGCCGACATCGCCTCGCTGCTCGATCACCCCAACATCGTCTCGATCTATGACCGAGGCGAGGCCGAGGACGGTCACCTGTGGATCGCCATGCAGTACGTCGCCGGCACCGACGCAGAAGCGGCACTACAGGCCGGAACGATGACCGCCGCACGGGCCATTCGCATCGCTGGTGAGGTCGCCAAGGCGCTGGACTACGCCCACCAGCGCAACGTCGTACATCACGACGTGAAGCCAGGCAACGTGTTGTTGGCCAGCGGGTCCCACGCCGACGAACACGTGCTGCTCACCGACTTCGGGGTGGCGCGTGCAGCGGGAAGCTCCCACGAGCCCGGCAGGCCCGACAGCGATTCGACCGTGGCCGTGACACTTGCCTATGCCGCTCCCGAAGTCATCGCCGGGGACGCCATCGACCGGCGGGCCGATATTTACTCGTTGGGGTGCACGCTGTTTCGCATGCTGACCGGCAAGCAGCCGTTCTACACCGCCGAGGGAACCACCGCCGTGGCGCGTGCACATCTCTACCAAACACCACCGCGGGTCTCGGACCACCTCCCTGGGGCAACCCGACAGCTAGACGTCGTGGTGGCCAGAGCCTTGGCGAAGTATCCCGAGGACCGATTCGGCTCGGCGCGGGAGTTCGCCGCGGCCGCCGCCGCGTCGGCGGCGTCCCTCACGGGCGAACGCCCCGACCCTTCCTCATCGCGTGGCGGCCAGGCGCGACATGGCACCACGTTGTCGTTGGATCCGCTACGCCGCAACGTAGCTGAGCGCGTGCGAAGTGTTTCCGAGCAGATCCGCAGCGCGCACGGACCGCTGCGGCAGGTACGAGAGCGGCCCGTCGTCGTCATCTGGGCGGTATTCGCCGTACTTGCAACCATTTCCGTCATCCTGTGGGCGAAGCTGCTGTGGCCGCCCTCAAGCGAGCCCGAAGGGACCTCCGCAGCGACGTCCCCCGCCACCACCACGTCGTCGGCCACTGCTGGACCAGCCGCGCTCGTACGCCTGCTGCCGCCGGGTTATTCGCGCGGCACCTGCGCACGTGTTCCTACCGCTTCCGACGTGACAGCCGCCGTGTCCTGCGGACCCAACGCAGACCCCGGCGGTCCCACGACGTCGACCTACACGCTGAGCCGCGATCTACCCGCGCTGCGCAAGGCCTTCACCGACGTCGTGAACCGATCCGCTCCGGTGATCTGTCCGCCCAACATCCAGTCACCCGGTCCCTGGCGGCGTAATGACAGCCCGACCGTGGTGCGGGGGACGCTGTTCTGCGGGGTTCAGGCGGGGCAGCCGATCGTGGCATGGACCGATGAGCAGAAACGGCTGCTCGGCGTCGCCCGAGCCCAGGCGCCGGGGGCCGCCCTCGACGCTCTGTACGCATGGTGGTCCACCCACTCATAACGCCGGCCCGACCTGGCCGCGTTCAACTGGGCAGAATCACCAGTTGCACACTCCCTGCTGGCATCCGGAGGGCTAGGTGTGGTGGTGTCTCGGCACGTTGGTTACGCGGTCGGAAGATGGAGGGCATGGATCTCACCCCCCTAGCCGCGGACGTGAACGCGGCCTGCCGCCTGTCGGGTCAGTTCCAGCTGCGGTCGGGCCAGAACTCGAATGAGTACTTCGACAAGTACCTCTTCGAGACCGACCCAGCACTACTCAAACGCGTTTCCCAGGCAATGGTCCCGCTGATCCCGTCCGACACTGAGTTACTCGGCGGGCTTGAGCTAGGCGGAGTGCCAATAGCCACCGTTCTCAGCCAGTTGACCGGGTTACCAACAGTATTCATTCGCAAGGAAGCTAAGAAGTACGGTACGCGCCGGCTCGCTGAGGGAGCCGATGTTGCTGGCCCGAGCCGTCACTCTCATCGAAGATGTGATTACCACCGGCGGCGCCGTGCGCAACGCCGCGCTCGCACTTCGCAGCGCCACCGCGGACGTCTCGACCGTCATCTGCGCTATCGACCGACGACCTGAAACTGGCAGTGTTCTCGACGACGTTTCAGTCGCCGTCCTGGCCGTTATGACCAAGAACGAGCTGGACACCGCCCACAACCTTCGTGCCTGACGCGCCACCAACCTCATGAGACGACACAACTAGGCCGAGGCCCTCGCGGTGCGGTTCCTTCGTGCGGTGACGGCGTTGTCGTAGATGTCGAGGAACTCGCTCCAGTCTGGAATCTGCACGCGGCGTCCTGCCGTTCCGCGCAGCAGCACTTGGGCCTCTTCGAGGCTCTGGGGCAGCAGCTCTTGCCAGTCGATGATGGAGCCGAGTTGTGAGGACTGTGACCGGCTTCCACCGTTCGGTTCATAGGATTCGGTGCGCCGCGTGGCCAGTCCCTGCCAGTGCGAGGCCTGTTCGAGCAGGTGACGTTCGTGGGCGCCGTACATCACGACGGTGCCGGGGAAGATGTCGCGCAGGGCGTCGGCGTACTTCGGTCCGTAGACGACGTCGAAGTGGCTGGAGGCTTGCACGGTGGCCATGATGTTCACGCCCAGGCCGGCTGATTCGCCGACGTAGTTGAGCAGGGCCGGCAGTGGGCAGGAGTTGCATACCTCGTCGAGTTCGAGCAGTAGCCGGTGTTCGAGTTGGTGCTGAGCGGTGCGCTTGCGGAAGTGGCGGATGATGGAGTCGATGAGCGCTACCGCCGCGCCGGCGACAGTGCCGGTGTTGGGGGCGATGACGAACAGGCTCGCGTCGGGAACGTCGAGCATCGACACGTCGAAGGCTTCGATGCTAATTTCATCGACCGCACTGAGGCCATCGAGGTGGGCGGTGGTGCTGAGCCCGAGGCGAACCCAGGGGGTGACGGCTTTGGAGACGGTGATCGCCACGCTGTCGCGCATGCGACCGTCCAAGGTCAAGACTCGCTGCATGGGGTCGGCCAACTGCGGGTGCGGACACAGCGCCGCGGCGGTCACCCACGATGGGGTGGCCTCCAGCGTCATCTGCGTACCGGCTTGGTCGTCGTCGTCGATGCCGAGGTTCTCCACCGCTTCGAGCACCCAGGGCATCCCTTTGGTGTTGCCCTGGGGGCTGGCGGCGTAGAGCAGGCACGCCAGTGGGCGGCTGGCGGTGGATTCCCAAAGCCCGCCGGCGGCCACGGTCTGGCCGCTGGAGGCTCCTCCGAACCCGACACCGGAAGTGGCGAGCATCGTTTCGGCGACGGTCAGGGCTTCGTCGGCCGAGGTGATCGACATGGTGGGGTCGCTGACCATTGACCGCACGCCGTGGGGCCAGACCAGAGTCTTCTCCGGCCGCAGGTCGATCACGCCGGTGGGACCGAGACCGCGGCGCATCAGGACCAGCTCGGCGAGGTCTTCCTTGCTGGACACTGCGACCAGCGGCCCGGGGTGCAGTACGGCCGCCGGAGCCAGCAGGCGGCGTGTTTTTCCGGTGCGGGTGGGGGCGCTGATCGCCAAATGCGGTGCGCCTTGCACCTTCTCGTACTGCTCTTTGTCGTTGACGACCAGCCCGCAGTACGGGCTGTAGGGCTCGTGGCGCGTGCTCATGGGGTCATGGTGGCGGGCGGTGCGCGCGAGAGTCCACCACCAGAGCCGGATTCGTGGCTGTTAGTCCTCGATGCTGGCGCCGAGGGCGGGGTCGCGGTCGGCCGAGCGGGTCTGGGTACGCCACCCCAGGGCGAGGTGACGACGTTGGGCGGAGCGGACCGCCGAGGCTGCGGTGTCGTACTGGCTGAGCAGCTGCTGCCACGGTTCGCTGAGGCGTGCGCGGCCGAGGCGGTCGGCCAGGGTGACCGCCGGAGTGGGTGCCAGGAGCGGATCTTCGGGCGCGACCGGGCCCACCGTGAGCGCAGAGTTCGACGGCAGCGAGTGAGTGAGGAGCTGCAGCGCGGGGGCGCTGGGCCCACGGCTGGCGCCGTGGTCGAGGAGGATCACCCGAGCGTCGGCCGCGGCGGCGTGGCGGGCGATGTCTGCGAGCTGATCGGGTTCGGCGGTGGCGGGGTCGTCGATCACGACGATGGCCCCGGGCGCCAGAGTCCAGTGCTGCTCGCTGACCTGGCGGTGGGCGTGACTGATCGTGGTGATGGTGTCGGCCAGCTCGGCGCCACGGGCCGTCGCCGCGCTGGTATCGCTCGCTGCGAGCCACAAGACCTTGCGATCACCGGCGTTGGCGGTGCTGCGCAGGGTGGAGAGCGCCGCGGTTGTCTCCCCGTCTGCGATGTCGGCGCGGACGATGGCGAGTCGATATGGCAGTGCCGCTAGGGATTTGAGTCGGCCGGCTGTTTGGGCGTCGAGTGCCGAGACAGCCGCGTCGGGGATCTGCAGGGGAGTGCGGTTGAGGTCGAGGTCACCGGCGACCTGGAGGAGAGCCACTTCGGAGCGTGCCGAGTACAGAAGCTGCTCGAGGGTGTCGGAGGTCGCGGTCTGAGCGGCGGCGAACGCGCTGGCGATGTCGCGGTCGGCGCGTTCGATGTCGCGGCGCAGCGCCTCACGTCGCTTGCTGAGTTCGGCGCGGGCGGTCAGGTCCGCGCGTTCGGCGTCGCCGCGTGCGGCGGCGACGTCGCGCTCGGTGACGATCTTGTCGGCACCGCCGGCGGCGGCGGCCCGGGCGGCCTGGGCGTCGGCGAGGGCCTGCTGGAACTGCAGCGACGGCGGCTGATCGGGGAGCAGACCGGTGTAAAAGGCGAGGTGCTGGCGGGCGGAGGCGATGTCGAGTTCGTCAGCATCGGGGGTGGCCCGCAGGAGGTGGAGTTGGGCTCGGGCGTGTTCGACCAGGAGCAGGGCGTCGTTGTATGCGGCGTCGGCGTCGGCCCACTGCTCCATCACCGCGGTGACGGCGTGGCTGTAGGGGCGATCGGCATCGACTTGGCGGCGCATGCGCAGCAGATCGTCGGCGGCGGCGCGTAGCGCCGGGCCGTTTCCGGTGCGAATTTCGGCGTCCAAAGTTTTTATTTTCTCGCTGACAGTCCGGTATACGGCGCGCAACGAAATGAGTGTTTCCATGGTGATGCCCCATTCCGGTGCAGGGCGATTTGCTGACAGGTCTTCGAATCGGAGATCCTCGAATTCCTGGGGCCCGTATTCGAATGCGTCGAATTCATCGGGCGGGGCGATGTCGAAGTAATCGTCGAAGGGCGGGTGCTCGTCGATGTGCGCGTAGGGGTGCTCGGGGTCGGGCGGGAAGAGGACTTCGTCGGCGGGATCCGGCGGGGCGTCATCGGGGACGGGCAGGTCCTGGAAGTCGGTGCCAAGGCGGGCGTGGAGGCGGTGGGTGAATGCATCGACGGTGTAGGTGATCAGGCGGGCGTAGTCGCCGGGCGGGATTGGGTGGTCCTCGTCGCTGGCGTCGGCGAGGTGTTCGGCGGCGACGTGGAGCAGGTCGCGGGGCGTCCACGTTCGTGGGTTGGCCGCGCTGATGGCAGCGACCAGACCGGGCCAGGCGGGATCGGAGGTGATGGTTTCGGTCAACGCGGCGCCGAATACGGCGTCGACGTCGGTGATCCAGGCGGGCCGCAGCCGTGAATGGGTGGTGGCCAGGGTGGCCGTGGGGGACAGGGCTCCAGCGATGCGCCACCACAGGGCCGCGGCGGGCAGCTCGTCGGGCAGCGGGCCTTGGCGTGCGGCGGTGGTGATGATCTGGCGCAGATCGGGGGTGGTGCGGGTGGCCTGGGCGAGCTGAGCGGCCAGTTGGGGCCAGTAGGCATCGGCGCGCAGGCGCGGATCGATGGCGTCGATGAGGTCGTTCCACCGGGTGGTGTCGGCACTGCGCCGCCCAATGCCGGCGGCGGCGTGGCGCTGCAGCAGGGCCTGGACGGCGCGCGTGCGCACCGGGTACTGACGGGCGCCGGTGAGGCGGGTGTCAGCCTCTTCGACACCGGTGGCGGCGCGGAACACCGCGATCTCGGCGGTCAGAGCCGGATTGACCGTGATCAGGGGCCGCGCCCAGGTAGGGGCGGTCGCATTGGTCCAGCCGCGTGCGCGCTCGCGGATCTCCTCGGCCAAACTCTCGACCAGTTCCTCGCGGCGGGCCAGATAGCCGCCCCACTGCGGGTCGTCGGCCAATGCTCGGGGGACGGCGGGAAGCCAGCGCAGGACCCCAATTCCGGCGGAATGCGTGCCGGCGGGGTCGATGCGGTGATCCAGCACCGCCGCGGGGTCGGCGGCGTCATCGACGCTGCCCTTGGCTAGCGCCTCAGTCAGCAGCTCGCGCGGATCGGCACCACCGAGGGCCAGGACCGAAAGGTTGCGGCGCAGCACCGGCCAGGCGTCACGCTGGCTGAGCCGGGGAATCACCTCATCGGCCAAGGCGTCGAGACGGTCCCGCGCCCCGGTGCCCAGCCGGTTCTCGGCGGCAGCGCCGAGCGCGTCGTAGTACATGTCGGCTGCCGCCTGCAGACGCGCGGCGGGATCGGCGGCCTGTCGGGCGGCGGTGGTCGCAGAGACCTGTGCGCCGTCTCGGGCCAAGATTCTGGTCAACACGTCGACAGCGGTCTCGGGGTGGGTGGCTTTGGGGGAGAGCAGCCGGTGCGGGTCGCCCTCGGCGGTCGAGAGGTATAGGTGGTTTTCGTCGGTGCCGCGAGTCATCGCGACGTAGAGGTGCTGGCGGGTCAGCATGTCCGAGCCGACGATGTGGCAGGTGCCCTTGGTGTCTCGGCGGCCGGCGGTCAAGCCTTGGGCGGAGTCGATGGTGGCCGCGTAACCCAGGGTGACGTGCTCGGCGGTGTAGTCCGCCGGCAGTGTGACGATGCGCCCGCTGCGCAGATGACGGGCCTTGAGCGCGCCATTGGGGAGGACTTCGGTGATGGTGTAGCGGTAGCCGTTGCGGACGAAGTCGTTGCGGCCGATCGTGATTCGGCGGTTGTTCTTGCGGGTGCGGATGGTGTCTCCGACGCTGCCGTGCAGCTGATCGGCCAGCACCACCGTGGCCGCCCGTGCCGCTTCGGGGTCGGCGGCCAATCGATCGGCACGGGCGCGGGCGTTGAGTTCGTTGATGACGTCGTTGGTCGGCGCGAGCAGGATGGAATCCCCACCCGCAGCCAGGTCGGCCCGCCAGGCCTCGTACGCCATGTCGGCGGCGGTCTCGTCGGTGCCGACGTGGATGCGGTGGCGGTCGATGTAGAAGCCAATCCCGGCCGGGTCGGCGTCGTGTAGCGCGAGCCCGGCGGCCGCTTCGGCCGGGGATTTGAACCGCACCACTTCGCTGAGGGTGAGCGCGTCGGTGGCCTCGGCGATGTCACGCAGAACCCCGCCGGCCGAGATCGACGAGAGCTGTCCGTCATCACCGACCAGGCGCACGCTGGCGCCCTTAGACAGTGCGTCGGTGATCATTGCGTCCAGCCCGGCGGTGGCGGCCTTGCCGGCCTCGTCGACCACGATCAACGTCTCAGGCCCAACGTGGGTGAACCATTCGGGCACGGGGGACGTCGCGGCCTTGGCCGGGTCGGCCGACCACACGTACTTGTCCAAGGTGTCGGTGGTGGCGCCCAGGTCCTCCCCGAGCACGATCGCCGCGTCGGCGGTCGGGGCCAAACCGATGACGTGTCCGCCCGAGCTGCGCCACGCATGCGCCAACGCCGCCATCGCGGTCGTCTTGCCGGTTCCTGCTGGGGCCAGCGCAAGCGCGACACGGCGCCCGCAGGTGGCCATCTCCGAGACCAGCGCAGCCTGACCGGGATTGAGCGTGCGACCCCGCGCGGCCGAATCTGCGAGCGCCATTTCGACATCGGCGGCGGTCGCGACACGGCCGTCGCCGCGATGCACCGCATCCAGGATTCGACGCTCGGCGGCCAGCGTTTCGCGGCTGGTGTAGAACTCCACACCGTGACGGCTGTAGACGCTGGCACCGTCGCGGCGACGCATTGCGACAGGCTCACCCAGGTCGGCGTCGGCCACGCGGGCATGCGGCACTGAGAACGCGTCCCCGAGGGCGGTATCGGTGAGCCTCTCGACCAATGCGACATCGTGCGCCACGTCGTGTGCGCGGGCCATCCGCAGCGCTTCGGCGCGCACGTGATGACGCTGCCAGGTGGCCCGGGTTTCGGACACCGTGGCGACGAGTTCGCCGGCGCGCGACGCGATCCACTCCTCGTCGATGACGGGCGCGGAGCGGGCACGGTCGGGGCCGGCGAGTACACCGGCCAACATCTGATGCAGACCGTCACGCCCAAGGACCTCAACGGCTTGCGTGCGCCAGACGTCGCGCTGCTCGGCCAGCGAGCGTGGCTCGTGCTTGGCTTCGCGCGATTCCAGGGTCGCCTGCTGAGCCAGGGCGATGATCTCGATGTTGGTGGGTTCGCGGCCGTGATCGGTCTGAAACGCCTTGGCTAGCTCGGCTGCGCGGGCCTCGATCGCGGCGCGTCGGCTCGACCACCGAGCCATCAATTCGGTCGACATTCCGGCGATTTCGCGGACCGGACGCTTACCGCGGCCGCGGGCCTGTTCGACGAACGGAACATTGAGCCCAGCGATCATGTGGGCTTCCAGCCGTGTGTTGTACAGCTCCGAAGCTGCGACGGTGACCCGGTGCAGCGGCTGACCGTCCAGGGCCATCCAGCGACGCACGCCATTGGCGTCGACGTGGGACACCTTGTTGGAGATGGCCACGTGGGTGTGCAGGTCGGGATCCCCGGCGCGGGAATCGCGGTGGGTGAACTCTGCGGCGATGAGCCCTTCGGTGTCGACCTGGGCCACACCGTTGGTGCCGGTGCGGGTGAAAGTGGCTTGATCTTGCAGCCACTGCAAGACGTCGGCGACGGCCGCATGATGGGCCGCTTCGATCTGCTCGGCCACCGGCAGCGAGGCGATCGCCCACAGTGCCGACACCGATTTCACCGGTGAGAACGTCAGGTCGTAACCAGCCACGGCGGTGGTGCGGGCGCGGGTGTTGCGGGCGATGAACCCGGACAGTTCGCGGTCATCGGCGGGCGGGCGACCGTACTGCTGGGCGAACAACTCCACCGCCACGCGTGTCCGGATGTCGGCACGTATCTCGGGGGCGATGGTGGCGTTCCAGTGGGCGCCGACTTCGGCGTTGTGATCGCGGAAGGCCACCGCTAGGCGTCGCGCGAACTCAGGTTCGCCGTCACGTACGTGGAACTTGCGGCCGAGGTGGCTGGCCGCTTTTTGGGTGCCCATGTTGCGCCCGGCGACATAGGTCTCGATGCGCTCGGCGTTGGGGTGCAACCCCTCGCCGTAGAGGGCGCGCATCTGGGCTTCGCTGACTCCGGAACCCTCCTCGACGCTCCAGATCTGCTCGCGGATCTGCGCGTTGACGTCACAGCGGCCGGTGTCGGACAGAGCGGCCAGGCCGCGACCCGTCCAGCGGCCCGGCGTCTCGCCCTTGGCCGAGTAGTAGTCGGCCAGTGTGGAGCGGCCCCGCTCGGTGCTGTCAGCGGCAGCGACCTGACGAACCAGGTACAGGTACCCGTCCCCGGCAGTCAGCTTGTGCAGCGTCATCACCATGACGAGCACCCAGTCGACCGCATGGCTCGGACGCTACGAAGTCGCGGCCCAGAAAAGCCACGACCAAACCGGGGGTTCTTAGCCAAATCTCAGGATTCGATACCTGAATGCAAGAGGTGTGTGGTCTGCCGGTGGGCTCTGGAAGGGCGCTGTGAGGGGGTGAGCTGAGTGGGCGTAGAGGCGGTGGGCGCGGAGCAGGGTGCGCCGCGGGTGAGTGGTGGGCGTTGGTAGCGGCAGGCGTGGCGACGAAAAATTGGTGGATGGCGAATGTGGTTGTGGTGGTGGCCCGCGCCGCCCGACCGCTTCTAATGTCCCGGTCATGACAGCAGCAGGTACGTCCAAGGTGGAGGCCCGGCGGCGGGCGCGCGAGGCGACCAGGCGCGCCAACGAGGCCCGCGCGGCTCGGGAGAAGGCGAACATCGAGAGCGCGGCGAACTACATGGTGGCCAAAGCCAGGCTGGCCGAGATCGACGCCTGGGAGACCGAGCGCTTGGCCGCGGTGACTCAACAGGTGCGCGCCGAGGCCGGCAAGCGGCGTGCCGACACTCGAGCCGAGGCCGGCGCGGCGATCAGGCTGCTGCAGGAAAGTGGTGAGACGCTGACGACCATCGCCGAATTGACCGGCGACGGCATCGGCGAAGTCCGGGCCATGCTGCGGCACGCCCCGAAGGTCGAAAAGCGCACGGCGAGCAACGGTTCGCATGCACTAGGCGTCGACGGCGAGAAGGGCGGCGAGCGCGCGGGGGATTCCTACCCTGGTGGCGTCGAGCCGAACGCGGCCACGGCCTGATGCAGGAGACCACCGGAGGGCGACCGATGAGCCATGAGACGACGATCGTGGTGCACGACTGGCAGGGTTCCACCGCCAGCGGGTGGGATCCGCCGGCCGTCGCGCACACCGACGACGCGCTGCGCCAGGTGCGCGCGGACCCTCGCGACGTCGAGCGCTTCGGGTCCATGATCGAGCGCGAGCTGGAGAGGCGACAGGCACTGGTGGACGGGGAATCAGATGCCGCGCCGAACCGGTAGCTCCCCGAGGCGCGCGGCGGCGCTTTGGCGCCCGCCGTGGGGCGTGCTGAACGTCAGTGCGCGGACGTAGGGTCAGCGGCCATGAGAAGCGCAGGCCAACTGATCGTTGATCGGCGGCTGCACGCCGCGGAGATCGCGCGCTTCGACAGTCACGTCGTCTGCGGGCCAACGCGTTCGGACTGCGACATCTGGATCGGTGCCATCGGCGCCGATGGTTACGGCCGGTTCTACCTCACGCGCGACGGCGTGGGGTTCTGCGTGCGGCCGCACCGTTACGCGTTGGCGATCGCCACCGGAACCGTGGCTGCGGGGGTGCTGGGTTTGCACGAGTGCGACAACCCGGTGTGCGTGAAGATCGCGGCCGACAGCGACGTGCGGCAGCACGTCGTGTCGGGTTCCCAGGGCGACAACATGGAGCGGATGGCGCGGATGCGTCGCGGCGGTGGCCGCCATGCGGTGCGGCGCTTCGACAGTCGCGGTGTGCGGCGCGCACGATCGGTGGCGCTGCGCGATGCGGTGCGCGACGGCTGGGATGCCGCCGCGGTGCAAGCGGCGCTGCTTGGCGACCAGCCCACGCTGTGGTGAGTTTGGTATCTCGCTGAAGAACCGGGCGATTAGCGCTGCGGCCGCGGCGCCCTGGGCGACGCTGGGTGCCGTGGCGCGCGTTGTCGCAACGTCGAGCTGGAGCGGCTCTGGGACACCGAGTTTCCGCGTGCTGGGGGCGCTCAGCCGCGCTGCATGAGCGCGGCGGTGCGGGGCGGGCGCACGGTGCTGGCGTCGAACCACACGGGCACAGCGGCGACGCCGGCTGTGCGGGCCCAGCAGATGCGGTGCTGGCCGATCGACTCGAGGTGGCCGTGGGCGTTGAGGAAGTACTTGATCGGGTCGTGGGTGTTGAGCAGTGCCTGCGCCAGGATTCGGTCGGCTCTCGCAAGGCCCGTGACGCGCGGGTCTTCTTTGCGTGCCCGGTAGATCGCAGTCGGATCGGCTGTCGGGGGGAAGGGTTCGAGAAAGGCTGTCACTGCCGGCAGCACCGCGGCCCAATCTCCGGCGTGGACATCGCAGACCTGGCGGCGCTCGGCGATCGCGGTGTCGGTGAACAGCTCTCGGTAGCCGTCCTGCCCGGGGTGCGCGCTCGTGGTGCGCAGTACGCGCGACAACGCCAGGGGACAGTTGGACGGCCTTCCGTCCTGGTGCGGCCGCTCGCCCATCGTGTGGGGGTAGGGCAGCTCGGCGACGTCGGTCAGGTAGTAGGGCATGGCGCGCGGTGCGATGTTACGACGCCAGGGCGCGGACGGGGCTCGCGGCGAATACCGCCTCGAGGTCGCGGCGGGCGTCGAGTTCGGAGTAGGGCTCGATGGTGGCCACCCCGACGGCGCGCGGCTTGGCCTCGCTGAGGGACACCAGCTCGAACGCCGTGTGAGTGGCGCTGAGCTGAGTGGGCCGGTGGTAATAGTCCGCCAGCACCAGGTAGGTGTGAAGGGCGGCCTGGGCGGCTTCTGGGGTGTCGTGCAGCGTGGTCACGTCGAGGCCGTGGTCGTCGATGGTCAGCGTGTACATGGGTGTGGCTCCGGGGTTGAGTGGTTGGCGGCGTGGATGCGGGCGGGGTTACGCGGCGGCGGCGTGGGTGAGTGCCTTGATCCGGTCTGGCCGGAAACCCGACCAGTGCTCGTCGCCGGCGACCACGACGGGGGCCTGGAGGTAGCCCAGGGCCAGCACGTAGTCGCGCGCCTCGGGGGTGGTGGTGGTGATGTCGACGACCGAGTAGTCGACGCCTTGTTTTTCGAGCGCCTTGTAGGTCGCGTTGCATTGGACGCATGCGGGCTTGGTGTAGACGGTGACCGTTGCCGTGGTGCTCATTTCATTCTCCTTAAATGGTAGGTAATTCGGGTGTTCTCTGTACGTTCTATCCTAATTGCTGGGGGCCGACGAGACAACGGATAGAGCCATATTTTTAGGCAATTTGTGGCGCTGAACAGCCATTCTATACAGCGGCCGAATGGCACTAGGAATGGCGGTGATTTGCACTAGGAACCACTCGGGAATTTCTCGTCTTGGCGCTTTTGATTTTGAGCGGGGCGCCGAAGGTCCGGCCAGACCGCATCGGCTGGCCGGACGTTCGGCTGCTCGTTTCAGAGGTCGCGATTGACCATCTCGGCGGCGGTGGCGACGTCTTCGAGGATTGCGACCTGGTCCTCGTCGAGGCGGGTGACGGCGCCGTGGTCTGCGGCGTCACTGGCGGCGGCGCGTTCTGCGCGCAAGGTGTGGAGCCGGCGGAGCGCTTGGTCGAGTTCTCCGCGCGGGTCGGTCTCGAACTTGACGTGTGCGGTGGCCAGGTCGAGGTAGTCGAGAAGTTCGCGGCTTCCCAGCAGGGCTAGACCGTTGCCGTCCTCGTTGGATAGGTCCAAGACCCAGAGCCCACCGTAGGTGGGTTCGCCCTCTCTGTAGGAGTTGTACTCGTCGACCTCGGTGGCGGTGGCGGCGCGGACGTTGTAGAGGGCGCTGCGGGCGTAGGCCATTTCGGTGCGGTTGGTCCTGGTGTGTCGGGTTCCGTTCTGTGGGTTGATCAGTACGCCTCGTGGCGCGGGCGCTCATGGGCCGGGTACGCGGATTCGGGCCGGGAGCCCGGGGGAGCTGGTCTTCTTCCCCGGGCCCCGGCGGCGTGCCTAGTCCTCCTTGCAGGCCTGTCGATAGACGGTCTCTGCTTTGCGCTTGCCGAGGATTACCTGCTCGATGTCGCTGAGCGGGTAGCCGTTGTCCTCCAGGAAGCGCAGGTAGGTCTTGGTGATGTCCTGGGGGGCACGCCAGGCGTCTTTCGCCGTGCGGGCCTCGGTGGTGGCGAGCACCATTCCGAGCAGGATCACCAGGGCTCGTCCGTCGCCGGTGGCGGGGAGCTTGGCGACGGCCATTTTCGCGGTCTCGTTGTCGGGCAGGCCGAGCAGCTCGGGCGCGAGCTTCTGACCGTGGTAGTCGTTGAACAGGTCGGCTCGGGTGACGATCACTTCGGCGAGGTAGAGGGCGGCGCCCTTGGGAGCGGTCTTGCGAGACAGGAGCTTGTCGCGCACCCACTCGCGGCGCACGGTCGCCGCCGCCTCGCCGAGCTTGTTCAAGGCGATGAGCTTGCGGCGCTCGGCGCGTTCCTTGTCGGCCTCCGCCTGGCGAGCACGTTCCCGTTCGGCCGCGCCATCGGGGTCACTGGCATCGGCGAGGCGGTCGGCGTCAAAGCCGTACTGACGAGCTGCCCAGTCGGGCATGGTGATCTCGGCCACGCGCGGGTTGCAGCAGTAGAACTCGGGGCTCCAGACCGTGGTCTCGGTGACGGTTCGTGCGTGCCGGTAGCCCTCGGCCGGTTCCAGGGTCGGATCGTCGGCGGTGTCGAAGTCGATGTCGTGCTCGTTCACTGACTCGCCAGTCGTCACGTCGAGGTACACGTCTTCGCTTTCGAGCACGACGGCCCAGTGCTGAGGGTCCATCGCAGCGATTGCCTCGTCGGTGAGGGTCTTGCCGTCGGCGTCTCGCAGGTAGTTGGTCGGGATGTAGGCCTTGTCGGACCAGCCGGGGCGGCGGTCGAGCACGGTGTAGCCCTTCGCGCTGAAGGTTGCCGCTGTCTCCTGGTAGCGGCGCCGGTCTTCGCGCTCGGCCCGCAGCTGGGCGACGCGGTGGTCGAACTGGTCGGTGCCGGCCACCTTGATCAGTTCGGCCTGGGCCGCCTCGTCGCCGTCGAACTCGACGAAGCTGGTGGCCTCCACCAGGTTGAGCTGCCCGGTGTCCAGGGCGCCCATGGCCGTTTCGGACTCGATGGCCACCGTGGCCGCCGCCACGGCGTCCTTGGTGATCGAGAGTTCCTTGGCCACCTTGGTCATTGAAACCCCGTCCAGGAGCAGCTGGTTGATTCCTCGCGCGCGTTCGCCCGCTGTCAGCTCTGCCCGGTGGTTGTTGAGGACCATCTGCTCGATGACGCGGTGACGTGACGTGGCTTGGTGCACGTAGACCGGGATCGTCGCGAGGCCCAGCTGGCGCGCGGCCTGGGTGCGGCGCTGGCCATCTCGCAGCGTCACGCTGCCGTCTTCGAGCCGGACGGCGGTGACGGGGGCCAGGACTCCGTGCTCCTCGATGGAGGCGAGGAAGTCGCGGTCGAGGCGGGGGTCGAAGCGAACGTTCGCGCCCACCTCAATCTCGTTGGGGTCCAGGTGAAGCAGCTCGGGAGCGGCGGTGGTGGAGGCGGTGTTGGTGGTCATCGGGGTTCCTTCCTCGGGATTTGTCCTGTTGCCTATAGTTTACAGTCGGTGTAAACTATAGGCAACACTTCAGGACAAACGAAACGAGCGAGAATTCCGATGAACGCGGGCAACGAACAGCTCCCCGGCCTCGCCGAAACCGACAACGGCGCAACGGTTGTGATGAGCTACGGCATGGGCGTGGACTCGACTGCGATCCTGCTGCGCTGGCTCACCGACCCCTCCAGCCGCGACTTCGACCTCCAGGACCTCGTCGTCATCACCGCACATACCGGCGACGAATTCGATCAGACGTTGCGCGACGTCGAGGAAGTCGTCCTTCCCGAGCTGCGTCGGCACGGGGTCCGGTTCATCCAGGTCGGTCGCACGCAGCGCAAGACGACCGCCAGCGGGGAGGGTGTTGCCGTCCTCGACGACTCCACAGCGCCGCAGCGACTGCACGTCGATGGCCACAAACTGTCCGACGAAATGCTCGCGGCCGGAACGCTTCCCCAGGTCGGCGGCGCGCGGATGTGCTCGGTGCACGCCAAGGGCAACTGCCTAGATCCGATCATCGCGTCGGTGACCGCCGGGCGTCGCTACCGCCACGTGCTCGGCTTCGAGGCGGGGGAACGGGCCCGTGCGGCCAAGGATGCGCTGTTCAACACCGAGCACCGGACGGGGTGGTACCCGCTGCTCGACTGGGGCTGGGATCGCACCCGGTGCTCGGACTTCATCGCCGAGACGACCGGGCGTCGGTGGTCCAAGTCGGCCTGTTCGTACTGCGTGTTCGCGATGACGACCGCATCCGGCCGCCAGGCCCTCGTCGAGCGGTACCGTCGCGAGCCGCAGGCCGGTGCGCGAGCCCTGTTCCTCGAGGCCGTCGCGCGGACCCTCAACGAGCGCCAGACCCTCATCGCGGGCAGCTCGGCGGCCGCCCTGGTGGCCGGCGCCGGGCTGACCGAGGTGCAGGCCCAGTTCGACGCGATGCTCGACGAGTGTGAGCACGCCGTCTACGAGGTCCGTCGGCTTACCCGCAGATCGTCGGTGCGCGCCCATGGGCGGGGGATTACCGCACGTTCGGTGCGAGCGGTGGCACGCGGCAGCCGTGAGCAGATGGAGGAGGAACTTCGCGAGTGTGCCGGTGAGCGCCGGATCGGCGCCGATGGGATCGTGCGCCATGTCGTGCGCGCGCGCAGTGAGCAGCTCCCGGCGCTGGAGCACTTCTTCGTGGTCTGCCCGGCCGTGGTGGAGGACAAGGCTCGTCCTGGCTTCGAGGTGTGGTGGCAGGAGGCGACGACCGATGCCGTGCTGTTCTGAGGGCACGAGAGCCCACGATGGCGGTGTAACCTATAGGCAACGCCATCGGAGGGAGTTGGGCATGGACAGTGCGTCCACGGACGACGGTTCGGAGATCGTTGCCGCCCTCGGCGCGGCCATCCGTGAGCACCGCACCGCAGCCGGCCTATCGCAGACCAAGCTCGCCCAGCTCGCGGGGATCAGTCGTCCCTATCTCAACCTCGTCGAAGCAGGACACAAGTGCCCGACGGTGGTGGTGCTGGTGCACTTGGCCCGCGGCCTCGACATCGAGCCTGCACTTCTGCTGGAGACGCAGTCTCTCAGTACGGCGCCGCACTGAGGTAGCGCTGCCACTCGATGCGCTGAATCAGCTCGCGCGTCGAGACGTGATCGGGGTTGCCGTCTTCGTCGGCGCCGGTCTGAACAATCGCCACCGGCTCGCCGGCCGCGCGTAGTTCGTAGCGGGCTGCCGGTGCCGCGGTCACGCGGGCATCGTCGATGGCCTCCTGGGCGGCGGCCAGCACCTTGGTTACGGCCGCCTCGTGATCGTCGGCGCTGCCCATGGTGGTGGCCATCCGGCATGGTGACGTGATGGTCAGAGACCAGGACACGGTCATGGTGAGCCTCCTTGGATGCGAGAACTGCTCGGTCGTACCGTGATTGTGCGGCCTCCGACGCCAAACGCCGGGCCTGCCATCCGTGGTTGTGGATAACAAGCCCGGCGCGAGGGCTACCTGTGGATAACCGCTAACTGATGGTCGGCGGCGTGTAATCGCTTAGCGTCGGATCTTCCGGATGATCGGGACCATCCAAGAAGACCTGAATTGCGGCGTGGTGGGCGGTACGCAGCAGCGCCACCGCACTGCGGCATCCCGCCTGGTCGAGGATCTGGAATGTCACCGGACCCATGTGCAGATCTAGCCAGCGGACCTGGCGCGAGCCGTCGCGGGAGAGTTCCTGCCGGTCCACCACCGCGTAGGCGGGGCGCCGCGTCCAGTCGATGGCCACCGTGGGCAATGCGAACGCGTCCTCGACGAGGGGCCTCGGGGCGGGGATCTGGCGGGGGAGGAGGGCCATCTTCTCGCGGGCCGCGCTGAACCCCTCCAGTACGCCCTGGATGGCCTGTGCCGACAACATCGTCATTAGCATGCCGCCCCACTGCATCCGCAGCCGGGCGTTCGGCGAGCACGCGTGGTAGACCGCGATGTCACCGTTCTGTTCGCCCTGGACCCGAATCGTGGTGTGGCTGACCAGCGCTGCGGGGATCACATTCGCTTCGGTCTTGCGAGTTGTCATGAGATTGCCTTTCGGTTGCTGTTATCTATAGGTAACAGTCTAACGCCTATTTTGATGTATGGCAATCTTTTTCGGGCAAGGCGACCGCCAATATGCACCCGCGAATCAACCTTCCCTCTAATGCCTTTCGTTTCCCAACCCCTGCGTGGTTGGGTTCATGCAGCAAATGCGCGGCGTGAGCCTGACGCGGCGGCAGGTGAGGTGAGCCGCAGCGAACAGCGCCTGCATGCAAGCGGCATTTGACTACCCCGGAAATTGGTTGGTCGCGAAGTTGGCTGTGGTGGTGGACTCGACGGCCCACTGATCCGTAGCGTCCGGCACGTGACCGCACCCCTACCGGGCGCCCTGGACCACGCCGAAAACGACTTGCGCACAGCACAGTCCGAAGCCGACCCGCATCGGCAGGGTCAGTACGCGCGATCAGCTGCAGACGCAGCCGCCGAAGTATCCCTCGACGCAGGCGCGAGCGCCGAGGAACGTCAGCGCGCACAGGCCGTCGTCCGGTCCGCGCTGACGATGATCCCCGGAAGCCTCTTACGAGAGGCTCAGTCCATGCTCACAGCCGCCCGCAGGGAAACCGACCCTCACAGGCGCCGAGAGCTAGCCGGGTCTGCTCTGTCCAAGGCCCGCGACGCCGCGGGACGCCGTGAAGTGACCGACGAGCAGCGCGCGCAGGCGCGCCAAGTGATCGGCAGTGGACGGATGATCTCGAGCACCATCGTGGAGGCGGCGATGCGCCGGAGGCGCATAGAACGCGAGCAGGAACGCGAAACCCCCGGCGTAGCAATGTGATCAGCGCCCCGTGACTGGCAACCCACCTATCCGCCGCGCGCCTTTGGAGGGCCTCGTGGAACTTTCCGTTCGCACTTATCTCACTGCCGGCGTCGCGTTGACTGCGGCGAGTGCGATCGCCCTGACCCCGGTAGTGGCGACTCCCGGTGACCACCATCTCGCGGTGCCGTACGCATCGGTTTCAGAGGTTCAGCTCGAGGCCGCGATCAAACCAGCCGACGTCGCCGCCCTGGCGGCCAACCTCGATGCGGCAATGGCATCGGTCACCGCCACGGTGACCTCCATGGTCGACGGCTCCGGTCACACCCTGACCGGAGCGTTGACCTCCGCGGCCGCGCCGAACGACAACCTGTGGGACGGCCTGATCCGCGCCGCAGGCGCCAACCCCACCCTTGGGTCGGTGCTCATCGCGCTCAAGGCTGCGTCCGCTGGCGGGCTGTCGCAGCTGGCGCAGTCCGTCGAAGCCACCGACAACACCATCGCGTTGTCGAGCGGGCAGCTGGCCGGCATCTTGACCTCGACGGCCACCGGATCGTTGGGTTCGGCTACGCAGGCCGTGGCCAGCGTCAACAACCCGATCTCGGCTGAGAGCTACCTGGGCCTGCTGAACACGTCGTTCGGCATTGCGGGCATGGCCCTCCGAGGCGGCATCAACGCGGCCGCAACACTCGCCACCGGCGGGGTGCACCTGACCAGCACCCTGGTCACCGTCGTGAGCGACCAGATTATCAACGCCGTGTCCTTGGTGAACGGCCTGCTCGACGCGGGCAAGTCACTGACCGACGTCGCCCTCATCGACGGCGCGCTGACCGCCGTGCAGGGCATCGTGTCAGCGCCCGTCACCGCCGTGCTGGCCGGGGTCGCCGGCATCACCGGCGCGGCCGCCAACGCCGCGACGTTGGCGCTGGGGCGGGTGGCCGGCGGCGCGTCTGGTGTGGTGTCGACCTGGTTGGGCAACGGCTCCACCGCCGGTGCACTGCAGAACGCGCTCGTCGCGATCGGTACCGCACCGTTGAGCCCGGCCAGCTACACCAACGCGGTGTCGGTTCTCCTCGGTGCTGGTGTGACGACCGTTCAGACCGTGGTCGGAACGGCCAGTTCGTTTGCCTCCCTGCCGTTCCGGGTCGGGGCGGATCTCACCGGTACGGCCGCCGAGGTGATCAACTCGTTCACCGGTGGGTTGGCGACCGCGGCCAGCGGCCTGATGCGGGCTGCCGGTCTGCCGTCGTTCGTGGCCGGTCCTCCCTACGCCGTGGCCACCGCCGTGGCTGGGGCGGTGAACGTGGCCGCGTTCGCCACGGCCGCTGCGCTGTACACGATCTCGACCGCGATCGACATCGGACAGGCGATCGGCGGGATACTCAACGCTGGCCCGCTGGCGCTGTCTGCGACCGCAGCGGACCCCGCGGCTCTGCCGGACTCGGTGCTGCGATCCTCGCTGGTGAACACCCTGACCGTGCCCGGGGACGTCTTGGACGCCAACGAGGACGGGGGCACCTCGGTCCCCGCCGCGTCGACGACCGAGGACACCGCCACAGCGGCAGACGACCCGACGACGGCAGCGGAGGCAATGAGCGACAAGCCCACCACGGACGAGTCGCCGCCCGAGACCTCTCCATCCGACTCCGTTGCGGCTGAGGTCGTGGAGCCGGCGGCCCCACCCACCGATGGCCTCAGCGAGGAAGTGGCGACTCCCGCCGAGACTGCGGCCGACGACCTGGGCACCGACGACGCCATGCGGGCACCGGGGGAGCGCACAGACGCGGACACGTCCGACAACGCCACCTCCGCGCCCGCTACGGACACCGCTAACCCCGGGACCGGGCGGCTGAAGTCAACCGGCAGCACAGGACGTCACGTTGCGTCCAGCGAGCAGATAGGGCCCACTACCGGGGCCAAGGCAGCGGGGGACGGTGGCGAGTCGTATGGCCGGCATGCATCCGGCACCACCGCATCCGAGTCGTCGGCGTCCTCAGGAGGTCGACACCGCAGCGACGCCCAGCCGGCCGGGCGCCGTTCCGTTCAGCATTGACTGCATCGACCAATGAGCCGGCAGTTGTGCGTACGCGCAAGTTGCATAGCGGCTTTGGTGAAATCCTGGTTGCAGACAACCATGCTGGCGGTGCATTGATGATGCATCGAACCTGACACCACCTGTTGAAGCGCTGACACTCTCACCGGCTTCCCGTAACGCTTGCATTGCACCGCAATGCTCTCCCCAGCTTTTCGGGCCACCAGATCAACCCCCGTAATCTCCTGCCGTCGCGGTCGTTGAAACCTTCCAACCGTGCGCGCGCAGCCGCGCCGCGACGTACTTCTCGAACTCGATTCCCGGCATGCGATCCACCTCAGCAAGCCCCGAACGCAGGTACTCGCGATCCAAGTTCTTCTGGTGCTCGATCGCATAACGTCGACGGAACTCTTCCGCGGCCTGGCGCTCACGTGCTTTGGCCTCGGCTACCTCTGATGCATGCTGTGCGGATTGTGCCCAACTGCGAATCCGGGAGCGAGTGATGAAGGTGGCGAGTGTGCCGAGGATCGCTCCCCCAGCAGGCAGAGGGTCCAATGTGACCCGGCCATGAGCAAGGCCGTGAACGCCAGAAACCCCGCGGCCGCACCGCAGGTGAGTGCTACAGCCTCGTCACTCGGCTCAGTCCACAACGTTGCCCTTCCACTTTCACAGGCGCCCCCGCGAGAGCCAGTCGCGACTGTAGGTACGCGACAATCACCGCAACCATGAGTTATCGCGGCAAAACGGCGTGTCAGGTGTCTTCGATGTCCTGTTTCCGCGTTCTGTGGTCTGGCCGGAGTGGGCCCCGATGCCTGGCGTGTCTCCTTTATCTCAGACCCAGCGGTGATCAACGTCACATGGTCTGGCTCTCATGGCGGCCGCCCTAAATTGATGGGGCCACTTTGGCATTGATGGGGTCACTTTGGCAGATTTGTAACTCGAAATATGTTGTGCACGTCGGTACTTCATGGTGTCCCCGCCTGCGCACAGATGGGATGCTTGGAGTGGCTTTTGATGGGTCAGGCGGTCCTGAGGTCGTAGGCGCGGTTCGCGGCGTCGTTGGCTGCCGGCAGGTCGCGGGCGTCAAAAGCGGTGCGCAGTTGCCGCCGCAGTGCGGGGGGAATGGTGGGGTAGGCCGGTATGCGGACTCGTCGAAGGTACTGGGCGCTTACCCTGAAATAGCCGCTGGCCATGCGCACCGAGTAGGTGCTGACGAATTGAGTGGCTATGTCGGACATCAATATTCCGCCCAGGACCCGCAAGTCCCACGTGGGCGCTACGACGTAGTAGAGGTTGTGCATGGGGAGGAACTGACCATTGTCGAGTACCGGGAAGATGCGTTCCTTGATGTCGGGAATGAGCAGTTTCGGGGTGGCGGCCATCTGTGGGCGGACCCGGTCGATGGTTCGCCACCACTGGTCGGGATGCGCGCGGGCCGTGTGACGCTCTAAGAGTCGAGGGCGGTGGCGCTCGACGTAGCGCTTCAACCCCGGGTACTGACCGAGGTCGACCAGGCCGTCGTCATCCCATGGGTTGATCAGATGTCGTCCTATCCACTCGAGTTCGCCGCGGCGAACCTCTTGTGCGCCGATGGCTGGAATGAGCCGTTCGGTCTCGATGCCCGCGGTGTCGTGGGTGACGTAGATCGTGTCGGCCCCGGTAGCGGGACCCATGGAGACGTGGACGCCCGCCTCGGCCAGGGTGGGTAGGCGCCGCTCGGCAGCGGTCACGCGGGCCGACCTCCGGGTAGGCCAGCCAGCGGGTCCGGCGTGCCAGCCACGCGTCCACTGTGCGTGGGCGGCGCGGGCGGCGGGCGTATCGGCGGGTCCCTGGCGCCAGGCGTGCAGCAGCGTTGCGCCGTGGTCCTGGTCCAGGGGGGCTTCTCGATCGAACAGCAGTGTGCGGCGCTGAGTTCCGTTGCGCATGACGGTGATCGCCGGGTAGACAGCCACCGGCGTTTCGAAGGCCGCGGACCCGTACATCGAGATGCAGGCGTCTACTGCGTAGCGCTGGGAGATCACGCTGCGCAGAGTCGCTCCGTATTGATTGCGCATCCAGCGGTCGGCGCAGATGGTGGTCATCGTGGCGTCGTCAGCGAGCACTTCGAGGCCCGCCTGAAGGAACCCGACGTACACGTCGGCGCGGCCGCGCATCGTCGACCACAGCGCCCGGTAGCTCAGCAGCCGTTCGCGCCCCACGTCCTCGACGCGCACGTACGGCGGGTTGCCAATCACCCACCGGATCTGGCTGAGGGCAGGCGCTTCCAATAGGAAGTCTCCGTGACGCACCCATCCGGTGACCAGTCGCCGTGTGAGCGCGGCGCTTAACCCGTGCGCGCGCAGCAGCACGCTTGCCCGGCGGCGAGATTCCTCCACGGCGCGCGGATCGAGGTCGTAGGCGACGATGGCCGAACCGGTGGTGGAGATGGGACGTCCGTGCCGTCGGCACGAGGCGATCAGGCGCTCGATCATCGGCACCAGGAACGCTCCGAACCCCACTGCCGGTTCGACGGCGGTTCCGCTGCCCAGATCCTCGTCGTCGACGTAACCGGCCAGATCGAGCATCATCGTCACCACCCACGAGCGGGTGTGTACGGCCCCCAACCCAGCGATGGGGTCCTCCCGCGGAGTGGCCACGGTCACGGCGTCCACCGGGCTGTTGCACTCACGCCCGCCGCCATGGCCGCGGTATCGCGGCGGGCGGGACGGCGGCGTCGCGTGGTGACCAGATCGAGGATGGTCTGTGCGGCCGCGGCGGGGTCTTGGTGTTCCCACACCACGATCACCGTCCACCCGTTGTCGGCCAGAAGCTGAAGTGTCACAGCGTCTCGGCGGGCGGTGCGCACCCTCGCCTCGGTGAGCACTTCGGTGACCGGGTCGCCGTGGTGTGGGCAGCCCTGGCGGCAGCGGCGTACGTCGACGGCCACCCGTGCGCCGATGAAGACGATCTCGAAACGTCGCCGAGAGTCGCGCAGCGGCCGGTACTGCAGGCGGTAGCGCAACCCCCGCGCGTGCAGATGCCGGCGCAACGTCAACTCGGGCGAGCAGGTGCGCCTGTCCCGAACGGGCGCGGGGCCGACGTGCGTTTCGGGCGTCGCCCTCGCTGGCGTGTAAGGCAGGGCGGGGCGGGTGCTGCCCTGATGGTCTTCCAGGTCGGCGTAGAACTCGTGGGGCACCCGCAGTGCACTTGCGTCCAGGCGCCGCAGGAACCCGGTGGTGGCGCGGTGTGACAGCGCCGCGGCGAACGGTGAGATGAACTCGCTCAACGGCTTGGGACGGGTGCGGTGCGGCCACGGGGTCACGGGGGCGGCGGTGGCCTGGCGATCGCAACCGAACGCCGCGGTGGGCCAGCGCCGCGTCAGTGCCGTGTCGAAGGGCTCTCCCCCAATAACCACCTGTTCGGCGGTCTCGGCGTTGGTGATCCGCCGAGCGATCCACGTACCCACATCTGGTGGCACCGCGTTGCCGACCAACTTCCACCTCGGATTGGGCTGGCCAGAGGTGACCGCGGTCCGTGTCCATCCCCTGGGCAGTCCTTGCAACGCTTCGCCGTCCTCCACGTCGGGCAGCACGAAGCGGCGCCCCGGCTCGGCCGCGGGAAACCACACCGCCGGTGCGGAGGGCAGCCCGATGGTGGAACCGCCCTTGAGCGTGGGGATCGCTCCCGGAACCAAGCCGACACCATGGCGGCCCTCGGTCCAGTAAAAGCCGCCGGCGGTGGGTTGCGGCGGCATGTCGGGCGGGCCGGCGTCCTCACCGAGGAGCGCCGGCGCCGGATCGAAGTGTCGACTGGCCAGCATCAGGACACGGTTACGGCGTTGGGGCAGGCCGGTGAAACGCGTGTCGACCACGCGGTAGGCCCAGCGGTAACCCAGCTTGACGAAGTGGTCGACGAGGTACCGCATCCCCGCACCACCGTGCAACGCCAAGAGATTGGGCACGTTCTCCAGCAGGACCCACGTGGGGTTCAGCGCGGCCATCACGCGGAACACGTGCGACACCAGTCCCGATTGTGGGCCGCCGATTCCCGCCTTGGCGCCGGCGTGGGAGATGTCGGTGCACGGAAATCCGGCGGCCAGCAGATCGACGTCGGATAGTCCGAAGTCGGCCTCGGCAATGTCGGGTAGGACGGTCATGCCGGGCCAGTGTTCGGCGAGGACCCGGCGTGCGGGACTCCATGACTCGCACTGAGCCACGACGTCGCATCCGCCTCGCTCCAGCCCGAGATCCAGACCGCCCACACCGGAGAAGCAGGAAACGGTCCTGAACGTCGTCACGTCGCTCCCGGGCGCATCGAGGGTCACCTGACGGCAGGTTACTCGAGTAGGCCGTCAAACCCCGAGTGATGACCGACGTTTGCGCGCGGCGGTGTCGTCATACGAGGTGGTGGCGCTTCTGCGTCCTACACTCGCTGTGTGAGGGGTGGGGACGGCGCAAGGAACTGGGACGTGATCATGCGGTCGCGAGCGCTGCTGACACCAGGGACTCGATGACGACAGTGAAGCTCGGCACCCAGGCGATCGGCGCGGCAGGGGAACTGCTGGTGCAGTACCAGCTGCTCAAACTCGGCATCGACAGCGCCCGGCTGACCACCGACTCCGGCATCGACCTGGTGATGTACGTGCCGGGCCACCAATCGGCCGCCACCATTCAGGTGAAGGCGAACGTCGCTCCCAAATCCGCCGGCGGCAAGGGCAAGCTGCTACTGAGCTGGGCATTCCCGGATGACTCTCCGGCGCAATGGCTGGCGTGCGTTGACATGTCGACCGACAGCGTGTGGCTGTTTCCGCTCGATGAGGCCCGCCGACGAGCGCAGCAGAAGCACACCAACGGGACGCGGCTGCTCTACTTCTACATCGACGAGTCCATCGGGCCGAAGGCGCTGCGCCTGAGCGACATGACCGGGCACCGCCTCGAAACCGTCGTGACCACACTGCTCGACGAGCCCGCCAGGGAGTTGCCGTGACCACCGAACCGATCGACCTGGACGCCTTCTCCGGGTGGGTGCCGTTCGCCGCGCTGCCGACCGCCGACGTGCCGGCCGAGCCGGGGGTCTACGTCATCGTGCGACCCACTGACGATGCCCCGTCATTCCTCGACGTCTCGCCCGCCGGCCACTTCAAGGGCAAGGACCCCACCGTGCCCGTCGCCGACCTGCAAACGCTGTGGGTCCCCGGCACCCGCATCGTCTACATCGGCAAGGCCAACGCGGGTAGCAACGGACGCCGCGGCCTGCGTAAACGGCTCGATGAATTCCGCCGGTTCGGTGCCGGTGAACCGGTCGGCCACTCCGGAGGCCGACGGATATGGCAGCTGACCGACCACGCCGACCTTCTCGTCGGATGGCGCGTCACCGACGACATCGAGGCGGCCCAAATCGAGACCGCCATGATCGTCCAGTTCCGCAGCCACCACGGGCTGCGTCCCTTCGCCAACATGCGCAACTGAATTCGATGTCCACATTGATCAGAACAGACGACGACACCGCGCTGCCCCATGGGTGCCATGGCAGTCGAGGCTCGGGAGCAGCGAGGTGAGCGAACGGCCGCTGCACTTCACCGTCGACGCGCAGCTGCTTCAGGAACTCGGCGAGCGGCTCGTCGGACGCCCCTACATCGCGTTGGCCGAACTGATCAAGAACGCCTACGACGCCGACGCCACGCGCGTCGAGATCTCCGCATCCCACGACTGCATCGTCGTCAGCGACAACGGGCACGGCATGTCCGAACGGGAGTTCACCAACACGTGGATGCGGGTCGGGTCCACCCACAAGGCCCGGCAGCGTCACTCGCGGTCCTTCAAACGGGAGATGACCGGGTCCAAGGGCGTGGGCCGGTTGGCGGTGCAGCTATTGGCGCGCGACACCACGATCGTGACCGCGGGCGGGGATGGGAACTCCGGACAGCGGCTCGAAGCGAGGGTGAACTGGGACGACGCCACCCGTGAGGGTGATCTAACCTCGGTGACGGTTCCAGTCACGACCGGCTCCGCGGGCAACCCCGAGTTCGCTGGTGGTTCTACGAACGGCACGCGGGTGGAGCTGCGCCGTCTCAGTCAGGTGTGGACCGCCCGCGACTTTCGCCACCTGGCTCAGGAGATCTGGGCGTTGCAGCCGCCCCACGACGTCGACCCCGACTCTCCGGAGAGATTCCAGATCGTGTTCGACAGCGATCTGCAGGACGCCTACGACGCGTTCAGCGCCCAGATGCGGGCGATTCTCGACATCTGGTCGGCGCAGCTGACCGCCAAGCTGGTCGACGTCACCGAGTTTCAGGGCACCGTCGTTGGTGACCTTCCAATGAGACTGTCCGACACCGACGACGACCTGCCCGACCTGGAGACCTCCGACGAGGGACCCACCGGGGTGCGGGTACGCGAAGGGCTCGACGACAGAGTGCTCGAAGTCAAGGTCCGGTTGCGCGATCAGGAACCGGTGACCGTCGGATTCCTGGTGCGGGGTTGCCAGATCCACCGGATGCGTTGCGACATCAGGGTGTTTACCCTTCAGCAGCGACAAGCCGGCAACGTCAAGGTGTCTCAGGCGCGGCAGTACCTCGAGCGTTTCGGCGGGATCGGGGTCAGCGACGGGGCCTTCCGACTGCCCTACTACGGGCCCGATCAGGACTGGATCGACCTCGAAGGCTCGCATTCCGCGCGCCGGTCGACCTCGAAGTTGCTGCCCGCCGAACTGAACGTTCAACGCGGTCTGCTCAACCTGCCCACCAACCGCAGGGTCTACGGGCGGGTGGTGATTAACACCGCCGAGGAGCAGCGGTGGTTCCGTCGACGCGAGCAACTGCGGGCAGGCTCCGACACCGTCATGGAACCGCCGCTGAGCATCCAGATCACCCGCGACCGCCTCGTCCCCAACGACGCCTACGAGCGGATGCGCGTCATGGTCCGCGCCGTGATGGACGTCTATGCGATGGAGGAGACCAAGCGCCGTTTGGAAGCGACCCGCGACAAGCGCCGCGACAATCCCAGCTCCCCGACCGACGCCCTCGCCGACGTCAGCACCGCAGTCGAGGAAGTCGCGGCCCACCTGCCCGAGCGGACCGTCCGCGAGATCACCGCCAAGGTCGACGCCGCCTCGCGCAGCGTGCGGGCGTTGCAGGAATCCACCCGTGAACACGCCGCCCTGCTGGGTGCCCTGGCGACCGCGGGCATCTCGGCGATGGCCTACAGCCACGAACTGAGCCGACAGAGGATCGGTCTCGACGACGTCGTCGAGCGGCTGCGGTCCCTGCTCGACGACCTGCCCACCGAGCGGCACGACGACGCACGCGTCGTCGTCGACGATCTCGACGCGTGGCTGCGCCGCGCCGCGGGTCTGCGCAAACTGCTTCAACCGGTGCTGGATGAGGAGACCCGCAAGGACGAGAAGTCCCGCGGTGCGTTCAATGTGCTCAGGGGTGTCCGCGACAACGTCACGCCGGTCGCGCGTGGCATCACGATCGACCTGAGCGCAGTGCCCCGCGGGTTGATGCTGCCCGCGGCGAGTGCGGCGGCGTGGTGGGCGGTATTTCAGAACCTGTTCATCAACTCCTTCAACGCCTTGTTCAACGCCCACCAGCCCGCCATCGCCGTCGACGGGGGCAGCGGCGACGACGGCCGGGAGTGGGTGCGCGTGCAGGACAACGGCGTCGGAGTGGGATCCGACCTCACCGAGGCCAACCGCTTCTTCGAACCGTTCCGGCGCAAACTGAACCTGCCACCGGAGAGTGCGGCCCTGGGGTTGGGCGGCACCGGCCTGGGGTTGACCATCGTCAGGATGATCACCGAGGAAGTCGGTGCTCGGGCTGAATTCACCATCCCCACCGACGACTTCAGCACCGCCGTGACAATCAGTTGGGAACCATGACGACCACCGACACCACCACCCCGACGATCCTCATCTGCGACGACGACCCTCGCCGCGCCGCAGGATGGCGCGACAAGATTGCCGGCATCGCAGGCATCCGCTCGTTCGACTACGACGTCGTCGACGGAGACGAACTCGTCACCGAGATCGAGGTCCTGAGTCGACGGCGCGACGCCGCCCGCGACACCGCTGACCCGTCGGATGCGCCGTCGAAGTTCGACACCGCCGACATCGCGATCTTGGACTACGACCTCACCCCCGATGCCTCCATGAAGGAGGACTACCAGCGCGCCGACGACCAGTCCACGTTCGCCGACCTGCAGGACCGGCTGCGGGGCAACACCGGTGAGATGTTGGCCTATCTGGCCCGGTGCTACTCCGGGGTGGGATACCTGGTGGTCGTCAACCAGGGCGTAGCCGATGCGGCCTTCGACCTGACCCTGCAGCGCTTCGCGTCGTCGAAGGCCGACCTCAACGTCAGTGCCACCGAGCTGGTGTCTGCAGCGCTGTGGACCGGGCAGCCTGCAAGCGAGCGGTTCAACGCCTGGTCCTGGCCCAGCCTTCAGGACGCCGCGGAACTGTGGGAGCGCCGCCACGCCGCCATCACCCTGGACGGCAGGGTCTTCGAAACGCTCGGCCTCGATCCCGAACGCGACCGCCTGGCGCCACGCCAGATCGACGTGCTCACCGAATCCTTGAGCGACGTCACCCCGACCACGCCGGTGAACCTGAATAGCGTGATCTTCGAGGACCTCGTGTCGTCGTCCCTGGGGCTGCTGCCCAAGGACAAGCAACCCAATCCCGAACTGCGCCGCCGCATCGCCGCGGCGGCGGTGGGACGGTGGCTCGATCATTGGCTGCTCCCCGGGCAGAACGTATTCATCGACCGACCACACGTCGCGGCCACGTTCCCCTCGGCGCTGCCCGCCGACACCGCCGACGTCAACTGGAAGACACCCGACGCGCCGGCGGCCGCCCCCGCGCCGCTCGATGAGCTGGAGGTGGCGGCGCAGACCTTCCTGGAACGGCCCGCCTGGCGGTTGTCTCAAGTCCGCGAACTGGCCCGCCAACACGACATCCCCGACCGTGACGTGGAGATGGTGTTCTGCGAAGACGTGTCGGCGTTTCGTCCCTTCGACAAGGCATGGGAGGTCGACACCGACGTCCCCGGTCCGTTCAGTCGCCGCTACGTGCAGAAACTCGACGAAGTGCATTACTACCCGCTGACCCGCCTCTACCAGTAACCCCGCCGTGACTGCGAACAATCCGTCGCGTACCGCGCTCAGTGAGGTCGAACTGGTCGCCACCGCTTGGAACGATTTTCCGGGCACCGAACGGACCCCCACCGCCACCGAGGTCCGCATCGAGACCGAACGCGCCCGGTTCCCGACCTTTCAGACACAGCAAATCAGGTCATTCGCCACCGGCACTCACGGCAAGTGGGACGACCGCGGATTCCTCACCCCGGCACCGGTCACCACCACCACGCCGCACCTGTACCCGGTGGTGTGGCCCCGGTTCTACTGTGAGGATCAGAAACTGGAGATGATGGTGCGGGTGGCGATGTTCTGGTGGGACGGTGACGAGGTCCGCGCCGATGGATGGCGTTTCGAGACCGGCGACCCCTACGACTCCCGCAAGGTCACTTACCGAGGTCACTACCGCCCGCACGTGCAACGCGTTCAGCGGTGGTGGCGAACCGGACCCGCCGGTTTCACCGCCGACCTCTATGAAGCCGGCCGGCGAGCCCCCGACGCCGTGCCCGACCCCGAACCAGACGCCGCGCCGGTGGTGTCACCGTTCAGCGAGGTTCGTCCTGCCATTCCGCTGCCGTCGAGCAGCCTGGCAGGTCTACTGCTGTGCGCGGCGATCGCGGTGCACGGAGCTAGGGCGGCCCAGGAGATTATGGAGGTGGCGGGGGCCAAGTTCGAATCCGAGTTCCGCAAGATGGCCTTTCCATAGGGACCGACCGCCACCCCCGAAGCTTCGCAGTGCCCGCCCGGCGCTCAGACCTCACGCGGTGATGCATCGCCCCCCCGAGGCGCGCGCTCGTTACCATCACCCGGTCACGCCGAACCAGGGAACCGCCTGCGCGGCAACCCGTCGTGCGCGTCGAACCCGTCGATGAAGGGCATGTCGAGACCACCTCGTCGTCCTCGTCGAACGGGCACCCGCAACCACGCGTGGCTGGCATACTTCGGCCATGGCTCCAGACGTCGCCGGGGTGGGCGGCTCGGCCGCGGAGCGGCGACTGCGCATCATCACGGGCCAGAAGACCTACGCCAGCGATTACCGACCCAAGGATCTCGGGTGGCCCGAGCACTGCGCCCACGCACTCCTGCTGCGGGCGAGCGTCGCCGGACGGGCGTACACCGGGATCGATCTCGGTCGCATCCGGCCCGACTTGCGGCCCGACCTGGTGATCACCGCCACCGACCTGAGACCCCCGTTCCAGAACTTCATCTCCACGATGCCGATCGAACTGTTCGTCACCCCCGGTCAACCGATCGACTACGTGGGTCAGCCGATCGCGTTGCTGCTCTACGACGATTTCATGTGCTTCAGGCGGGCGGCCCAGGAGATCCGGGAAGACGCCGGTCCCATCGTCTATGCACCTCCACCGGCCGAGCCGGTGACGGTGACGACGATCGAGGAGGAATTGACGCAGTGGCGCAATCTCCGATGTGATAACGGCCCCAACGAAACTCACTATCTGCTCGACGTCGACCGAGACTACTCCCAGTGGACCCGAGGCCAACTCACACTCGCAAACGGGAAGTTTCAACGCGGCCAGCGGCCCGACCCGGACGCCGACCGGATGTTTCAGGAGATGTCCGCCGACGGGGACGGCCGGGCGGTGCAGACCACGACCTACACCCAGACGATCGATCCTGCGTTCCTCGAACCCGAGGCCGGTCTGGGGTGGCTCGATCCCGCCACCGCCACCCTGAATCTGGTGCTGGGCACGCAGTCCCCGTACAGCGACGTCACCGAAGTGCGGGCGGTCCTGGGAGCGTCGAATCCGAGGATCCGCGACATCCGCATCACGGCCAAGGACATGGGCGGCGGGTTCGGTGGACGCGACAAGTCGCCGTTCACGCTGTACCTCGCGGTGGCAGCCGCGTTCGCCGGTTCGCCGGTGCGGCTCGCGTTCGATCGTCGCGAACAGTTTCAGGGTGGTCTCAAGCGGCACGCCTCGGCGGTGCACTCCCACATCCGCGCCGCCGCGGACGGCACCCTGGATTCGATCCGCACCTTCACCGTCTTGCGAGGTGGTCCCGAGACCAACCTCAACGGGGCGGTCCTGTCGTTAGCGGCGTTGCAC
Source organism: Mycolicibacterium arabiense (assembly GCF_010731815.2). Classification (NCBI taxonomy): domain Bacteria; kingdom Bacillati; phylum Actinomycetota; class Actinomycetes; order Mycobacteriales; family Mycobacteriaceae; genus Mycobacterium; species Mycolicibacterium arabiense. The sequence continues at coordinate 66,403 of NZ_AP022592.1, forward strand.
GCGACGGGCCCCTACCGCGTTCGCCGCGCCGGATCGCATGCGGTAGTCGTGCAGCGACCCATACCGACCGTGGGCTCGATGCGCGGCTTCGGCATCCCGCAGGTGGCGTTCAACGTCGAAACCGCCATCGACCGGCTCGCCGTCCTCGAATTGGGGGAAGATCCCATCGCGTTCCGCAGTCGCAATGTCCTGCGCTCGGGTACCGACCGGGATCTCGCCGGCACGCCGTTGCGGTTTCACCTTCCGACCGCCGAGATCTGCGACGCGGCGCACGCGCATGAGCTGTGGCAGGGACGCCACGACCTGAGGTGCGGTGAAGGCGTGTACCGCGGCGTCGGGTTCGCCTGCTGCATGGAGGCGTACGGCACCAGCAGCGACAGCGTGTACTGCGCGGTGCGGGTGACGGCCGACGGCGGGATCGAGGTGTGGTCGCAAACCCTCGACATGGGGCAAGGGGCCCGTCAGAGTCTGGAACTGGTAGCCACCGAGGAACTCGGCCGGCCCGCGCGGGCGGACCTCGGCATCACGGGCTGGTTCGAGAAGTTCGCCGGCCACCTCGCCACCCACCATGCGCACGACCCGACGTTCAAGAACTGGTCGCTGGTCCACGGCGCCAGCAGCGCCTCGAAGACGGCGTTCTTCCACGTTCACGCGCTGCGCGAAGCGTGCCGGGCCTTGCTCCGGCTGCGGCTACTCCCCGCCGCGCGGGTCATCCTCGGCGAGCCAGACCTCGCCGACGAGGAACTGCTGAGCTACTGGAGGAACGGGGAGGTCCAGCTGCCCGGCCGACCCAGCGTGCCGCTGGCAGACCTCGCCGCCCACGTGCACCAAAGCAACGCCGAGCCCGGAGTCATGGTTCACGGATACTTCAACAACGGCTGGTCGAGCGCACGCTTCACCGTCGACGGCCACACCCTGGACCTGTGGGTCGACGGCTTGGCGTTCATCCGGGAACCCGGCGACGACATGACGATCCTCGCGCCCCAGGGTGATATACGCATGCCGCCGCTCGCACCTGGGGGATCGAAGATCCCGCGGTCGGTGTACGCCTCGGGTGCCCACCTCATCGGCGTCACCGTCGACACCCGGCGCGGCGCGATCACCGTCACCGACGCAGTGACCTTCCTCGACGCGGGCGACGTCATCGCCCGCCCGGTCGTCGACGGACAAGTGGAAGGCGGGTTGGCGATGGGCATCGCGCACACCCTGTTCGAGGAGCTGCCGCCGGAGACCGGTGCCGGCCCGTTCGCGAACTTCGACCGCTACCGGCTTCCACGGTGGAACGACCTGCGCGCCATCACCAGACAGACCGTCCCCGTGGAACTCGGTCCCGACGGGATACTCGGGCCTGACCAACCCAACGTGCGGCACAAGGGAATCGGAGAGGTGACGATGACCACCGTGGCCCCCGCGATCGCCAACGCCGTTGCCCACGCCCTGGGCCACGTCGATGCCCGGTGCTGGCCGACGCGCACGCCGATCCGCGTCGCGGACCTGTCGCTGCCATGAACTACGAGCCGACCGTCGCCCTCGACATCATCGTCAACGGCGAACACCACCACGGGCGCCGCGTCGCCGCCGACATGACCCTGGTGCACTTCCTGCACGAAGACCTGGGGCTGACCGGCACCAAGATCGGCTGCTCCATCGGCGAGTGCCGCGCGTGCACGGTAGCGGTGCAGGTGGAACCCGACGGGCCACCGGTCACCCGCCAGGCCTGCATGACCGGGATGCGCCACACCGCCGGGTGGAAGGTCACCACCATCGAAGGCCTCGGCGAACCCGACGAACTGAACCCCGTGCAGAAGGCGATCTTCACGCGCCAAGCCTTCCAATGCGGTTACTGCGCTGCCGGTTTCGCCGTCGCCGGGACCGTCGCCCTGGCCGGTGTCCGGCCCGGCGACGACGCCAAGGCCGTCGAGAGGCGCGTGGACGCCGTCCTCGGGCCGCACCTGTGCCGATGCACCGGCTACGGCCGATACCGCGACGCCATCCTCTCGGCTGCACCGTCGCAGGCAGCGGCACCCGAGGTCAGACTCTTCGCCTCACCACCGACCGGACTCAACGCCTCACCGGCGATGAGGCCATCCGCGGCACCGATAGCCCGACCCGTCATGCAAGCGCTGACCAAGGCCGACACCGACGAACTGGGCTACACACCCGTCTTCGACGACCCCACCCTGGAACTCGTCCGGCTCCTCCGCGACGGCGCCGAGATCGAACACTCCCTGCTCGTGCAATACCTCTACGCCGCCTTCTCGGTGAAACTCCCCGACTACGCCCAGCTGGCGGGATGGCCCAACCACCGCTACGGCGGGCGTCCCCTGCACGTCATCGGCGTGGCCATCGAGGAGATGACCCACCTCGACGTGGTGAACGAACTGCTCGTCGCACTGGGCGCCGCACCGCACCTGGGCAGACAGCAGTTCCCCTACGAAACCGACATCTACCCGTTCGACTTCACCCTGGAACCGCTGAACCTGCACAGCATCGCCAAGTATCTCTACGTTGAAGCGTCCACCACCGCCGTCGACCTCGACGCGCCACAGGACCCCGAGCACCGCGCGATGCTCGAACGCCTCTACGCCGCCCTCAACAGCACTGCACCCCACCACATGCGTCCCAACCAGGTCGGCAGCCTCTACCGAAAGGTGGTGCGGGTGTTGAAGCTGCTCGAACACCGCCACCCGAGCAGTCTGGACTACGACTACTGGGGTGCGCGCCTGGGCGTCGTGCTCGAAGAAGGCGAACACGAACACTTCGACTTCTTTCGCACACTGTTCGACGGAACCCATCCCGCCCTGCCCGCCGGTGGACCCGACATATGGGACCCCACCCACCCCGAGCACCCCGTCCTCGCCTTGAAACTGGAGTCCGGGCTACCGCGATCGGGCGAGCCCATCGTCGACGAGCTACTTCCCGCGATGCGCCACCTGTCCAACCTGCACTACTGGGCGGTGTGCATGCTGCTGGACCTGTCCTACCGCCACCGTGGGCGGTTCCACAGCGCGGCGCGTCGACACATGACCGGCCCGCTGCGCAGCCTGGGATCGGCGTTGGCCACCCACGGCCACGGCGTGCCGTTCGACGCGTTCGTCGCCGGCTACGCACCCGGACTGGACAGCCGACGCAACCTCGAACTCGCGGTGTCGATGCTGCAGCAGACCCTCATCGCCCAACAGCGCTACGCCCGCCACCTCCCGCCCGACTACGCCCACACCTGCGTCACCGAGACACTGTGGGAACTCAGTGACCTGTGCTGACGGCAACGACCTGCGCGCCGGTGGCGGCGGGCCGGTGAACCCGTCCGCGCCGCGAACGGCCGACGCGTCACCTTGCGCGTTTTCGGTCCGGCGGCGCGCTGGCTGACGTAGCGTCGCAGCACGGGATGACGACCGCCGCGCCGGTACGGGCACGTCGAGTGCCGGCGTCGCGCATAGGGGGACCACGCGCCATGTCCAACATCTACGCAGGTATGCGCCGCACGTTCGGCCAGGATGACGAGGGTCTACGACGATGCGCTCAGCGCCTGGTGGCACTGCGCGCCGGCCTGGGCGAGGTGCGCGACCTACGCACCGACGACTCACTGTTGCTGGCTACGTGGAACATTCGCGACTTCGACAACAACAAGTTCAAGTTCGGGCCCCGCAAGAAGGAGTCCTACTACTACCTCGCCGAAATCATCGCCAGCTTCGACCTGGTGGCCATCCAGGAGGTCAGCCGTGACCTCGGGCCGCTGCGCGATCTGATGGACATCCTCGGTGGCGGCTGGGACTACATCGTCACCGACGCCACCGAGGGATCCGGCGGCAACAGCGGCGAACGGATGGCCTACGTGTTCGACACGCGAAAGGTGTTCTTCCGGAAAATCGCCGGCGAGGTGGTGCTTCCCGACGGGCAGGTCATCGTCTCCGCCGACGACGCCGAATTAGCCCCAGAGCGGGCGCCGATCGGCAACGGCCAGTTCGCCCGAACCCCCTTCCTGGTGGCCTTCCAGGCCGGGTGGTTCAAGTTCAGCCTGTGCACCGTCCACATCTACTACGGCTCGGAATCCGGTGAGGATCTCGCGCGCCGCTCCGAGGAGATCGGTCGGCTGGTGGGTTTCTTCGCCAAGCGTCAAGACGCCGAGGAACGCGCCGACAAGAAGGCGGCCAAGGCCCGCGGCGGTCGATTCGCCTCCGCGCAGACCGAGAACTACATCCTGCTCGGCGACTTCAACGTGGTCAGTCCCGAGCACGAGACGATGTCGGCGCTCAAGGCCAAGGGATTCGAGGTTCCCGACGCCATCGATGGTGCCGCCGTGCGGCGCGACGGCGAACACTTCTACGACCAGATCGCCGTGCGCGTGAAGGACGATCGTTTCACCGTCACCGGCGGCGGAATGATCCGCCCCTACGAGCACGTGTTCCGCGACGAGGACGCCGACATCTACGAATCCGATTGGCGGCCGGTCAAGGAACGCAACCTCGAACCCGGCGACGTCGAGGCCGACGACCTGTCGTTCTATCGGAAGTGGCGCACCTGGCAGATCTCGGATCACCGACCCCTGTGGGTGCGGATCACCACCGACTTCGCCGACGATTACCTCACCGACCTCGCCACCTGACGTGTTGGGTCCCGCTTCGGGAGGAACCGACGACGACCGCCCTACAACGTCTTCGAGACATTGCCCGTCGCGCATCGCGACGCACGGCGGTGCATCAATCCGCGTCGTCGACGACTAGTTCCTCACCGCGTCGCAGTTCCCGCGCCCGCACGTGGGCGGTCACCGGGGTGCGGTCGAGCACGGCGTCGACCATCCGCATGAGGAACCGGTCGACCGCCAGCTCCGCCGGCACCGGGTCGCTGCCGATGGAGACGTGCTCGCCCGCGTCGATGTCGATCTCCCCGCCGTTCCATGACGCCACCACCACCGAGGTGGCGTCGTACAAGCCGGTCTCGGCTCCCAATCGTGCGATGAGGTCCACCAGTCGCAGGGCGGGCTTGGCCGAGGTGTCGAACACCGACGACCGCAGCACCATCACGTAACCCAACGCCGCCAACGGGTGTCGGCCGCGCAGATTGTGCGCATCACCGTAGGACTCCTCGATGCGGTTGAACGCGTTGTTGGACAGCGATCTGTCCATCCTCTTGGTGGAGACCAGCAGCTCCGGTCCACGCGACCACCGCGCCATGACCACGTCCACCTGTTTCTCGTAGGCCCGTCCAAGGATCTTGGCGTCGCTGGACCCCACCTTGGGCACCGAATTCGACGCGATGCGCGAGGCCACCTGCTCGCGCAACGTCCGCGGCAGTCCTTCCAGCAGTTGCGTCACCTCACGGGGCAGAACCCGAGGCGCCCTGGGCCGCGGCCACACCTCGTCGGCGCCGAAGCCGGCGCGGCGCAGTTCATAGGACAGCCACACGTCGACCGCCTTGGCTGGTAGCCCCGTGGTGTGCGACAGCTCCAACTGCAGCGGCACCTCCAGCAGTTCGGCGAACGTCTCGACGTCCGGTACGTAGCGCCGCGCGTCACCAGAACCGGTCCAGGGGTCCGTCAACTCCCGGTCGACGATCCGGTCGAATTCACCCCACGCGTCTTCACTGGCCGGCACCGTTATTGGCTATCACACATCGCCGGTGCACCTGCCCGAGACGTGCCAGCCCGGATGGCCGCCCACGCGGGGGGCGACGAGCACCACGGCCCCCCGCGGCGGGGCGACCTCGCCGTCGACCTCCCGCCGCGCAGCCCGACGCCGACCCGATCCCGTCGAGCGCGTTCGCTCCCGCTACACGGTCTCCCCGCGGTCCGGCCCCGCGGTGGACGGGTACGCGGGCCCGGTTGACCCGTCGCCCCAGGGCACTATGCGCGGGGGGATGAGCACGGGCTCGACCTCCCCGTGGAGGCCGGCGTGCAGCTTCGCGAGCAGGTCGATGGTGGCTTCCATCTTCTCCCGCTCAGGAGGGGCCATCGTGATCCAGCGCTGCGCGGGCGGCAGCCACGTGCGGTGGTGGGAGTTGTCGTTGCCGGTCAGCATCACACTGCGTTGCCCGTCGTCGTGCACGGCGCGGGGATCCTGGACGGTCGAGCGGCCTGCCGACGGTGCCGCGAGGTGCACCATGTAGGCCAGTGCGTCGCTGTCGCAGATCACGGCGTCGACGTCTTCGCGGCGCAGCCAGTCGCGCAACTGGGAGCGGTGCCGTTCACTGCTTGGGGTGAACGAGTCCAGGTAGCTGATGGTGGTGCGAGGGACCTCACCGCCCACCGCGTCCGCGACGGCCTCGCGCCGATCGCGGGTGACGTGGCTGGTGTCATCGGAGAAACCGACGTGACCGAAGGTGCGGCACCCCGCCTCACGCAGACGCCGAACCATCTCGGCGATCGCGCTGTGGTTGTCGGTCTCGACGTAGGGATGCCGGGGCGCGGGCTCACCCGAGGTCGAGCGACGAGGTAACCCGAGCGCGACGTAGGGCACCCCCTGCGCTGCGAGCATCTCCAAGCGCGGGTCATCCACGGACAGGTCGTTGACGACGAACATCCGCACCAATCGTTCGCGCATCACCTCCTGATAGGTCCAGGGCGCCAGGGTGTGGGCGTAGTCGCGGTGCCAGCCCTGCAGGCCCGATTCCCGCTCGGCGCGTTCCTCGTCGGTGCCGCCCACGACGTCGTCGACGCCGGGAACCCGGGGGTCGACGACGAACGGCACGAGGTGCGCATCGGCGGACTGCGCCGCGTCGAGCAGTTCGTGGAACTGCACGTCCATCACCGGGGACTGCATCGACCACGACCGCGGCATCTGGTAGCCGATCGCGACTTTGTCCAGAGAACCGCGCCCCCGGCGGATCGGCCGGTAACCGGTCTCGGCGACCGCACGAGCGATGCTCCGCCGCAATTCGGTCGACAGCCGCCCCGGGCGGTTGAAGAAGTTGCGAACCGACTCCGCACTGGCCCCACTGCGTTCCACGACCCTGTTGAACTCGGCCTCACGCGACGGCCTGCCCACCGGACGATTCATGATCACACCTCGGAAATAAGTCGGCTATTTACATGTACAAGATGTGGGCAGCCGGGATAACCTGGTACACGGTAACGCACGAAACAATTGAACGAGGTCAGAACCCTCCCCGTACCCCAACTCACGAAAGAGCTAGCCATGGAACACGAATTTCGCACCGAGGCCTTCGAGGACATGAAGACCAACGAATGGTTCGGCCCGGCGATGGAGGTCTACTGCCTCAACGACCTGAGGGCGGCCGGATATCAACGACCGCTGACCGGGGTGGTGAAGGCATCCCGCGACAACCCGGTCACGTTCTTCGAGCGTGAGAACCATCCCTACGTGCGGTTCGCCAGCAGCCACTACTTCGATGAGATCCAGTGGGCCGCGCTGCAGGACGATCCGGTCATCATCTCGGCGATGGGTTCCTACGCACCCATGCACGCAGGGCACGTGGAGATGGCCGAGGCCGCCGACACGGCGCTGCGTGCGGAGGGGTTCACACCGATCGCCGCGGTGTTCTCCCCGCATAGCGAACAGTACGTGCGTGCGAAGATCCTGCCGACGCGTCGGGACGCGCTGATTGCCACCGACGCCCGCATCGCGCAGGCCGAGGACGTGCTTCCCCCTCGCCTGCGCAGCGGGACCCCGACGTTCATCGACACCTGGGATGCGAGGATGCCCGGCGGTCCGCGCAGCTTCACCGATATCATGATCCGCCTGGTCAGAACTCTGGAGGCCGCCCAGATCCGCAACGTCACGCCCGTCGCGGTGTTCGGTCCGGACAACGGGATCTCGATGCGTGCCTTCGCCCGCGCGGGTCAGGCGGTGTGCGTCATCCGACCCGGCCACGAGGACGAGGCCAAGCCCTACGAGGCCGAGCCGCAGATGAAGGCCGCGCTGCGGCAGAAGCGGGTGATCGTCGCCACCCGCGAGCACAACACAATAATCTCCTCAAGCGAGATTCGCCAACGCAGGGCGGCGGGGTAGCGATGACGATCGCCGGACTCCCCGAACCCGCCGAGGTACTGCGCGACGCGCGGTTGCCGAGGGACGCGACGACGTTGGCGCGCCAGCGCTTCCACCTGGTCGCCTCGTCGGCGTCGGTGGGGCTCGTGTTCCGCGTCGGCCTCGCATCGGTGGACTCGGCCGCAGCCGACCCCTGCGATGTCGGACGCTCCCACGAACTGGCCGCTGCCATGGCCGATGCCGGGCTCAACGTCCTGGCACCGACGACGGCGGCACCCGAGCACCGCGGCCGCTACGTCGTGTCGGCCTTCCCGCTCGCCGAACCCCTCGGTGGCACCGGATGGCGCGCGCAGGAACCCACCCTGCTCGGGTCGGCCATGACCCGCTGGGCGGACTTCGGCTCCCCGTTGCTCGCGCCGCTGGACATCCCCGGATACACCGCGGGCAGGATCGACACCGCCGCCGCGTCGGCCGACGACGACCTGCGCGAGGCCGCGCAGTGGTGCCGCGCGCAGCGCGAGTCCCTGGACCGCCGTCATCCGTGGGGGCAACTTCTCGACGGGGGCGGATGCGTCCACGGCGACCCGAATCTGGGCAACCTGGTGCGCGTCCCGACGACGAGGACCCCGCTGTTCATCGACCTGGACTCGGTCAAGTACGGGCCGCGCTGGTACGACCTGGCGGTCATGTCGACCTACGCCGTGCGCTTCACGTCGCACTACCCGTGGAGCGAGATCATGGCCGGCTACCAGCGCGTCGCCGGCACCGTCGACGTCGACGTCCTCTGGGGGCTGCGCCGGTGGAAGGAGTTCTCCTCGGCGACCCAGCTACTCACGCGGTGGTCGGAACCGGGCATCGCGCAGGAGTTCCGCAGGCGCACCGGCCTCGACGACACGGGTCGCTGGCGCAACGTCACCAGAACGCTGGTTCACGTCCGCCCCGTTCACGCCGGGCAGCAGCACCGGGGGTAGCGACGCTCCACGGCATTACCGATGGAACGAATTGTTCCGCCACGGAGCCGACAGTCGCAGTGCTCGAGGCCGCAGTGCTCGTCGCAGCACCGACGCCACCGCCGGGATGCGGGCCTCGGTCGCCGCGGCCGTCGAGAAGGCCCGATGAGGTCGACGTAGATCCCGCCGCGGCAGCGTCGCGCCGACGTCACGCGCCGCCGAACTCGTCGGCTGCACGAGATTTGCCCAATACCCGTCGCGGTGGTAGCCGCGGTCGTACGCTCGGCGCACGTTCACCGAACTGTGATGGGGGAGAAATCATGGGTATCCGCGACGTTCGCAAGCAGCTCGACGGCGAGGGCGACGACACCGTGCTGGATCGGTCCGATTCCGCCGAGGCGCTGTCCACCCGCGACCAGGGCGGCCAGGAGGCGTCGATGCAGGACGGCTCCGACGCCTTCGAGTCCAACCGCGCGACGCTCAACATGATCACCCAAGCCTGATGTCGGTCGCCGCTGACCCGGCGACGAAACCCGCAGGCAGCGCGGCGCGACGGTTGATCGCCGACCTGCACGCTCGCGACGTGCTGGTACCCGGAGACCGGCCGGTTCGGCCGTCGGTGGTCACCGGAATCGACGTCGACGGGTTGTTCTTCGCCCCCGCGGAGCTGATGGGACTTCTCGACCGCAGCCTGTTGCGATGGCCGTACGTGACGGTCGTCCACCACGGAGCCACGTCGTCGATCGGTGAATTCACCCGCACCCGCAACGTCATCGGTCATCGCCGAGACGGGTTCGTCGACCGCGCCAAGATCCGCGCCCTGATGAACAAGGGCGTATCGGTGAAGTTCAACTCCATCTCGCACTGGCACCGCCCGGTACGGGAGCTGGTGACCGCGCTCGAGGCCCAACATCCCTGGGCCGTGTCGAGTTACGCCTTCTGGACGCCACCCGCGGAGTCGGGGATGCTCCCGCACCGCGACCCCGGGCACGTCGTCGCCATACAGCTGGCGGGCCGCAAACGCTGGCAGTTGTTCGACGCGGTCGACGACGAGCGCGGGACCCCCGGCATCGACGTGGACCTCTCGCGCGTCACCGACGACTTCGTCGTCTCCGCCGGCGACGTCGTCGTGCTCCCGCACGGAACGCCGCACGCCGCGCACGCACTCGACGAGGAGTCCCTGCACCTCACCCTGACCCTGACAGAGCCCTCCGCGATCGACCTCTTGGAGGGGTTCCGCCAGGTGACCGTCGAATCCGACCGCCCGACGTTCGTCGAATTCGACAAGCTGAGCCTCGATGAGCGACCGAGTGCCGTGATCGCCGCGATGCGGGCGCGTGTGCACGATCTGGACACCACCGCCTGGCTCGACGCCACGCTGGCCCTGATGCGCGAAAAGACCGGTTAGACATGACAATCCACGACACCACGCACACCTCGAGCCCCCGGCTCACCACGACCGCGGCTCTTCGCGCGCTCGTCGGCGACGTCGCGGAGTTCGACGGGCAGTTCTGGGAACGCCGCATCGGGATGTTCTCCGCGGCTCCCGAACTCACCGACCTGGTCACCGAGCAGGAGATGTGGGAGGCCGCCGAGTGCGGGTTGCTGATCCGGCCCTACTTCACCTGCTTCAACAACGGCGTCCGCGAGCCGCTCGACGAGATCGCCACCACGCGGTGGGTCGGTGAACGCGAGATTCCCGGTTACATCGACGCCGACGCGATACGCACGGCCTTCGCCCAGGGTGCGACCTACAAGTGGAGCCAGGCCGAACACTGGCATCCCAGGATTGGCGAGTTCATCGCCGACCTGCGGCACAGCTTCCGCGGTCAGACCGAGGCGTTCGTCTTCCTGTCCCCGCCCGGCATCACCGCCATGCCCGCCCACATGGACGGCTCCCACGTGTTCATCCTGCAGGTCGCAGGAACCAAGGACTGGAACGTCGCCGCGCTCGGCGACACCACCACCGGTCTGCCCGAACGCTACTGGCGATCGCGGATCGAAGAGGACCGCCGCATCGAGTTCAGCCTGACTCCGGGCGACGTCCTGTACTTGCCGCACGGAACGCCGCACCACGCCCAGGCCCGCGACGGCAACTCCATCCACATCGCCATCACCGTGGAGGAGCCCACGACGCTTGAGCTGGCCGACGTCGTCCTCGCGGACTGCCTGCAGCACACGGCGTTGCGCGCCGTAGAACGCCGCTACCCCCTCGACGAGCCCCGCCGCTTCGCCGAGCAGGTGCGCGCGGCGCTCAGCGACTTCCTCGACGACGGGATTCGGCCCGACGACGAGTACATCGCCGACGCCGTCCGCGTGATCAGCCACCACCTCGACGACTGATCCGAGTTCCCCGAGCCGTGGCGGCCGTCCCCGACGTCGAGCCAGACGAGAGGCCTCAGGGTCGCGCGGACCTGGTCGCCGACCTGGACCACCTCGGGGTGCGTCCTGGTGACACTCTCATCGTGCACGCGTCGATGCGCGCGGTCGGCCGACTCCTGGGCGGCCCCGCCACCCTGCTCTCGGCGCTCGAGGACGCCGTCGGCGTCGCCGGGACCATCGTGGCCCCGGCGTTCACCACCTATTTGGCCGACCCCAGCATCTGGCGTCGGCCGCCGCCCCCCGACGATTGGGGCCGGATTAGGCGTGACACACCGGCATTCGACCCCCAACGGCACCCGGCGCAACGAAGTTTGGGGGTGTTCCCCGAACTGCTGCGCACCTGCGGCCGCGCGGTGCGCTCAGCGCATCCGTTGTACTCGTTCGCCGCTGCGGGCCGATTGGCGGCGACACTGTGCGCCCCCCACCCCCCGGACTTCGCGTTGGGATGCCACGGGCCGCTGCAGCGACTGCACGACGCGGGTGGTCGCGTGCTGCTGATCGGCGTCGGGTGGGATCGCTGCACGTTACTGCATCTGGCAGAACACCACGTGCCCTACCGCGGCCGGCGCAGTTATCGGTCGTTGGCGCCGTCGGCGGCGCCGCAGGGGACCACGGCGTGGAACCCCACGCGCCAACTCGTTCTGCACGAAGGCGACTTCGCCGAGATCGGCCGCCGGGTGGAGGCCGCCTCCCGTCCGCATCCGGTGATCCGATGGGGCACCGTGGGCTCGGCCGAGGCCGTCCTGGGCGAGGGGCGCGACCTCACCCTGGATGCCGCGCGGCTGCTGATGAGATTTCGCGACCTGTCGAGCGCGACCCGTTCCGAGCCGTATCCGCAGCTGCGCGAGGAGGGGATGGGCCGTCGGTGATGCGGTTGATCGACCGAGGTGTCCTACCCCGCCGAGGCCGAACCGACCGCGGGGCGCGAGGACGACGCACGCGTGCCCGCCAGCCGCTGCCGCCGGTGCAGTCACACCCGACCGGTGGTGTGAATTTTGAGCGCCGACGCGGGGGAGGCCCCGGCCGACCATGACGCGTCACCGGCCACCGCATGAGCCTCCGTCGTCGCGTTCGGTCGTGCGGGGCGAGGCAGGGCTGCTGTCGGTGGGCCAGCGCTTGACGAGGGCCACGATCGCCGTGACGAAGGCCGACACCGCGGCCCCGACGGCAGCCAGCCCATCAGTGTTCCCGGTGCGCAGGAGGACGACTGCCAGCAGCAGCAGGTGGGCGACGAAACAGCCGGCCAGCACGAGGGCGATCTGGGTGACGATGTTCACGGCTCGCATCCCTTTCGGTGGGTGGATGCGAACAGTCAATGCGCTAGGGAGTCGTTTCATCGAGACCTAGAACGGCGAGTGGCGCGTAGGCGGGCCAGCTTGCGGTCGCCTCCGTCGGTGTCGCCCCGGTCGTGGACGGTGACGATGTGTTGGGATGCTCCAGGCCGGCGATCGAGTCGGCCTCGCGAATGAAACGTTGGCGGAAGGTGTCGTCGGTGGAGATGTCTGGGCGCAGGATCTCCAACGTCTCAAGGCGGGGGAGTCGAGGGTGTTTGGCGAGGTAGACCTCACCCATGCCGCCGCTGCCGAGCTGACGCACGACGGTGTACCCGGCGAACTCGTCGACCGGCCCTAACGTCATGGCAGGATCCTATAGCTGTCCAGGCGAGCAATGAGGCGGCGTGGCGGAAGCCGCGGCAACATGGGAGACGAAGGTGCGGTCCATCGACGGCGACTACCGCTTCGTTCCCGCGGCGACGTCGAATTGGGCACGAAATCCGTCGACGACCTGTCAGGACTGGCGGTAGATCCGACGCGGCCGCTTGGGCATCGGCCGGACGTTCGAGTCATCGGGGCGATGCACGAAATGCCCCAAAGCGTCCGCCGCGGAGGCATATTCACGCACTCAAGCGTCGCGGTGACGAATCGTCCGTTGTGGTGTATCCCGTGTAAGCGTGGCGTCTTGGCTGTTCGCTGGTCGTTCCCACCCGGAACGCCCAAAAGCGTGCAGCACCCCCCTGTGAGGGCTCATCGACAGACACTCTCGTTGCGGGTCGAGCACCGAAGTGATCGCGCGACTAAATCGCAAGCGAGACAGTGAGGTTGACCCATAATCAATCGCATTTTGCGTTTCGCGTCCTTGACGCCTCGCGCGAAGCGGCAGTCGGTGACTTCGCTGACGGGAATCTGCAGTGTGGACGGCAGGTGAGGACGTCACAGTCGGCACTGGTCAGGAGGTCAGTTGTGGGCACGAAACTCGAGAAGCCGCAGGGGCCGGCCGGCGGCGGAGTGGCTTCTCAAACTTGATGTCCAATTCTCAAGCGAAATGTCCACCCGATGTGCATTGGACACCTAAGTGAGAACCTGCAGCTCGGCCGACGGTCCGCGCGCAGACGCATCGATCCGCGGCAGCCACGTGAGCACGCGTGCGAGACGAGAAACGAGACGCCCCGGACTGGTTCAACACCTTGGGGGAGTGGCGCCTAGTGGCTGTCTCGCTTACCCAGTAGTGACGGCGTTCGAGTTCTACAAGCTGTTGGTGACCGACGCGCAAAAGGCGCAGGAAGTCGTCGAGTCGGTCACAAGGGACACCGTCGGTGTCGCGGACTGCCGCGTGGGAAACCTGCCCGTCGAGCAGACCGTCGAGGCGTAAGAGTAGTGACATGCCCTACCTCACCGACATGTACCACGACCAGAACGCGACGCGGCAGCACATCAACAAAACGTCGCGGTGAAATCGGTCGCCGCGTTCGACCGCGACACCTTCGTCGCCCGACTTGGGCAACGGATCCTCGGTCAGCCTGACGCCGTCAGCGCAGTGGCCCGGGCGCTGTCGATTGCACATGCCGGTGTTCACGATCCCGGTCGTCCTCTAGCGAGCGTGCTGCTCGTCGGGCCGACCGGGACCGGCAATACCGAACTCGTCCGTCAGGTCGCCGCCGAAATCCCCTCTGGGGCTGACGACCTGTGCCGGATCGACATGGCGGTCCTAGCCCAAGAGCATTACGCAGCGTCGTTTTCCGGCGCGCCCCCGGAATACCCCGGAAGCAAGGAGTCCTTCACCTTGCTCGACAAGGACAAGATCGAAGGGGACCCCTATACCCCAGGCATCGTGCTCTTCGACGAGGTCGAGAAGGCCGATCCCACGGTGATACGTGCACTGCTGCACGTTCTCGACAGCGGGGAGCTGCGGCTCGCGAATGGACGCGAACGCATCTCCTTCCGTAACAGCTATGTCTTCATGACATCCAACCTGGGATCCAGGGACGTCGCCGAAGCGCAGCGCGCATCTCGCTGGTCGTCGCGATGGCGCCGACTGCGCCAACCCGGCTCGACACAATCCGCCCCGCGACTGCCTGGGCCCACGATCTGGTGACGTCCGCAGTCGAGAAGTTTTTCAACCCCGAGTTCTTCAATCGGATCGACGAGACAGTTGTCATGAAACCTTTCGAGACCTCGACAGCCCGGCAGGTCACCGAGCGTGAAGTCGGTCTGTTCACCACACGGTTAGCCCGTGAATCCGTAGAACTTCGGATTGACGACACCGTGGTCGACTTTCTGCAAGCTTGCGGGTTCGACCCGATCTACGGTGCCCGCGGATTACGCAGAACGTTCCAAACGCATCTAACAGCCCCCGCAGCCGACTGCGTATTGCGCAGTCGCACCACGCCAACCGCGCCCATCGTGGTCGACGCGACCGTGGTCAACGGGGCCATCGTAGTGACCTCGGCTCTCCACGTCGCCGGCTCGCAGCACCAGATCGTCGTCGACGCCGCGAAAGCCGTCGTCGTTGTGCGATTGAGACGGTGGCAATTTTCCACTGTCTCAATCGCGATCGCACCGAAGTGTCAAGCCTCGGCGGCGGTGTCGTTTCATCACGGTGACAAAACTTAGTGTCTAAGAACATTGCAGCGTGGTACTGGACGACTGCGTTGAGCGCCGGGCGAGGCGCCCAGTTGCCGCGGGGTGGCGCCGTGCGTGATCGCGGGTGTCCTGGTCAGTGCCACGTCCTCAGTTGACTCGCCCCTGAAAGCCAGCTGGCAACAACAACGCGGTCAGCATCTTGGCACACCTGAGATACGCTCCACAGAGAGGCTCGCGGCCGGCACGCGTCTGACTACTGATGCAGAAGTCTCTAGTGCGAAACCAATTGCAGCACACCTATTTCGACTACCGATAAGTTATATTATGGTCAACCGCGCTGTCCTGCACAGGAATTGGGGTTGCAACGAGATCGTCAGCCCATGGCGCGCCCTCGAAGGGATGCTGCGCGCAACGGGGTCCGCGGAGCTTCGTCAGGTGTAGACACTGACGTGGCGTTGGCGAGCGCGGTGGCGAAGGTGTGGCCATCTGGAGCCTCTCACCTGGGTTAATCCCCACTAACTGACATAAGGTACCTTATCGGTAGTCGAAAAATATTGTGCTGCAGTGGGTTTCGCACTGTAAATCCCTGCACGGTGGGCCGCGTGCCTCTGTGTGTTCTAAATGTGCCAAGATGCTGACCGCGTCGTTGCCAGCTGGCCTTCGGGGCTCGCCAACTAAGGGCGCGGCACTGAGGAAACCCGCGATTGTGAACGGCGCCAAACCGCTGCAACTAGGTGTCTCGGACGGCGCTCAACGGAGTCATGCGTTGCCACGCTGCAAGGTGCTTAGGCAGAAGGTTTCGTCACTGTGATGAATGGTGCAGTGCCCCAAGGAAGTCAGCAGCCAGCCGTGTCGTCGTACCCCTGTTGGTTCAGCGACTTCCTCGCCGATCGCGCGATGCGCAAGCCGTCACCGCACACACATACACAGTACGGTGGTACGCCGGGCTAGCACGGCGACCCGGGCGCCGCGATCGGTGTGACACGTAGCGGCGGCCACACCGACACCGGAGCTTGCGCCGGTGATCACGATGCGTTTTTGCCCGCTGTACTTCTTCGTCACTGTCAACCTCCAGGGCAAATCAATAGAACGGCGCGGTTGCGCCGCGGGCCGTTAGTGCTGATCACACCTGCGCGGCCATGCTGCGCGCGGTGTCGGCGAGGTGCTCGGCGCTGCGCAAAGCCAGTGCGGTGATGGTGGCAGTGGGGTTGACTGCACCGCCGGTGACCATGACGCTCCCGTCGGCGATAAACAGATTCGGGCAGCATGCAACCGAAACCGCGCACTGGCCCTCCATTCGTCACTGTGACACCGCAACCTTGGGTCCGTTCACGTTGATGGCGCGCGAAACATGAGCTGTGACAGTGTCTTCTCCATTCTGCAGCTCTGCCTAGCTCGCAATTACCGCGCCTGCTGAACCGGTCACCTCACCCGTGGAGGTGCCCGGGCTACTCAGCGTTGCTCTGCGTCCTGGGTCACCGCTTCCAGTTCGGAGCAACGGCAGCGACCGCACACCCTGGGGTGATCCTCGAGGCGCGAAGACGACTTGAGTATGTGTCGTTCACCTGAGACTCCGCGGCAGTCGCCCGATTCTTGCGCACACCTCATGCTGATATGGCCGGGAAAGAGTCGCCGACCACCGCCCAACTGCAACCCTCCGTCTCGGCATGCTTGGATACCCACGATCGCCCGTCCCGCGAGTTAGCGCGAGGTATCCAGTTTTGTTGACCGCGGGTCTGGAGGCGCCGCTAGATCAACTGATGGAGGGGCGGCCAATAGGGTGCTCCTCGCTAGGGCCCCGCCGGAAAACCGTAAGTCAGAGTAGCGATTCACGGCCTCTGTCAGCAACTGGGCGTGTATGCGGGTCCGATGCCGTTGACCGACGTCACATACGCAACCACGCTTTCCAGTTCGTACGGGCCGCGGACGTCATCGAAGGACTTCGTCTCGAAGACTCGCTGCTGACCGACCTGCAGGCAGTCCGAGAACGTCGTCGACACCACCGTGCCGACCGCTGTCTTGACGAACGCGACAACGAGAGCATTGAGTGGGCCGCCTGCATCGAGCGACACTCGACCTGTTACCGACGGGCCGGAGTATCCGGCGTCGTCGACTACGGCAGCGTCAGTCACCGTGGCCTGTGGTGCATCGACATCGCTCCACTCCAACCATTGTCCGGTGATCGTCAGTTCCAACGATGCCACGGTTCTCCCCTTCGGAGCATCCAGGCTGCTGAACCCGAAGTCGCCGTTGGGCGGCAGTTGATAGATCGTGCTGACCGGAGATCCGGGGAGGCCTTGGTCACCCAAGTTCGCGATAATAGCGCCGCTATCGTCCAGGAGCGCCAGCTCGAAGGGCGAACGGACCAGCCCCACATCGAGATTGGGATTGTGCAGGCGAACATTGAGCGAATCGCCGATCTGCGTGAAACTCACTTCGACTTGGCGTGCGGTGTTGCCCGGAGCGGCGGGCTCGGCGTTTGGGTCGACGGCGGGCGCCGGGACCGGTTTCCGTGTGCCGTTGACCGCACCAGCGGTACTGCTCGCGGAGGGCGGTTGATCCGTTGAGCCGGAACGCGCCAAGACGAAGTAGAGGCTTGCGGCCACGAGCGCGACGACGGCCACGGCGGCGGCGCCTACGATCACCGGGCGACGCCGTATCGGTCGCTGTGTGGATTCGACGAGCGGCTGTGCGGCTGGCTCGCGGTACTTCTCTGCTGCGATCGTGTGGGCAGCTTGGGGTATGGCCGAACGGGTTGGTGAGGTGCCAGCGGCTGTGGTGAGCGCTTGGGCGAACGTCATGCAGTTGGCGAAACGCTCAGCGGGATCCTTCGCGAGGCCGGTGTGGAGCACACCGTCTAAAGGCGCGAGGTCGGGGCGACGCTCGCTCAGCGCCGGGGCGGGTGTGCTGAGGTGTCGGCTGATCACGGCAACTGGGTTCGTGTTGTCGTATAGCGGTGTGCCGGTGAGGAGGTGGTGTGCGGTCGCCGCCAACGCGTACTGATCGGCGCGGCCGTCGAGGTCCTCACCCATCAGTTGTTCTGGGGCGGCGTAAGCCACGGTACCCACGGTCAGGTTGGTTGCAGTCAGACCGCTGGCGTCGGCGATGGGTCGGGCGATGCCGAAGTCCGCCAGGTATATCCGCCGCTGCCGGTCCTTATCGGGCTGACTCAGGAGTATGTTGGCCGGTTTCACGTCCCGATGCAGCAAACCTCGGTCGTGGGCGTAATCCAGGGCATTGGCGATCGCGGTCACGATGGTCAGAACCTGATCCACTGACATGCCCGCCGGATGCTCGCGCATCAGCTGCGCGGCGTCGATGCCGTCAATGTATGCGGTAGCGATCCACAGCTGCTCGTCGTACTCGCCACGATCATGAACGGTCAGGATGTTCGGATGTGACAGGGCTGAGGCCAGGTCGGCCTCTTGTATGAACCGCTCGCGGAACTCACCATCGTCGGACACATCGGTTCGAAGAACCTTGAGGGCGTCCTGCCGCGGCAAACGGGGATGTTGCACAAGGTAAACATGCCCCATTCCGCCTGAGCCGAGAGGCCGGACGATCGTGTAGCCAGCAAAACCGGTTCCGGGTGACAGAGGCATGGAAACGGAGCGTAACGGAACCTGTCACGTTGCTGTGCAAGACCCTGCGAACCGCTGAGCACGGGCTCGACGAACCCAAACCGGCGGTACCAGTCGGTCCAGCTCCCGTCAGGTTTTTCCTTGAGATGGAATGTCATACAGAGTTGTTTGGGACTGCATGTGAACTCAACCCATACTCGACTGCGTCCTCGCCGGCCTGCACTGAGGAGAAGTCACCGACGAGGTTCGCAACATAAGCTGTGCAGGGTCCTTGAGGCGGCTGCCGGAACGCCTCGATTGATGCGGTTATCCGCCCTCGGCAGGATTGCGTCGGGGGCGGGTGAGGTTGTCGGGCTGAAGAATCGTCTCCAGCTCGGACGCGGTCAATAACCCGCGGTCGAGGACGAGCGACGCGATGTCGGCCCCGGAGTTCAAGGCGTCGGCGGCAAGGTTTGTTGCCGCGTCATAACCGATGTAGGGATTGAGCGCCGTCACCAAGCCGATCGAGTGGTCCACGGTGGCCCGCATGCGCGCGACGTTCGCGGTGATTCCCACGACGCACCGGGTGCGCAGCGTGTCGCACGCCGCCGTCAGGTGTGCCAGGGACTCGAACAGGCTGTGCGCGATGATCGGCTCGAAGGCGTTGAGCTGCAACTGCCCCGCTTCAGCTGCCATGCTGATCGTGATGTCGTTGCCAATCACTTCGAACGCCACCTAATTGACCATCTCGGGAATCACGGGGTTGACCTTGCCGGGCATGATGCTCGAGCCGGCCTGCACCGGCGGCAGGTTGATCTCCCCGAAACCGGCACGCGGCCCCGAGGACAGCAGCCGAAGGTCGTTGCAGATCTTCGACAGTTTTACCGCGGTGCGCTTGAGCGCACCCGACAGCTGGACGAAGGCGCCGACGTCCTGGGTCGCCTCGACGAGATTGGAGGCCGTCACCAGCGGCAGTTCGGTGATGGTCCGCAATTCTTCGCAGGCGGCCTCGGCGTATCTGTGGTGCGCATTGAGGCCGGTGCCGATGGCCGTGCCGCCGAGGTTGATCTCCGCGATCAACAGCGCTGCTTCACGAGGCGGTCGGCGTCCTCGCCGACCATGACCGCGTAACTTCCGAACTCCTGACCGAGGGTCATCGGGACTGCGTCCTGCAGCTGCGTCCGTCCCATCTTCAGGTGCGGGCCGAACTCGACGGCCTTGGCGGCGAACGCCGCGACCAGTTCCGTCATCGCAGCCTGGAGTCGGTGCACTGCGAATTGGAGCGCCACCTTGAGGGCCGTGGGATAGACGTCGTAGGTGCTCTGCCCGAGGTTGACGTGTTCGAGGGGATGCAGGCGCGCGTAGTCACCCCGCCGGCGGCCGAGCAGTTCCAGGCCGCGGTTCGCGATCACCTCGTTGGCGTTCATGTTCGTCGAGGTCCCCGCTCCGCCCTGGATGACGTCGACCACGAACTGATCGTGCAGCCGGCCAGACTTGATCTCCTCGCATGCCGCGACGATGGCGTCGGCGCGGTCGGCATCGAGCAGGCCAAGCCGCCTATTTGCCTGCGCTGCAGCGAGTTTGACGCAGGCCAGCGCGACGACCAGCTCCGGATACCGCGATATCGAAACCTCGGTGATCGGGAAGTTGTCCAGGGCGCGCGCGGTATGCACCCCGTAGTAGACGTCGTCAGGCACCTCGCGGTCGCCGAGGAGGTCGTGCTCGAGGCGCATCGCGATCGACGTCATGACGACACACCCTCGGAGTCGATCAGACGGCGGCGTGTGCCGGGATCCGTCGCGGCGTCCAGCAGCGTCAGCGCGAGCGCGCCCGCGCCGTCGACCACCGCCCGGTCGGCGGCCGCGGTGACGGCGGCGGCCGCGAACTCCGGTTGATGATTCACGGCGGGCAGCGAGTCGATGCCGATGTAGGGGTGGATCGCCGCGATCCGCTGTGACACGTTCCCCATGTCGGTCGACGCCCGGTTCATGAGGGAGTCCGCCCCGGTGCTGAACCGGCGGCCCTGCTCTTCGGCACGGCGGACGTAGAGGTCGAGCAGGGCGTCGTCGTTGCGGAACTCCGCGTACGGCTTGCTCTCCGGGGTGATCGTCAACTCGCATCCGGTCGCCCACGCGCCGGCTTCGAAGCACCGGTTCACCCGCTGCTCCAGCCCGTCCAACTCCATCAGAGAACCCGCGCGCACGTACCAGCGCCCCTCTGTGCGTTGCGGGATGGCGTTGGGCGCCTCGCCGCCGCTGGTCATGATCCCGTGCACCCGGACTCCTTGCGGAAGCTGTTGCCGCAGCAAGCCGATTGCGACCTGGGCGACGGTGAACGCGTCGGCGGCGTTGACACCCCTGTCCGGATACGCCGCCGCGTGTGCGGCCTTGCCGTCGTAGCGAATGTGGCTGTGAGACACGGCATAGGGTTCGGCGCGGGCCACGTCGACGGGACCGGGGTGCACCATGGCGGCCGCGTGCACCCCATCGAACCCACCGCGGTCCAGCATCTCGATCTTGCCGCCGCCGCCCTCTTCGGCAGGAGTGCCCAACACCGAGAGGGTGATGCCGAGGTCGTCGACGTACGGCGCCAACGCCAGTGCGGCGCCCGTCGAGATGGCTGCGATGACGTTGTGTCCGCAGGCGTGCCCGAGGCCGGGCAGGGCGTCGTACTCGGCGCAGACCGCCAGATGCAGCGCACCGGATCCGCGGCGTGCGGCGAAGGCCGTCTGCAGCCCCGCGTAATTCTCCTCGATCGCGAACCCGGCGTCGGCGAGGTCGCCGGCGACCCGTGCGCTGGACCGCACCTCCTCCCACGCGATCTCGGGGTGCGCATGCAGGTCGTGCGACAGCCGCAGGATGGTGTCGGTGGCGCGGCCGGCGGCATCGCGGACGCCGTCGGCGAGTGTGGTGCTCATAGGTCTCCCGGCACTCCGTAGGAGGGCGCGGCGGTCGGATCGAGGCCGCGGGTGCGGTAGTCGCTCTTCTGCGGCGCCCAGACCGACCACAGTCGCCGGAGTTCGTCGGCTGGGTCGTCGTGCCAGTCGACGCGCAGGTCGGTGACGGGCCACGGGACGTCCTCGGTCACCTGCAGCCCGGCCGATCGGATCGGGCCCGCCTCCCCGCCGGCGGCGATCGCAGCGGCCAACCCGTCGAGTAGCCGTTGCTCCAGGAACGGCGAGTCCGACGCGGTGTATCCGTCGAGCAGCGCGTCGACGACCGAGGCCTCGTGGAGCATGTTGCCTGCGGCAGCGGCGTTCTCGGCCGTGCGGTGATGGTGGGTGCCCAGCGCGTGGCGACCGGTGTGGACGGCGGCGCTGCCCGTGCGGTCGACGACGATCAGCTGCCGGTGGTCGGGGTGGCCGTCGGCCGCGGTAGCGGCGTCCAGGGCCGTCCGCGCGTCGGCCCCGCCTGCGAGCGCGTCGAGGGCGACCACGCCGAGGTGGGGATTGGTGACGTTCTGGCTGGCGACCGCTCCGACGCCGGCACGCAGGTGCACGCACCGCGAGGCGACGGCCGGGCTCGACGACGCCACGATCATCCCGAACGCGGTGCCGTCGCGAACGACCAGGGACATCGTCACGAGGTGGCTCCGCTGAGAACGGCGGTGGCGTCGATCTCGACCAGCCACTCCGGGCGTGCGAGGGCATCGACGACGAGCCCGGTAGACACCGGGTGAACGCCCTTGAGCCACCGACCCATGACGCGGTACACCGTTTCGCGGTACCGGACGTCGACGAGGTAGACGGTCACCTTCACGATGTCCTTGAGGCTGCTGCCGGCTTCGTCGAGGAGCATGGCGATGTTGCTCATCGCCTTCTCGGCCTGGGCCTCGACGTCGCCGATGCCCACCGACTCCCGCGTGTCGAGGTCCTGTCCGATCTGCCCGCGCAGGTAGACCACTCCGCCAGCGACCACCGCTTGGCAGAGGTCGTTGTCGAGGCTCTGCTCGGGGTAGGTGTCCTTGGTGTTGAAGGGACGTATCCGTCGGTGCGTGGCCTGTGGCGGCGTGGCGTCGATCATCGGGTTGCACTCCTTTCGGGTGGGGCGGTTCAGTGGGACGCGAGTGCCGGAGTGTGGTGCGCGAGATAGCTGCGCTGGATGGCGATCTGGTCGGCGATGAACTTCGCGTCGTGCCACACGCCCCAGATGAAGCTGGATCCGCGCCGGGACTGCCACGGCAGTCCGAGGAAGTAGATGCCGGGTTCGGTGGACACCCCCCGCTGGTGGCGGGGCTTGCCACTGTCGTCGAACGCGTCGACCTTCAACCAGCCGTAGTCGAACGAGAAGCCGACGGCCCAGATGACCGAGGTGATTCCCGCTGCGGCGAGGTCGAGTTCGCGGATGGGATGAGTCATGCACTTGGGGTCGGGGCCGATGATGCGGGCCTCGGGCTCCTCGGGAAGGTCCAGGCCGTTGCGGGTGACGTAGGCGTCGGCCTCGTCGAGCATCGACAGATAGTTGGTGTCCCCGTTCTCGACGTTGGCGCGCAGGTCGGCCGCGAAGCTCAGCACTCCGTCGTCGAACGACTCTGCCCTTCCCAGCAGCGTGATCCCGTCGGCTGCGAGGTCGCGGAAATCGACGGTGTGCCCGCCGTGGGCTCCGCTGACGGCGATGGTGACGTGCTCGGCGCCACGCGGGGGCGCTGCGGCGTCCCACTTGCCGAGAACCCCGAGCCACCAGCAGAAGTCGCGGCCACGGTAGCTTCGCGGCGGCCTATCGTGCGGGCCGACGGCGAGGTAGGTGCGCCTACCGGACCGGCGGAGTTCGTCGGCGATCTGAACCCCGGACGAACCCGCTCCGACGACGAGGACGGCGCCCTCGGGCAGCTGGCGCGGATTGCGGTAACCGCTGGAGTGGATCTGGTGGAGCCCGGCGTCGTCGGGGACGAGGGAGGGAAGGACCGGCTTCTGGAACGCGCCCGTCGCCGCGACGACGTACCGCGCATCGATGACCCCGTCCGAGGTCTCGACGCGGAAGCCGAGGCGTTTGTGGAGCTTCTGCACCGACCGCACCTCTACCCCTGTACGGATCGGTGCATCCACCTTCTCGGCGTACGCCACGAGGTAGTCGGCTACGTCCTCCTTGCCAGCGAACCCGTCCGGGTCGACGTCGAATTCGAGCCCGGGGAACCGGTCGTGCCAGGCTGGGCCGTTGGCCACCAGCGAGTCCCAGCGCCAGGACCGCCACCGTTCGGCGATGCGGTCTCGTTCGACGACGAGGTGCGGCACGCCCTGGGCGCCCAGATGCTCGCTCATGGCGATGCCGGCCTGGCCTGCGCCCACGACGAGCACCTCGGTCTCTTGGATGGACACTTCGACCTCCTGCTGGCGGGTGGACTCTGGTGTCCATGATTCGGCCGCCCGGTGCATCTGTACAGCGCATTAAGTCGATGACTGGCATCGGTTGAACCGGTTTACGCAGTTCACTGGCGTGCTGGCGTGCCCGTTAGGTCGACGTTCGACCCAGCGAGCCGCTGCTCGAGCCGCCGAACAGGTCCCGACAAAGCTCGGCAACGACGGTCGCCCGCCGGGTGGGCCGCGCCGCGGCGGAGGTGAAGAGGACGACCGTGATGCCGGGCGGATCGCCACTGATCGGAACCGCCGCCACGGCATGGCCGTCGAGTGCCATTGGAACCGCCGCGCGCAGGTTGAGCACGGTGTACGCCAGGTCCCGCCCCACGAGTGCCCGGCAGGTTTCGACCGTCGTGGAGCGGAAGCGGATCTCGGGATCGACGCCGGAGGCCTCGAACACGCGCCGGAAGTAGTCGCGGCTGTGCGGCAGGTCGAGCAGCGCCATCGGCTCGTCCGCCAGTTCGGCGAGGTCAAGCCGATCACGCTGGGCCAGGCGGTGCGACCCGGACACCAGCGCGTACGGCGACAGGGTGAACAGTGGCCACCGCTTCAGCTTGGTCTCGTCGACCAGGTCGTAACCGATCCCGAGTTCGAACGTTCCGTTGGCCACTCCCTCGGCTAGGTCGGCGAGATCGACCTCGGTCGTCTGCAGGTGCAGCCGTGGCAGCTTCTCGGCGGCGGCCGACAACAACTCGGGCAGCAGGTAGGGCGCGGCGACGGCGTAACACCCGACCGACAGCGTGCCGCCCAGCGAGGTACCCAGCCCCTGGGCCACCGCGCGGAGATCCGACGCCGAGGTGAGCAGCTGACGGCTCGCGACGAGAAGTTCGCGGCCCGCAGGAGTCAGGGTCACGCCGCGGGCGTGATGCCGCACGAACAACTGCACCGACAAGGCGCTCTCCAGGTCGGCTAGTGCCGCCGACATCGCCGACTGCGAGAGATGGACCGAGACGGCCGCCCTGGTGACGCTCCCGGTCTCGGCGACGGCGACGAAGTACTCCAACTGCCGGAGTGTGTAGTCAGGCATCGCACCCCCTCGCATCGTCAAAACCGATCTCAAAGTTCGGAAAGACCGGCTGTACAGGATTGACGATACGGCGCAGTGTTGGGCATCACACAGCCGCCGCGCCATCAGGCGAGGGGTCACCGCGATGACAGCACGGAGAGCACCGATATGACGGACACGACGCCCGGGCCGCTGGTTTCAGAAACCTTCGTAGATCAGAAGAGCATTCGAAAGAGCGTCGTCGCGGGATCCGTCGGCGTTTTCGTGCATTGGTTCGACTGGGCGATCTACGCCTACCTCGCGTCGACCCTGTCGATCGTGTTCTTTCCCGACCAGGACGGGACGGCCGGGCTGCTCGCGGTCTTCGGTGTGTTCGCCATCTCCTTCGGCGCCCGACCCATCGGGGCGCTCCTCTTCGGCGCGCTGGGCGACCGCATCGGCCGGAAGAAAACGCTGACCTACGTCATCCTCGCGATGGCCGCCTCGACGATGTTGCTGGGTCTACTGCCCTCCTACGCCAGCATCGGGATCTGGGCGCCGATCCTGCTCCTCGTCGCCCGAATCATCCAAGGACTCGCTGCCGGCGGCGAATTCGGCAGTGCCGCAGCCTTCCTGGCGGAGTACTCCCCGACGAAGCGCCGCGGCTTCGGCGTGAGCTTCCTCGAGGTCGGGTCGCTGCTCGGCTTCCTGGGTGCATCGCTCGCGGTTCTCGTGCTGAACACGCTGCTCATGGCGGACGACGTGAACTCCTGGGGATGGCGAATCCCCTTTCTGCTGGCCACTCCCCTGGGCCTGATCGGGTTCTACATCCGCAACAAGATCGAGGACACCCCGGAGTTCCGAGAACTGACCGAGCTGGACGCGGTACCGCACAGCCCGATCAGGGAATCGTTCACGCGCGGCTGGAGGCAGATGCTCCAGACGAGCGGCATCGAGATCATGATGAACGTCACCTTCTACATCGTGCTGGTGTACCTGCTGACCTATCAGGAGATCGAACTCGGGATTTCGACGTCGGACGCAGCGCTCTTCTCCACGGCCGCATCCATTGCCGCGTTGATCACCGTTCCACTGTTCGGCGCGCTGTCGGATCGGGTTGGTCGCAGGCTGCCGCTGATCGTGGCCTCGGTCCTGCTGATCGTGTTCTCCTACCCCTTGTTCCTCGTCATGCACTCCGGAACTTCCTGGGCCGGTCTGGTGAGCACGGTCGGGCTGGGGCTGATCCTCGCAGTCATCCTGGGGGTGCACGCCGTAACGGTCGCCGAGCTGTTTCCCACCCGTACGCGGCAGACCAGTTTGTCCATCGTCTACGCGGTTACGGCGGCGATCTTCCCCGGGACCGTGCCCTACGTGCTGACGTGGCTCATCGCCCACACCGGCAATCAGATGATGCCCGCGTTCTACCTCATCCTGGTCGGACTCCTCGGGCTCGGGACGATGCTCACGGTGAAGGAGACCCGCGGCATCGACCTGCTCCGCGACGACGTCGCCCTCGCCCAGAAGAGCCGCGTCACAACGGTTTCGCCCACCGCATCGGTGTAGCGGTACGGACCTCACGTACCTGGGGATGGTGCACGTCGAGGTAGTGGAGAACGACGTAGCCAGAATGGGTGCCGTTTCCGCGTCCGACCAGCTCGGGGTGCATTCCCAAGCCGACATCGATGATCGCTGGATCCTCGACCAGGCCTGCAAGCCGGGCTTCAATACCGTTGCAGCAGAAACCAAGTAACTCATCGCCCGAAGCGATGGCGTGTAGCTGGGGAACCCAGCCCGACGCAGCCCGGCGGCGATGATGTCGGCGAGTTGCTCGGCGCGCGCTTTGGTGAGGATGGTGTGCCCCCACAATCACCATCTCCAGGATCGAACGCGGTTGCCAACGCAACGACGCCCTCGTCAACGACTACCGCCAGTGGCTCACCGCCGCTTGACTTCTAACACCAATAGGAGCATGAACTCTCGCACACTCAGGCGAATTACTACGGACGCCAGCGGGCGCATCACCGCAGATCACCGACTTCCACAAATGCTCACGAACTCGCCTGGACGCCTCAAATCAACTTCCCCCAGCTGATTGCGCCCCGGCAGCTTCGATGTGCCGAAATCCCCTCGTCCATCTGGTTAAGAGCAGTTCGACGATGCTAGCGGCTCGAACAGTTGGCATCGCGGTACGCGAGAACTCCGGATTCGTCGAGATCGATAGCCCCAGAAGCACGCCGCCCGGTAGTCCGTGGACACCTGAATCTGTCGATCGCCGCGGGACAGCGGTGGTTGCGGGCGGACATCGACTGCGAGGATGTCTTCTGAAAGCTCGCTGGCATCGGGTTGGCGGCCAACGAGCCGGGCCAGCAGGAGCGCGGGGAGTCATCGATTTGATGCTCGACGCGCTGCGCTACCGCTCTTAGCGTTAGCTGTCGTGAAGTCCAGTCACGACACTATCGCTGAGCTGCTCATCGAACGCATGAGGGAGAAATACGGCCGCATCTCGGGTGATGCGACTGCTGCCGACCGCCAAGGCGCTGGATGCGCCGCTTCTACCGGAGGGCGTTCTTCGATCGCAACTTCGTGTGTTCTCTACCGTTCAACGGCATCCGCCACGTTAACGCTGATTGCTAAGGCCAACGCCACGATCGGCCGGATCCCTGCGCGGATGTGGGCCGCCCGGAGGACCCGGCCCGTAGACGGGGTTGTCGCCAACGTTGTCGTCTGCGGCTCAACTCGGCGGTGACAGCAAAACTGCGTAGGCTCCCGGCGGCGATACGGGCAGCTCGATCGACGCGAACGCAGCCCTTCGAGCGGATGCCACGTACTACTCTTCGGAGGAGGGCGTAGCCCAACCCTTCAAGCGCCCCTGGTTGCTTTGAACTCTCGGCGGCGGCGGTGGAGGATCGGTTCGGTGTAGCCGTTGGGTTGCTCGCCGCCTTCGAGGATGAGTTCCTGCGCTGCGGCGAAGGCGATGCTGTCGTCGAAGTTAGGTGCCATCGGCAGGTAGGAGGCGTCGCCCTCGTTCTGGCGGTCCACCACCGGAGCCATGCGTTCCAGGCTGGCCCGAACATCGGCAGCGGCGATTACCCCGTGACGCAGCCAGTTGGCCAGCAACTGACTCGAGATACGCAGTGTCGCACGGTCTTCCATTAAAGCGATGTCGTGGACGTCGGGCACCTTGGAGCAACCGACACCCTGGTCGATCCACCGCACGACGTAGCCGAGGATGGACTGGCAGTTGTTGTCGACTTCCTGCTGGATCTCGTCCGGAGACCAGGTCAGTGACGAATCGGCCACCGGAATGGTCAGCAATTCCGCTAGCGAGCTGCGGGCCCCACCTTCCAACTCCCTCTGCACCGCGAACACATCCACCTGGTGGTAGTGCATGGCGTGCAGTGTTGCTGCGGTGGGCGAGGGCACCCAGGCTGTAGTGGCGCCCGCCTTTGGCTGGCCGATCTTCTGTTCGATCATGTCGGCCATCAAGTCCGGCATGGCCCACATGCCCTTACCGATTTGCGCCCTGCCCGACAGTCCGGCGTTCAGGCCGATGTCGACATTCTGGTTCTCGTAGGCGCCGATCCACGGCTGGGCCTTCATCGCGCCCTTGCGGATCATCGGGCCGGCCTCCATGGAGGTGTGGATCTCGTCGCCGGTGCGGTCTAGGAAACCGGTATTGATGAACACCACCCGGTCGGCGGCGGCCTTGATGCACGCCTTGAGGTTGGCGCTGGTGCGGCGTTCCTCGTCCATGATGCCCACCTTGATGGTGCCCTGCGGCAGGCTGAGAACCTCTTCGACACGGGAGAACAGCTCGCAGGTGAAGGCGACCTCGTCGGGGCCGTGCATCTTGGGCTTGACTATGTAGATGGATCCTGTGCGGCTGTTGGACAAGGGACCGGACGCCCCCCCGTTGTGAGATGAGTCCTTCAGGCCGTGGATGGCGATCAGGCTGGTGAACAGCGCATCCTGGATACCCTCGGGAACCTCGGAACCATCGTCGAAGGTGATGGCGTCATTGGTCATCAGGTGTCCGACATTGCGGACGAACAGCAGGCTGCGACCGGGCAGCGTCAGCTGACCACCGCCTTGTGCGGTATACACCCGGTCCTGATTGAGCACGCGGGTGAACGTCTTTCCACCCTTTGAGACCTCTTCGGACAGATCGCCGCGGTTGAGTCCTAGCCAGTTGCGGTAGCCGAGGACCTTGTCGTCGGCGTCGACGGCGGCCACCGAATCCTCGAAGTCCATGATCGTGGTGATCGCGGACTCCAGCACGACGTCCTTGATGCCGGCCGGGTCGTCTGATCCGATGGGCGAGTCGGCGTCGATGAGAATTTCGATGTGCAGGCCGTGATTGGCCAGCAACACCGAGGTGGGTGCGTCGGCTTCGCCTCGATAACCGGCGAATTGGTCGCCGGTGGCCAGACCGGTGGTGGTGCCCTCGCCGAGGGCGACCACTAGGGCACCGTCGGTGACGTTCAGCTTGGTGGCCTCGGTCCAGGATCCGGATGCCAGAGGAACGGTGTCGTCGAGGAACGCCCGCGCGTAGGCGATCACCTTGTCGCCCCGGATCTTGTTGTAGGCCGAACCCTTCTCGGCGCCCTCGTCTTCGGGGATGGCGTCGGTTCCGTAGAGCGCGTCGTACAGCGAGCCCCAGCGGGCGTTCGAGGCGTTCAGCGCGAACCGCGCGTTGAGAACCGGCACTACCAGCTGAGGTCCGGCGGTGGAGGTGATCTCCGGGTCCACGCCGGAGGTGGTGATGGTGAAATCATCGGGTTCCGGCAAGAGATAACCGATTTCGGTGAGGAACGTCCTGTAGGCGTCGGGGTCGTGGGGCTCGACGCTCCGGTGGCGGTGCCACTTGTCGATGTGGGCCTGCAGTTCATCGCGGCGCCCGAGCAGTTCAGCGTTCCGCGGCGCCAGATCGGTGATGACCTTGTCCACTCCCGCCCAGAAGCTGTCCTGGTCCAGATCGGTGCCCGGCAACGCCTCGTTGTTGACGAACTCGAGCAACACCTTGGCGACCCGCAAGTTGCCCACGGTCACACGCTCAAACATAGATCCTCGCTTCGGTCTGGACTGATGAATAGGCAGTCATCGAGTGGTGTGTAATCCGGCGGCTTCGATTCCCGCGAAGGCGGCTGTCTCGTCGTTATCCGAGCTGTCTCCGGAGATGCCGACGGCACCCACGACGGTGCCTTGTGCATCGCGTATCAGGACACCACCTGGAACGGGGATCAAGCTCCCACCGATTGCTGAGGTGGCAGCGGCGATGAAGTAAGGCTGTTCCTCTGCACGCACCATGAGGGCCCGCGAGTCGCTTCCCAGCGAAACAGCCCCGAAAGCTTTGCCGAACGCTATCTCGAATCGCTTGTTGGAGGCGCCGTCCTCGCGTTGCGCGGCGACGACGTTGCCGCCGCTGTCCAGGACGACAACGGTCAGAGGTTGAAAACCGCGGGTTCTGCCCGTCGCTCGGGCGCCGGCGACGACGGCTTCTGCTGATTGCAGGCTGATGGACATCTGTTCTCCTCGAACGTGCAGGACCGACGCATCACTGGCGGCACAGCGCCGACTAATCTCAGCCAAAGATCAAGACGATACTGTTCAAGGTTGTGCCGCAAATGGAATACTTATTCCGAATACAGAATCATGTGAGGTGGTTGATGTCAAGCCGTAGTGGTGTGGTCAGGGCGCTGCCGTGACGAGCCAGGGCGGGGTGCAGTCGCTGCACAGAGCGCTCGACATTCTCGAGACTGTTGCACGCAGGGGTGGGCGAGTCACTGTTGCCGAGGTCGCCGAATCGACGGCGCTGCCGATGCCGACGGTGCATCGCGTGCTCCGGACGCTGGTGGAGCGCGGGTACATGCGGCAAATGGCCAATCGCAGTTACGTGTTGGGCTATCGATTGATGCCGCTCGCGTCCGTGGCCAACGCCACTGTCGGAGCCGGTGCATCTCCCGTCCTGGCGGATTTGGTCACCGAACTCGGCGAGACCGCCAATCTGGCCGTTCTCGCGGGTGAGGAAGCCGAATACATCGCCCAGGCCCCTTCCCGCTATGCGATGCGGATGTTCACTGAGGTTGGTCGCCGCGTCGAATTACACAGCACCGGCGTGGGGAAAGCGCTACTAGCGCAACTCGATGACGTTGCAATCGATGCGATTGTGGGCCGCGGGGGGTTGCCTGCTCGTACTGAACACACGTTGACCACCCGACTCGCGCTGCTGGCCGAGGTCGACCTGATCCGCCGACGCGGGTTCGCACTGGATGAACAGGAGCAGGAGATCGGTGTCCGTTGTGTCGCAGTACCGCTGGAATCAAATGTCGTTACAGGGATGGCGGTTTCCGTATCCGGGCCGGTGACACGAATGACCGACGAACTCGTCGACCGAGCAGTACCGCTACTCCAATCGGCGGCGAGGCAACTGGTGACGGACATGGTAGGCCTGGTCAGCGAGTGACGCTTGACACCTAACGATCCAACCTGGACATTTGGAATCCCTATTCCAAATATGAAAGCTGGTTATGGACGTTTCCTCGACCTCACTGGACCTGACCCCGCTGGAGTCGGTGCTTCCCGAGGGCTGCCTGATCACCGATCCCGCTCGGACGGACAAGTACCGTTGGGATCGCGCGCTCGACCCCAACGCCGGTGTTCCGATGGCCGTCGTACGCGCGACGTGCACTGCTGACGTGCAGGCGGCGGTCTCATTCGCGGCGGCCCGTGGAATCGCTGTGGTGCCACGCGGCGCCGGCACAGGATTGTCCGGCGGAGCGTCCGCTGTAACCGACTGCATCGTCATATGTACCGAGCGGATGCGTTCGATTGAGATCGACCCTCTCACGCGAACAGCAGTCGTAGAGCCCGGCTTGCTCAACGCCGAAGTCAAGCGCGCCGTAGCTGCCCACGGGTTGTGGTACCCGCCGGACCCATCGTCGTACGAGATCTGCTCCATCGGCGGAAATGTCGCGACCAACGCTGGCGGGCTGTGCTGTGTCAAGTACGGAGTAACCACTGATTACGTGCTCGGCATGACGGTGGTGCTGGCCGACGGATCAGCAGTCAAACTGGGTGGAAAACGAATCAAAGATGTTGCAGGCCTGCCTCTTCTGAAGCTATTTGTCGGATCAGAAGGCACCCTGGGCATTGTCACCGAAGTGATCCTGCGGCTTCTGCCCGCTCCGCGGACACCCACCACCCTGGTTGCTACATTCGCATCCCTCGACGACGCCACCCGCGCGGTCCTCGAGGTCACACAGTCGATGCGCCCGTCGATGCTCGAGTTCATGGACAACGTGTCGATCAACGCGGTCGAGGACGTCACCAAAATGGGTCTCGATCGTTCGGCGGAGGCGCTGTTGGTGGCCCAATCCGACGAAGCCGATTCCACCGCGGCAGCCGAGATCATCCGCATCGAGTCGCTGTGCGAGGCGAACAATGCGGCCGAAGTTCTGGTGGCTCCCGACGCCGAAACCGGTGAAGCGTTCGTGGCGGCAAGGCGGATGGCGATTCCAGCGGTCGAACGCCGAGGAACCCTTCTCCTTGAAGATGTCGGCGTCCCGGTTCCGCACCTGGGTGGCCTCGTCCGGGGGATCGCTGACATATCGCGCGCTAACGATGTCGAGATCGCGGTGATCGCGCATGCTGGCGACGGGAACACTCATCCGCTCATAGTCTTCGATCCCATGGATGCCGACCAGGGTAGGCGTGCGCAGGCCGCCTACGGTGAGATCATGACCCTGGCGATCGGACTGGGCGGAACCATCACCGGCGAGCACGGGGTCGGGCGTCTCAAAAGGCCGTGGCTGGGTGCGAACATCGGCGATGACGCCCTTGCCCTCAACCGTCGTATCAAGCAGGCGCTTGACCCAGCCGGGATTCTGAATCCGGGAAGCGGATTGTAGGGCCCGCACCGTCACCGATTGAGGCCGACTCCAGCAGTACCCTGTCTGCGGCGAGTCGGTGCAGCCGTCGCGTGACACGGTGCGCGAGATTTCGATCACCGCGCGAGCCCAGGCTCAGCGACGGTGGACATCTCGACGAATCGGGCGTACCCGTCGATGCCGGCGATCACCATGCACTCACGGCCGTCGACCAGCAAGACCCCGCCCGTGATGACGATCTACCAAAGCTGCATCGGGGCGTCGAGCTTCCAGCGCCGGCACTGCGTTTGTGGTTCTGCTGCTGGGCGGCGACAAGGCCGTGCCGTACCAGCATCCGGTACACACTCGACCGCGAGGGCGGCGCGTCCACCCCGCGCAGTGCCAGCTCGTGGGCGATGCGTTGGGCGCCCCAGCGCGGATAGGTCAGGCGCAGTTCGCAGACCGGCGCCACCACCGTCGGGGGTGTAGCGGTTTCGGTTGTCTCGACGAGGTGGAGATTGATGGTGTGCGCTATCTCGGTGGCGAGCGGCCGACTAGCTCGTGAGCTTGCTCATCTTGCGGAGCTGCCTGTCGAACACCCCGGAAGGCGCGAAGCGGCGAAAGGCGCCGATGCGTGGAGCGAGGGCACCGGCGGCGTAGCGCAGCTTGGGGTTTTTGTCGGTTGCGGCCGCCACGACCACTTTGGCGACCACCGCGGGATCCTCACCGTTGGCAACCGAATCCGCGAGCAACTGCTCGGCCGCCCGGCGTCGTTCGGCATAGACCTGCACCGGCGCGTCGGGCTTCACACTGTTCACGTCGATCCCGGTCTTGATCCACGAGGGCTCAATCAGAAGGACCCGCACACCGTGCTCGCGCACCTCGTGATCCAGCGACTCCGAATAACCTTCGACCGCGTGTTTCGAGGCCGAATAGATCGCCATGTACGGCATGGGCACCAGACCGCCGACCGAGGAGATGTTGATGATGCGGCCGTGGCCTCGGGATCGCATGTGCGGCAGAACGGCCTTGGTCATGCGAATGAGCCCGAAGACGTTGATGTCGAAAACGCCCTGGTCGTTGGAGACCGAGCTGTCCTCAGCCGCGCCGATGAAGCCCACGCCGGCGTTGTTAACCAAGACGTCGATTCGCCCGAACCGCCCGATGACCTGCTCGACAGCGGCGGCGACCGATTCGTCGTCGGCCACGTCGAGATCGAGCAACGTCACGCCGGGCGGAGGTGTGATGCCCGACGTGCGGCGGCTAGTGCCCACCACCTCGTAGCCCGCGTCACGCAGCGCTAGGCCGACCGAACTGCCGATACCGGATGCGCCGCCCGTGACGAGGGCGACCGGCCTGATTGTTGTCACGTGTGAACCCTCTCGATTCGGAGATCGGTACGGACCGACCGGATACTGACTGTCACCGATCCAACGAGACCGACGTGGTCTCACGCCTCACCAGTTGAGCGACGAGGGTCACCGCCGCGGTGACCACCAGGTACAGACCCACCTCGCCGACCCGTGGTGTGCGGTCAACCACGTCGCGATGAACGGCGCGACCGCAGCACCCAGGATGCTGGCGAGATTGAACGACACACCGGAGCCGGTGTACCTGACGTTCGTCGGGAACATCTCGGGGAGAACCGCGCCCAACGGCCCGTAGGCCAATCCCACGAGTGCCATCCCGAGGATGAGGAACGTCAGGGTGAGCGTGGACGAGGATCGCGCGGGGTCCAGGAAGAAGCCGAAGCTCGTACCGTAGGCGATGGCGACGCTGGTGCACAACAGGATCGGGCGGCGGCCGAAGCGATCGATCAGCCTGCCGGCCAACGGAACTGCCGCCGCGAAGAACAGCACGGCGATCAACTGCAGCCGAAGGAAGTCCACGAACCCGAACCCCAAGCCGTGCTGGGTGGACTTGGCGGTGCCGTAGCTGAGCGTCCACGTCGTCACCACGTAGAAGATCGTGAACGTGGACACGACGGCGAACGTACCCACCACCACCTCGTACCCGTTCCGGCTCAGCAACCGCGCCTTCGGTGTGCGCACCGCATCGCCACGGCTGGCGGATCGGGCGAACACCGGAGTCTCTGTCAGGCGCAGCCGAACGTAGAGCCCGACCGCCACCATCGCCGCACTGAGCAGAAACGGGATGCGCCAGGCCCAGCTGAGCAACGCCTCGCTGGACGACACCGAGAGCAGGACAAGGAGCGATCCGTTGGCGAGCAGGAAACCCGCCGGCGCGCCCAGCTGTGGCCACATCGCGGCCCAACCGCGGTGGCGCTGCGGTGCGGATTCGATCGCCAGCAGCGCGGCGCCGCTCCATTCGCCGCCCAACGCCAGACCCTGGGTGAACCTCAATGTCGCCAACAGGATCGGCGCCACGACACCAACCTGAGCGTAGGTCGGTAGCAGCCCGATCCCGAACGTGGCCGCACCCATCAGGAGCAGCGACGCCACCAGCGTGGACTTGCGACCGATCCGGTCGCCGAAGTGCCC
Source organism: Mycolicibacterium arabiense (assembly GCF_010731815.2). NCBI lineage: Bacteria > Bacillati > Actinomycetota > Actinomycetes > Mycobacteriales > Mycobacteriaceae > Mycobacterium > Mycolicibacterium arabiense. Next base: position 101,805 of record NZ_AP022592.1, read on the forward strand.
GAAGACGACCGAACCGACTGGTCGCGCCACGAATGCCAATCCGAACGTGGCCAGCGACGCCAGCAGCGCCGTCGTCGAGTCGCCGGTGGGAAAGAACACCTGGGGGAAGACCAGGACCGACGCCGTGGCGTAGACGTAGAAATCGTAGAACTCGATGGTAGTGCCGATCATCGAGGCCGCAGCGATACGCGCTGGCCGAGTCTCCGCGACAGTCGTCACCGGCGATCCAGTTCCGTCTCGGGCATCGGTGTCGCCAAGTACGCCCACGGATTGGGTACGCCCAATACTGTTCGCACAGTTCATTCTGTCCTCCTTGCGAGGTCGTAGCGCCATTACCTTCTACCGTGCTGGCCCAACCGCGACCGAGGTTGCGGGCCAATTGTCGATCAAGGCTGCTTCAGCGCTTCGATGTCGAGTGTGATGGTTACCTTGTCCCCCAGGACCACACCGCCGGTGTCGAGCGGCGTATCCGTGCCGACGCCGAAGTCTCTGCGGCTCAGTACCGCTGACGCGGAGAAGCCGGCGACTTCCCCGTGCCCCATGCCGGGGTTGGTGCCGTTGAACTCGAGCTTCAGATCCACCAGCTTGGTGACGCCCCGCAAAGTGAAGTCCCCGCTGACGACGCAGTCGTTGCCGTCGGCACGCACCCGGGTCGACACGAACGTCGCGGTAGGGAACTGGGCGGCGTCGAAGTAGTCCGGGGATTTGAGGTGCTCGTCGCGGGTCTCGTTGCCGGTGTCGATGGAATCGATCGCGATCTCGGCGGCGACAGACTGCGCGCCATCCTCAGCGATAACGATCGCACCGTTGATTTCCACGAAGCGCCCGCGGACCGTGGTGACCATGAGGTGGCGGACGGAGAAGCCGACCGACGAATGCAGGGCATCGATCACCCAGCTGCCTGCCGTCAGATCGGTGGGTTCAGCTGCAGGGGCTGATGTCACGGGGCGTCTCCTCGGATCGGGCGTTTCGGTTCATTTGGGCTGCACCAGGATGACGATGGAGCCGGCCGTGGCCCAACAACCGCTGCGAATGGAGGTGGTGCGAACGACGAATGCGCCGTCTCGGTCGGTGGGGTGACGGTCTGGTGATCGGCGCGATCTCCCGTCGATTGGCGATATTCATACCGCGAACTCCACCACTACCGATCTCGACCTAGTCTTCAGCCATGCCCGAATACATACTCGTTCACGGCAATTGGCACGATGGCTCTGCCTGGAACGGTGTCTCCGCCGCACTGCACGACCGCGGCCATCATTCGTTTGCGCCCACCCTGCCCGGCCGCGGCGACGGGGCGCCGAAGCAGACGACGTACGCGGAGTGCGCGCAATCCGTCGTAGACGTCGTCATGGCGGAAGGACTCACCGACGTCGTCCTAGTAGGCCACAGCAATGGAGCCGTCGTCAGCAGCAAGGTCGCCGAGGCGATTCCCGAGCGCATCCGGTGGCTGACCTTCGTCTCCGGAGTCGTACTGGAGGACGGTCAGTGCCTACTCGACGCGGCACCGCCCCCCTACCGGCCGATGTTCGACCAGCTCGCGGCTGAATCGCCCGATCACACCGTGACGATCCCCTTTGACATGTGGTGCAACAACTTCATCAACGACGCCGCTCCGGACCTCGCCCGCTCGACGTACGAAGAGCTGTGCGCCGAGGGCTATGACCTGATGACGGAGCCGGTCGATCTGAAGCGGTTCCCGTCACTCGACATTCCGATTAGCTACATCAACCTCGCGGATGACGTTGTCTTCCCCAGTGAATGGGCTTGGCACCCACGGCTCACCAGTAAACTGCCGTTCCGTCGCATCATCGAAATGCCCGGAAGCCACGAGGTCATGTACACCAACCCGGAGGGTCTGGCCCGAACCATCATCGAGGCGAGCGAAGGGCCGTGACCTTCGCTTCGCCGCTATCTCCCGATCCGCGGAGCCTGCGTGCAGCGCCGCGCGGCTTCCAACGGCGCCGAGCCCAGTGATCGTTCGGTGGACGAAGGCTATTCGCGTATCAGGACAGCTCGAGCCCGCGATCGCCACGCGCGGCGAGCCGCTCGGCGATACGGACGCCCGCGAAGGCGCGTACGGATCGACTCACCACGTGCTCGTCGGTCATCTACATCTGTTCGCGCAGTTGCATGAAGCATGACGTGCCACCTGTACAGAGAAAATCGTGCCATCGACACGATCGACCAGCTTCCTGCTTATGCTCGCCCGGTGCGAGCAGGGCATCACCGACTTGCTGCGCCCGACACTCAATGAGGTTGGTATCAGCCTCGAACAGTGGCGAGTGATTGGGACACTGCGCCAAGTCGAGTACATGTCCATGACTACTTTGTCCGAATTGTCGGCAGTCCCGGCGAGTTCTCTGACACGACACGTCGATCAGCTCATCGACATGGGCGCTGCGTTGCGCCAGGTGGATCCTGCCGATCGGCGGAAAGTCGTTGTTGCCCTTACCAAGCAAGGATGGCGGTTCGAAGACAAGTGTGCCGAAGCCGAAGCGGAGAATCTCGCCAAGGCGATGACGCCTTCTGGAAACACCGCCAAGAATCTGGCCGAACTGATCGACTTCGTTGGAGAGGCAGTAGCTGACCAGCGGCGCTCCCCCTAGAGCCGACGTGGGCCGATTCCCACAGCGCCCACGATTGTCCCGATGGTGCCCTTCAGACGATTGACGAAACACCGGGGCAGATCACTGATTCGCAACGTGCACGCGCTCACGCCACGTCAACGGGAACGTCGTGCAGCCGGATGGCATCGTCTTCGCCATAGTGGGCGTCGACACCGGTGTAGTACCAGCAACGCTCGGTGAACCGTCGCCAATAGGTGTAGATGAATCGGTCGTCGTCGCCCCAGATCCCTCGTGCCATGGACGGCCACGGCCGGTCCATGACCAGATGTCCGTTCTCTCCCGGTACGACCAGGTCGGCTTCATCATCGACGATGTGCGCACTGATGCCGGGCAGCGGGCTCATCGATGAGCCCGCCGAGCATGCGGACGCACCCGGCAGCGGGGCGACGACTATCGTCCCCGTTTCCTCCTGCCACCAGGTGACTGCGACAGGGCATCGCTCACCGCCGAGAATGTCGCGGCACCAGCGGCGTGCGGGCTCGCTGTGAGGTTCACCCAATGTGCCGACCAGACGCAAGGAGGTAAGAGAGCTGGCAGCAATGGCTCTCGGCTCCGACCCGACAAATGTGCGGACGGCGTTCGGCGCCACGTAGTAGGTCGTCACGCCGTAGTCCGCGATGATCCGGACGTGTCGACGTTCATCGAGGAGGTCCGCGCCGCCCTCGTAGATCACCGATGTCGCACCAGCGGAGAGCGGGCCGTACACCTGATAGGTGTGCCCCGCGATCGTGGCGAGTTCGGTGTCGCACCAGAAGACGTCCGCGTCCTCCTCTTGGCCGAAGACGAAACGGAAGGTATACCGGGCTTGAGTGAGGTATCCGCCTGAGGTGTGCACGATGCCACGCGGCTTGCCCTCTGCGAACGACGGGTAGAACAGGAACAGCGGATGCTCCGCGTCGAACGAACCAGGGTCGTGATGTTCTCCGGCCGACCCCACGGCGTCGTGCCACCAGACATCGCGGTTGTCCACCCACGTCGATTCGACACTGTCACCCGTGCGACGGACCACGACGATCCGCTCCACGGAAGCGCGGGGTGCGTCGCCATGAGCGAGTGCCTCGTCGAGGACTCCTTTCAACGGCATCGCGACTCCTCCTCGAAAATGACCGTCTGCGGTGATCACCAGCCTTGCTCGTGAGTCGTCCAACAACAGTCGCGTGGTCGCTGCGGATGAGGCGGCATCAACGAGCACGTGAACGAGACCGAGTCGGGCGCAGGCGAGCATGGCGACGACGGCCTCCGGGATCATCGGCATGCAGATGGCGACTCGGTCTCCCGCCCGAAGCCCGATTCCGTCAAGATAATTCGCGGCCTTGCCGACCTCGCTCAGCAATTGGCCGTAGGTGATGTCACGACGATCACCGTGCTCGCCAACCCAGTGGATCGCGACCCGGCCACCCTTACCTGCGGCTACGTGACGATCCACGCAGTTGACTGTCACGTTGAGTGTGCCGCCCACGAACCATTGGGCGAACGGCGCCTTCGACCAGTCGAGCACCTCACTGAAATCGGTGGTCCACAACAGTTCACGAGCTCGCTTAGCCCAGAAGTCCATGCGATCGTTGGCGGCGTCCTCCCAGAGTTGACGCCGCGAGGCGGGGCGTGAAGGCACGTCGGTGAGCCGCTCGCGCACCTTCTGTGCGCGCCGCCGCGTTTCACCGGAGACAGCACGCCGAACGCTGAGCCTGCGGGACCGTCCTTGACTCACCCCGGCCGCCGCCGCGACGTCGCTGGTGACCACACAACCTGTACGCATCGTCGCTCCGCCCATGCAAATCGATTTGTAACAATGGCCTCCTGATGCTGCGCCGCTGCTCTCCGGGGTGTCAATGGGGCAACCGATGCAAAGTCCACCAAAGGTTTTGCATCGTTTTGCATACCTCGGGCGGGGGCGCCCCCGCGGAATCTCCTGCACAATCGTCCTCGGCGTGAACCTGAGGAGTCGCATGCTGGAACCGGCACCGGGCGCGGATACGCGATGGGTGGTGGTGGACACCGACACGGGACTGGACGATGCGCACGCCCTGCTGTACCTCCTGGCCCAACCGGACATCGAAATAAAAGGCGTTACAGCAGTGTTCGGCAATACCACGGTGCGTCAGGCTGCGCGTAACGCCGCGACCGTGCTGGAGGTCGCCGGTCGCACCGACGTGCCCGTCTACCTCGGCGCCGCCGGACCACTGCAGGGCGACGCGGTCATCGACACCGTCTGGCACGGCGAGGACGGCCTAGGCGATCGCGGCCTGTCCACGTCCATTCCCCACATCCAGGCGGAGTCCGCTGCCGACTTCCTGGTCCGAATCGCCAACGCCCATCCACAACGCGTGGACCTTCTCGCCATCGGACCACTGACCAACCTCGCACTCGCCCTCGAACTCGACCCCGAGATCCTCTGCAAATTGCGTTCGGTGGTCATCATGGGCGGCGGCGGCCCGTATCCCCCACCCGGTGGCCTCACCCTGACCGACTCGAACTCCAACCACGACCGGATCGCGGCCCAAAACGTCTACACCGCTCCGAACATCGAGAACGTCGTCATGGTTGGCGTGAACGTCACCCTCAGAGCGCTGCTGGACGAAGACGCCTACGATCGGCTGCGACGCCAGCCCGGGCCGTGGGCCACCTTCGCCGCCGCGGTACTCGACGCCTCCAACGGTACGTATCAATACCTTTGGGGACGTCGCGTTTCAGCCGCGCACGACGGGCTCGCGGCCGTGATCCTCCACCGTCCGAATCTGGTGACGAAATGGGTGGAGGGCCCCGTAACCTTCACGGCCACGGCTGGATCCTTCGCGGTGCAAGTGGCTCGCACCTACCACGGCGATCCTCTGACGTTCGATACCGATAGCGGACCTACGATCCGCGCTGCCACGGGCTTCGATGAGGAGGAGTTCTCGCGGTCATTCCTCCGGGCTCTGATGCGCCGAGATTCGTTTGGCGTCGATGACGAGCATGCGCCCCCCGCAATGAACGACAGTGGTTGAAGACGTACTTCCGTGAGCGCAGACGTCAACCCATACCGTCGTTGGGTGTCCTTCAATCAATCACCGCATTTCGTCGTGGCGGGCGTGAGCCGACCCCTCAACTTGCAGCTATTGATCCCATGAACACCTCGAATTCTCTTTCGTTCTGTGGCGCAGCTTGATTGGCTGGCTACCGGCCCACTAACAGCAGATGACCATCCGCAGCATGATGACCGAGGAAGCGACATGAAGAAGATTGCCCGTCAACGAGCCCGGCTTCGGCTGGGTCAATCACATCAGCCAACCTCACGTCCACGTCCCCCACGTCGATACGACCGTCCATTACTGACGTAAGCCTGGCGTCTCAGCCGCGGTCGGCTTCTCGAAGTGGTAGACGGGCTCGCCGCGAGCGATTGAGGCCCGGACTGCCGCGTTCAGCCCGTCTGGCCCAGCGGAAGGCAGGCGGTGAAGCGCGTGTCGCCGGGCCGCGACTGGACACCGAGCGTCCCACCGTGCAACCCCACGATCGTGCGCCAGGCCAGATCCAGGCCCATGCCGACCCCCTCACCGACCGGCTTGGTCGTGAAGAAGGGCAGGAACACCCGTTCCCGAATCGCCGCGTCGATACCCACCCCGGTGTCCTCGATCTCCACGCGGACGATTGCGGGGTCGACGAGCGCGGTGCGCACCGTGATGACGCCGGTACCCGTCGGTGTGGCCCGGATGGCGTCGATGGCGTTGTCCACCAGGTTGGTCCACGCCTGGTTGAGTTCGCCGGCGTAACAGAGCATCGGTGGAATGTCGGCAGCGTAATCCCGGCGGACGACGATGCTTCCGCCCGTGGCGGCGGACATGACGGTCAGCGTGCTATCCAGCAGATCGTGCAGATCGCATACGGTGAGCGGTGATGCGTCGAGCTGGGAGTACTGCTGTGCCGATCCGACCAGCGCGCTGATCTCGGTGCTCGCACGGCCAGGTCACCGAACAGTAGGAGTTTGTCGATGCGTTCGGTCAACGCGGACACCACCGCCGACAGTTGGTCCGCGGCTTCCGATCCGGTCAGCGCGTCGGCCATGATCTGGAGCGCGGCCGGCGTGAGGCCACCGGCCGCAAGGGACGGCGCCCATGCCCACGTGTCCTCGACGCCATGGACAGTCAGCCACTGTTCGAAGTCCTCCTCCAGACGAACACGTTGAGAGGCCGAGAGCGGCGACTTCAGTACGTTGTCGACCGAGTCGACGACCTCGCATCGGAGTGCCTCGTACACCTGCGAAGCGACCGGCGGAAGCCGACGGTCGGTGCGGTACTGGTGATCGTCGTGAAGACGCGTCCGGAGTTGCGCTGCGATGCGGACCATCGCCCCAGCCGGATTGTTCAGCCCGTGCATCAGTCCGGCGGTCAGTGTTCCGGCCGCTTGGATTCGACGCTGCTGATCAATGAGTTGATGAACGCCCTCGTGGTCGACGATCATGCCCTGTAACAGGTGCACGGCCATGGGATACCGCGCGCGGACGAACGCACCGAAGTGGTCGGCGGCGATCCGAACCATGCGGGTGGCTTGGTCGTACGCACCGAGAAGCCGTACCTGGCGGGAGGGTCGTCGATGAAGGAGGCGGTCGCGCCGCAATACGCGCCGCGGTGACCGGTCCGCATCGTTTGGACGTCTCGGTCCCGCATCGCTTGCTCAAGGCGAGTTCCCCCTCGACCTAAACATAGAAATCGCGCGCGGGCTCGCCCTCGCTGATGAGCCGGCCCACCCCGTAGTCCACCAGCGAAGCCTGAGCCGCCACTGCTTCGAGATCGGCATCCGTCAAGGCCTCGAAAAGAAACGGCGTCCGCAGCGTGGCCGGATTCAGCGGTGACTCCAACTCCACACGCGCCGGTTCCGTATCCGCGATCCTAACTCCGAATTGGGTTATATCGCCCATTCTGAGATAGCAGCCGCCGCGCGCCGCGGCGGTGCTTTCGGAAGCCTGCGACAAGGTCACGGTCGTGGAGCGCGACTCACCATTCGACGACGACGCCGGGAAGCGAAGGGGTGTTCCCCACGGTGAGCAGCCGCACCTGCTCCTGGCTCACGGTGCACGGCTGTTGTCGGACATGTTTCCGGGGTTCGTCGACGGGTTCCTGGCGGCTGGTGTACCGGCGTGGACCGACGGCGACCTCACGACTCGGCGGGAGCCATGATCGAGTGCGGTTCGTTCAACCACAGCTCGCTGTCACGCTCGATGGCGAAGATGTCGGCGTGTTTGGTGACGGCCCAGAACGGCCGATAGGGGGCGTGGTCGACCCAGACGACGGGCGCGTACTCACGAAGCCACGCCAAAGCCTCGTTGAGACGGGCCTCGTCCACGTACGACTGCGGATTGGCGAGCAGTCCAGCCGCTTCCTCGACGATCAAGACACCCACCTGAATCCTTCCCACGGTCGTCCCGAGTCCAACACGGACGTGAGTTCGTCGGGACGAAATATGCTGTACTAGTTGAGCTTAAGGTGCGAAGTCGCCGTGTTCATTAACAGCCTCGATCGGTCCTATCGATGGCATGAGCGATGCACGAGGTGCGATCGAGACACCGTAGAGGGGGTGCCGGCACCCGCGTGCGCAGGGCTGAGCGGACCGATAGACGAGCCGACACAGTCGCATTCGCAGGGTTGCCGTAGCCGGCGCGGCCGTGGTGGCACCATTCCGGACTGAGGACACCCCACCTGAAGCCACGCGAGCATCGCCCGTACGAATAGGAGACTCCGGTGAGCGAGAAGCCGTGTAACGCGCGCTCGTCTACTGCGGCGACGCGCGCGGAACACGATGCCGTATACCGAATCATCATGGCGTATTGAGGAAGTCAGGTGGCCCGCGTTGTCCGAGCTGGATGTAGCCGAGCACCTGAGAGCAGACGCGTTGTCCAGCAGTGATATCGCCTCCAGGATGAACATCGACCCGTCGATGACGCACCGCCTGTTGCGGGCGGCCGCATTGGGCTTCGTGGTCTTCAATCCGGAAACCTCCCGGTTCGCTCGGACCGCCATGCTCGATGTCCTCGACGGCGAATCACCTCTTTCGTTGAAGCACTATGCACAGACCGCAGGCAGCGAAGTGTCCTGGATGCCCGGTATGCGTATGACAGACACCGTGCGGGCCGGCCGCGATCACACTCAGGACGTTCTCGGCTGTTCGCCGTTCGAGTTCTTCGCCGAGGACGACTCAGCAGCGCGGGTGTTCAGTCTCGCGATGACCGAGATCTCCACACCCGTGATTGCCGAGGCGGTTCTCGCGATCGAGCCTGACGGGGCTCGGACCGTCGTGGACGTCGGTGGGGCCGACGGAGCATTCGTTGCCCACCTGCTGAAGATGCACAATCAGCTCAGCGGTGTGGTCTTGGATCTGCCCCAGGCGATGTCGGGAGTCGAATCCGAATCACGCCGCCGTAGTCTGCAGGACCGCATTACGGGGGTCGCTGGTGACTTCTTCCGCGAAATCCCGTCCGCGGATATCTATCTCCTGAAGTTCATTCTCCATGATTGGGATGACGAGTCGTGCAGACAAATCCTGACCAACGTCCATACCTCCATGGGCCCTCGAGCCCGTCTCTTCGTCGTGGATATGACCACCGACGACGGGTCAGTCGAAGCTGCCATGATGGACATGGGCATGATGGCGGCGTTCACCGGGCAGGAGCGCAACACCGATCACCTGCGATCCCTCCTAGCTTCCGCGGGACTGCGCACCGTCCGCACGTCCCGTCTGCATCAGCCTTACATCGTGATCGAGGCCATGCCGCTTGATGTTGAACCCTGAGTCGCTGCAGGCGCTTTCAGCATCGGATCTCAAAGCATCCGACCTTCGAGAGGAAGTTGGCGAGTGACATTGCCAGAACAGCGTGTGATTCGACCGCTCGGGGCCCTCGAGCGACTCTTCTACCGCTATTCCGAGGCACATCCCGTGCACTTCACATTGGCCGCGGAGTTCGCCTTCGAGATACCGGCTGAGCAATTGCGTCACGCCCTGGCAAAGGTTGCGCAGCGCCATGCTCTGCTGCAGGTACGTGTCGGCGAGGCTTCTCAGGATGGACCGATCTTCCTGCATGATTCGCAGGTCGTCGGGCTTCCGTTGTCCGTCTCGGATGCTGATCCCCGGGAGTGGCCCTTCGTCGCCGCCGAGGAGCTCGCTGCACCGTTCGATCGTCAGACTGCGCCCCTTGCGCGTGCCATTCTGCTACGCAGAAGGCGGCACAGTGTGGTGCTACTCACCCTTGACCACACGGTGGCCGATGGGATCTCGGCAGCACTAGTACTGCGCGATCTCATTCTGGCGCTCAACGGTATTGGACTGAACACACTGCCGCCGCCGCCATCCCAGGAATCGATGCTCGCTCGCCACTGCGCCGCTGTCGACAGCGGCTACGACGACGCCGCGGAGTCGCCAGCGCAGGATGCCCGCATGAACCGCGTGAGTAGCGTCCGGCCGTTCGACGGCGTCACGCCTCACGTGGCCACCGCTTCCCTAACGGAGAACGCCACCGCGCAATTGGTCTCGCGGGCGCGCGCCCAACGCAGTACGGTCCACTCGGCGCTGGTCTCGGCCACCGCCAGGGTTCGGCGGCAGATCTCGCGACGGCTTCACACGTGTAGTGTCGCCGATCAACTTCCGGTCCTTGATCGGAGAGCCCGAGAGTTGCGCCGATTACTTCATGTCGATGCGGACCGGGGTGGATGCTGACGACGGCGCCACGTTCTGGGAGCACGCCCGAATGATCAACCACCAACTCCGGCAACAGCGCTCTCGGGAAGGCATCCTGACCGCATCTCGGATGGTCGAGGCGGCGATCACGCCTGACGCCGACTCCGACTCAGCGAAGCGATTCCTCATTGCGGGGCTCAGCAACGACCTCTCGGTCACCAACCTCGGTGTCCGCCTCGTACCGAGTCACTGCAGGCTTACACCCAGCGCGCTCTGGGGGCCGGTTCAGTTGACTCAGGTGGCCGAAGAGACAGTCACCGGTGTGATCACCTACGGAGGTCGGATGCGTTTGACCAAAACCGGTTACATGACAACCGACGGCTTCCTCGCGACCCTGGTGGATACGCTGCAACGGTGCTGACATGCCGCCGCCCGTGAATAATCATCGCGTACCGACGTGGCGCTTTCGCGGCATATTCGGAGCCTCGCCCTGACGGTCGAAAGCGCGATCGATGGTCGACATAACCCCGAGCGATACCCGCATCTCAGTCAGGACCGGTAGGACTTATGCGGGTGCTGCGAGTTCGGACAGTACCGCCCCGCTCGGTCGGCGCGGTAGTGCCGATGCCCGATCGTCGACGACCTACCAGAGGGGACCGCACGATGTCGAAGGCATCTGCTGCTGCTCGACCGCTTGACATCGGGGTGTCGCAAGAGGACCGGCTCCGGCACCGAGTCGACCGCCTTCTGGCCTGTGACCTCGAGTTCGCCGCGGCCCGGCCGGATGACGCCGTCCAGCAGGAGCTCTTACGGCCGGATGTTCGTCTCTTCGATGTCGTACGCACGGTTGCACATCGGTACGCGAGCCGTCCCGCACTGGCGCAACGAGCCACGAGGCTGACGACCGACGGGTCGGGGAACACCGTCGCCGAACTACGGCCGTCGTTCGCGACGATCAGTTACCGCGAGCTCTGGCGGCGGGTGGAAGCGATGATCAGCTCCCTCACCAGCGGGCCCGCACCGCTGAACCCCGGTGACCGCGTCGTGATCCTCGGTTTCTCCGGAATCGATTACACGGTGATCGACCTCGCCGCAACGCTGGCTGGGGCACTGGTCGTACCGCTGCAGAGCGGAGTTGCAACTGAGCAACTGAGTGCCTTGGCGGACGAGACCCAACCAGTGCTGATCTTCACCGACGTCGACCTGATCGAGAAGGCCGTCGACCTCGCTCTGGTAGCACACGCACCTCCTCGCATCATCGCGTTCGGTTACGACGAGCGCGTCTCAGCACACCGCGAGAGTCTCGACGCCGCGCGGGTGCGCGCATCCGGGGAGCGGTGCGATCTCGTGGTCGAGCCGCTCGGCGACTTCAGCGCTCGCGGATCACGATTCAGGGCGCCGAACAGGCCGGACGGTGACCTGGACGCACCGGCCCTGCTGATCTACTCATCGGGTTCGACTGGAACGCCCAAGGGGGCGACGATCTCGGAGCGGGCCGTCGTCGGCTTCTGGAAGTCGTTGTCCAGCGGGGCGTTCGGGGATGCGGCCCGGTACCCCGCCATATCTCTGTGTGCTCTTCCGTTGAGTCACGCGGCCGGGCGCATCTCCGTCGCCATGGCACTGTGGTCCGGCGGCACCGCGTACTTCACCACCAACGGCGACCGTCCGGCTCTCATGGACGACATCGCGCTCGTCAGGCCCACCCATCTGCACCTCGTTCCGCGCATGTGGGAGATCGTCCACCACGAGGTCCAGATCGTTGTCGAGCGGCTTCTCGCCGAAGGTGGCGGCGCCCACACCTCCTCGAGTGACATCCGCTCCACGATCGAGGAGCAGCTGTGCGAGTCGATGATCGGCGGACGTCAGATCCTCGCCGTGGTCACGGGCGCGCCGATATCGACGGAGCTGAAGCACTGGGTGCAGTCCTTCTTGGATGTGCCCTTGATCGACCTGTACGGCTCAACAGAGGCGGGCATGATCTCCATCAACGGACGCATCGTCCGACCGCCGGTCACCGAATACCGCCTCGCCGACGTTCCCGATCTGGGCTATTACTCGACTGATGAGCCGCATCCGCGCGGCGAACTCCTCATCAAATCCGGAGGCCTGTTCGGTGGTTACTACCGGCGACCCGATGTGACGTCCTCGGTGATCGACGCCGACGGCTGGTACCACACCGGCGACATCGTGGCGCAAATCGGGCCGGACCACGTCGCCTACGTGGACCGAACGAGTAACGTGCTCAAGCTGTCCCAGGGCGAGTTCGTCGCTGCGGCGACCCTGGAGGGTGCATATGTCAGCCACCCCATGATCGGTCAGATCTACGTCTACGGCTCGAGCACCCGCTCGTATCTGCTGGCCGTCATCGTGCCCACCGCCATCGCCCTGGCTCGTTCCAAGGGAGACCGGAGCCTGCTGCGGTCGCTGCTCACCGAGGCGCTCAGGGAGACGGCACGCCACAACGCTCTGCGCGCGTACGAGGTGCCCGGCGACTTCCTCATCGAGGAGCTACCCTTCGCTCTGGCGAACGGACTGCTCACCGGACCGGGGAAGCCGGCGAGGGCGGCGTTGAAGCGCCGGTACGGGAAAGTGCTCGAGGAGTTGTACGCCGCGAATGACGAATCCCTTGGGCAACGTCGCCGTGCACTGGCGGAGAACCGAGACTCGAAATCGACCCGCGAAACGGTCCGCGACGCCGCACTCGTCGTGACCGGATCCCCGGAAGCCGACCTGCCTGCCGATTCTCGTTTCGCGGACATCGGCGGTGACTCGCTGTCCGCGGTGACCTTCCGCAACGCCCTCCGTGATCTCTTCGGTGTCGAGATCCCGGTGAGTGAAATCCTGAGCCCCGTCACCGATCTGAGCGTGATCGCCGACCGGGTGGACGCACACCGGCGGAGTGACTCGGTGAGGCCCACCTTCGCCTCCGTGCACGGAGCGAATGCGCGTGAGGTCAGGGCTCGGGACCTCGCCCTCGACGCGTTCATCGACGCGCCGACGCTGCACGCCGGACCGTCGCTCCCCGTGACACTGACGGGCTCGACGGTGCTGTTGACGGGTGCCACCGGATTCCTCGGCCGCCACGTCGCGCTGCGATACCTCGAGACCGCCGGCTGGCCTGTGGCCAAACTGATCTGCTTGATCCGCGGTCGCGACGACGCCGATGCCGCGGCGCGCCTGGACCGAAGCTTCGAGGGCGGTGACCCATTCGTATACGGTAGGTACCTGACCCTGGCGGACACGCGCCTCGAGGTCGTCGCCGGCGACATGACGGAGTTCCGCCTCGGTCTCGACGACCGCACGTGGCAACGCCTCGCCGCCACCGTCGACGTCATCGTGGACACCGCGGCCCTCGTCAATCACGTGCTGCCCTATGACGAACTGTTCGACGTCAACGTCGGCGGCGCCGCCGAACTGATTCGACTGGCGATGACCACCATGAGGAAACCGATCAAGTACGTGTCGACGATCGCAGTCGGGGATCAGATATCACCACCGGAGTTCACCGAGTGTGCCGACGTGCGTGCAATGAGCCCCATCCGCAGGGTCGGCGACGAGTACGCCAACGGCTACGCGAACAGCAAGTGGGCCGCCGAAGTGCTGTTGCGCCAGGCACACGAGCGGTGCGGCATTCCCGTTACGGTCTTCCGGTGCGACATGATCCTCGCTGACGTCGGCCTAGTCGGGGGTCTCAATCTGCCGGACATGTTCACCAGGTTCGTCTTCAGCGTCCTGGCGACCGGCATGGCTCCGGATTCCTTCTACACCAGCTTGGCCGACGGGCAGAACGCAGCGCACTACGACGCCCTGCCGGTCACGTTCGTCGCCGAGGCGATCACGGGGCTCGCCGCGGCGTCCGATCCCAGCGCCCACGTGACCTATCACGTGGCCAATCCGCATTCCGACGGGATCGGCATGGACACGTTCGTCGACTGGCTGATCGAGGACGGGCACGCCATCACCCGCGTCGGGCCCTACGCGGAGTGGCTGCGCCGCTTCGAAACCGCGCTGCGCGCACTGCCCGATGAGCAGCGGAGACTGTCGCTGTTACCGCTTCTGCACGACTACCGCCGACCCAGGCGACCCGACGAGGGATCCGCTGTGCCCGTCGATCGGTTCCGGGCCGCCGTCGGACACGCGGGTCTCGGCGAGCGCGGCGAAATTCCCCACATCCAGCCGAGCTCCGTCCGTCTCTACGCCGCCGAACTGAAGCGCATCGGATTGCTGTGACTACCGACCACGGACAACCGATGTCAACCGAAGTAATCGGCGGCGTCGATTTCGCGAACCACGTTGGCTAGACCGTGATTCCGTCGACGAATACGGTCGCACCGTGACGATTCAAATGGGACTTCAGATACCCAACTTCTCCTACGGCACCGGCGTCGAGAACATCTTCCCGTCGGTGGTCGCGCAGACACGAGAAGCCGAGGATGCCGGATTCGACTCCGTGTTCTTGATGGATCACTTCTACCAGCTGCCCATGCTGGGCAGCCTGAACGAACCCATGCTCGAGGCGTACACGACGTTGGCGGCGTTGGCCGGCGCCACCACGCGGATTCAACTGGGCACGTTGGTCACTGGGATCACCTACCGCAATCCCGCACTGCTGGCCAAGATCATCACCACTCTCGACGTGGTGAGCGCGGGACGCGCCATTCTCGGCACGGGCGCGGGCTGGTTCGAGGCGGAGCACACCGCGTATGGATTCGAGTACGGCACGTTCACCGATCGCTTCGAGCGTCTAACGGAGGCGCTCGCGCTCATCGCGCCGATGATCCGCGGCGAGGAAGCCGCTCTGCAGGGCAAGTGGTATCGAGCCGATTCCGCGTTCACCGAGCCGCGCTACCGCGGCGACATCCCGGTCATGTTGGGCGGTAGTGGGGAGCGCAAGACGTTCCGTCTTGCCGCCCGCTACGCCGACCACCTCAACATCATGGCGCCATTCAGTGAACTCAAAGCCAAGCGCGAAGTTCTGGCGCGCCGTTGCGAGGAGATCGACCGCGATCCGGCGACCTTGCAGACCAGCGCGTTGGTCATCGTCAACGTTGACGAAACGGCCTCTGCCCCTGAGGGTATGGAGGAGGTCGCCGTCTTCGGAAGCGCTCCGCAGATCGCTGAGCAATTGAAGAAGCGGGTTTTCGACGCCGGCATCGACTCGGTCATCGTGAACCTACCCCTGCACGGTCATACCCCCGGGCTCATCACCGAGGTCGGGAAGGCGATCCACGAGGTACTCCCCCACCGCGTCATCCCCGAGTGGACCCGTACGGCGCTGCCCGAGGTCTAGCCCATCAGCCCTTGAAGTACACGATCTGATGGGTGGTGGCCAGTAGTGCCCCGCCGCGACTCCACATCGTTGCACTCTGGTCGAAGTAACCGCCGCCGAAGTGATTGGCCCGCGCGCGACCCAGGACGAAGTCCTCCCCCACGATCCGCAACTGCCGGTGGTCGGCGTGAAAGTAGATGGTCAGCGAGATGGTCCCGGCCGGGACGAATCCGCCGCGGCGAAGGAACACCCGTGGGAAGAACACGTCGCACAGGCCGGTCAACGCAGCATGATCCAGTGTGCGTGCGGGATCGTCGCGCACCCAGAGCGTCGTCGTCGATTCCGCACGAGCTTGACTTGCGTCGGCCGGAGCGGCGCCATCGACGATGCGCATGTCGTAGTTGCGCAGCCAGGGGGCGAACTCCGAAGGCTTCTGCGGGCCGGTCTGCTCCGGCGTCGGTGCCACCGGAGCCTCGGCCTCGGTGTCGGACCAGGAGTCGCGCCGGGTGCCGAACAACGCCGTGGCCGTCGTCTTGGTCTCGCCGACCTGACGAAGTCGAGCGATCCAGTGCTGGTTCGAGCGATTGCTCCGCGCCGGCTCCGTGACGATTTCGAACTCGCCATCACCGATCGGTGCTGCGAAGTTGACCGTCAACGCCACCGGTTCGCCTACGCGCTCCGGCTGCACCTCCAACGCGCGCAAGATCGTCGCCGCGGTGATCCCCCCGAACGGCCCGACCATGTTGGCCCACTGAGGTTCGGTGTGACCGCGTACGAGGCCCGCCGCGATCGGCTCCAGCTCGGTCGCCGTGTCGAAGGGATGCAACGCAGGTGTGCTCAGGAGGCCAGCGCGTCCTGCGAGGCGTCTTGGAGCTCGATGCAGGGACTCGGCGAATACGTCTCGCTCGCACCGTCTTCGAGCAACGACACCAAGTGTCCGAGGTCGCGGCGCCGAGACGAGGCCGACCACGCCGCCCATGTGCGCAGCCGGAGCGGATCTCCGGTCAGGCGCCGCCACTTGATCGGCGGTGGGAGCGTGCTTTGACAACTCGGAGCAGCCAACCCGAAGGACCGTCCCAAGCTGACACTCGCGTACGTCACGTCCGGAACCAGCTCCTCGGTGTAAGAGGCCGACGGTTCGATGTGCAGACCGTAGCTGCGCAGTGTCGAGGTCAACTCGTCGTACCACACCGGGCTGCTGTCGCGTGGGAATCCGTGCCAATCCAGACCCAGTCCCACCAGCGACTCCAGTCCCACTTCGTCCGAGGGACCCAGCCGCTCGGCCTGACGCTCACTGACGATCACCCCCAGTGGTTCGTCGGAGATCAGCACGGCGTCCAGATCTGCCTTGGATGGTCGATGCCGAAGCAGCGCAAGATCCAGTTCAGCCCGACCGAGAGCATCGATCTGGCGCGCGGTGGACAGCTGTCGGACGGCTATGGACGTCGACGGATAGGTGGCTGCGAGCGTCGCCAGTGCGCTGCTGAGCAGACCCGCCGGGAGCCCGAAGGGCATGCCGATGGCGAGCGATGCTTCCTCGCCGCTGTTCTGCGACATCGCCGCGACTGCCTGCTCGTAGCGGGCGAGCACCGCCCGAGCCTCGACGACCAGGAGTTTGCCTGCCGTCGTGGTCACGACTCCGGAGCTGGTGCGCTCGAGTAACACGACCCCGCATTGCTTCTCGAGTCCTCGAATCGTGTGCGATATCGCGGGTTGGCTCAGGTTCAGCCGATGCGCGGCTCCCGCGAAGCGGCCCTCCTCGACCACGGCGACGAAGGTCCTCAGTTCACGAAGATCCACGGTCACGCTCCCTTGTCTGTACCACGACGCCGAATGGCGGTGCGAAGATCCGGATGAGCGGATTCGAGGATCTGGCCGAGCCGCGTGGGCGGTACCGGATACGACGTATGTCGGCGTGTGACCGCCGCTCCGCCGTCGAGGAGACGACGGTATGCATCGGAGAGCGTCAGCGTCCTGCACATATGGGCCATGCAACCCATTCTGCACTACTATTTCGACTACCTGCCAGAATCTCAGGAGATTGACAGCCAGGGTTGGCGGCGGAGCCGCGTGTGAACATTTCGTCGGACGCACTCTCAGCGACTGATCGACACCGATACGCGGTACCGCCTCACCGATACGAATCAATTGGGTCAGTTCACCCATTAATACGCCTTCGATGCGGCACTCCTATCGATCCTGAGCCCATCCGAATCGCAACGAGATGGTCCGGCGGCGGTGCCGAATCGATTTGCGCGTTTCGTGTTGCACAGTGGGCGCGGTGCCCCATAATCAAGATTGAATCGCCCCTTGGTTTCCAGTGCGGGTACGCCCGTTTCGCCGTTGGTAGGACGAGGGGCTCGAGCGAGGAGGGGCACCTGTGGATTCGAACGAGGCCGACCCGGTGTCCGCCGCCGAGGGGGCGGAGGACTCGGCGAACAGTCTGCTGGCCGCGCTGGACGCGAGAATCGCGTCGGCGGTATCGCGGATCGACTCCGAGACGGGGCTGGGCGTCTCATTCGATGCGCGGTGCTGAGATGACGACGATGAACGATCTGTCGCTCGCATGGCGGGCCGACATCGCCGCGGTGGGCGGCCTGCTGGCCGATAGATCGCTGTCCGCTGTGGAACTCACCGACACCATGCTCGAGCGCATCGCGGCGATCGATCCGACGGTGCAGGCGTTCGTGACCGTGTTGGACCGGTCGGCGCGCGAGCAGGCGGCGGCCGCCGACGCCGAGATCGCCTCCGGTGGCTATCGCGGTCCGCTGCACGGCATCCCGATCGCCATCAAGGACATCTACAACACCGCAGGCGTCGAGACCACGTGCTGCTCGCAGGTGCGCCGCGGCCACGTACCGGACAGCGATGCCACGGTGGTCCGCAAGCTCAAGGAGGCCGGAGCCGTCGTCCTGGGCAAGGTCAGTACGCACGAATTCGCTTTCGGTTTCGATTCCGAACCCACCAGGAACCCCTGGAACCCGGACCACATTCCGTCGGGTTCCAGCGGCGGCTCGGGAGCTGCGCTGGCCGCGGGTCTGTGCTTCGCCGCTACCGGAAGCGACACGGGCGGCTCCATCCGCGCTCCCGCCGCCGCCAACGGTGTCGTCGGCATCAAGCCGACCTACGGCCGCGTCAGCAAGCACGGCGTCGCCGCGCTCTCGTGGTCGCTCGACCACGCCGGACCGATGGCGCGTACCCCACGCGACCTGGCCATCCTGCTGACCATCATGGCCGGGCACGACCCGCTGGACACCGATTCCAAACACGTTGCCGTCGAGGACTACTGCGCGGCACTGACCGGAGACGTCCGCGGCCTGCGCATGGGAGTGCCCTCCGGTTACTTCACCGACGACGTGACCCCCGCCGTCGGCGAGGCCTTCGCGGCGGCCACCGCACACTTCGGCGAACTCGGTGCCACCCTGGTCCCGGTGAACGTGGACTTCCTCGACCCCGCATTGGACGCCATGATGGCGATCGCCATGGCCGAGGCCGCCGCCTACCACCGCGACGCCATGGCGAGAACACCCCACCTGTTCGGAGCCGAGACGCGCAGTCTGCTCGACGCCGGCACCCTTATGTCCGCCTCGACCTACCTCAACGCCCAACGGGTGCGCGCCGCGATCAAGGACTGTTTCCGGCAGGCCCTCCGCGACGTCGACGTGCTCCTGACGCCGACCCAGCCACGCACCGCGATGAAGGTCGGCCAGACCGTCACCCACATCGGATCCCGAGAGGAATCGGTCTTCGAGGTGTCGGCGCGCTTCTGCGCCCCGTTCAACCTCTCCGGACTCCCGGCCGTCTCGGTTCCCTGCGGATGGTGCCCCGACGGACTGCCGATCGGATTGCAGATCGTCGGCAAACCCTTCGACGAAGCCATCGTCCTGCGCGTGGCCGACGCGCATCAGAACACCACCCCGTTCCGACACCGGTACCCGGCCCTGGCGAACTGACCTCGCATCGATCCATGAGGGCGATAAGTCGCAGTTGTGGTGTGGTCGCCCCTGCACCCATAGGCTGACGACACCGAGACGGTAGCGGGCGGATGCATGCAGAGCCCATGATTAGCGCGCGAAGGGGATCTGAGACGTGAATCCGAATGTGCTGAGCCTGATCACGATAACGGGTGCGATCGCGATCGGTGCGATCAGTCCGGGACCCAGCTTCGTGATGGTGGCTCAGACTTCGCTCGCAACCGAACCGCGAAACGGTCGCATCGCAGCGCTCGGGATCGGAGTCGGCGGTTTGATGTTCGCGGTGACGGCCACGGCGGGTTTGGGTGCTGCGCTCGTCTACGCCGGACCGCTGTTCATGGCAGTCAAGATCGCCGGTGGCGCCTACCTCGTCTATCTGGGAATTCGACTGTGGCTGGCCAGCATTCGCGATGATTCGACAGAGGAGGGGTCCAGAGCCGTCGCCTCGACGCGGACCTTCACCACGGCGCTACTGACGCAACTGAGCAATCCCAAGGCGATCGTGGTCTACGGGAGTGTCTTCGCTTCGGCGCTTCCGCTCCATCCTTCGCACTGGCTGCTTCTCGCCCTGCCGCTGGCGGTGGCCGGTGTCGAACTGTCCTGGTATCTGATCGTCGCAACGGTGATGTCACGGCCCGGCCCCAAGCGGGTTTACTCCCGAGCCGGGAGGACGCTCGACCGCGTCGCCGGGACTGCCATGGGAGGCCTCGGCGCCGTCTTCGTCGTCGAAGGTGCACGCGCCTCACTTCGGTGAGAATTCCCGGCTTCGACGGTCGCGGCGTCCGAGCGTTCTTCGAGCCGCTCATCCGGCTGGAGTACCCCCATAACCACGGCTGTAGGTGTCTCCTGTGCGGTCATTGATACCGTACCCGCACCCCGGTTGGCTAGGAGGAATGCTCGATGCGGAGCACGGGATCGTCGTTGCCCAAGAGTGGATTCCGGAAGTCACCCGGGCGGAAGGCGCAGGCGGATCGCTTCCTCCTGGTGGCGTCGAGTCTGGCCGATCGGCGGGTGCAGGACGACCTTCGACACGCGCTCTCGGCCATCACCGGGGTCCTCGGGATTATCCCCGTCCTGATGCTGGCGAGCCCGGCGGGCCCCTCGGGTCCGATCGGCGGCGGGCTCGCCATCGCCACCACGACGTGTTGCCTCGTGATGGCCGGCTGCTGGTTGCGTCCTCGCTGGCCGACGCGAAGTCAGTCAGCGGCGTTCGTCCTCGTCGCCACGTTCTGCACGGCGGTGGCGTGCTTGGTGCTGCAGGCGCCGGACGCCGGTTTTCTCGGTCTGATCGTCTTCGCCCTCCTCGGCGCATACGCCACGTGCTTCCATCCTCGTTGGATCCACGCCTTCATCTGGGTGGTGGCCGCCTCCACCTTCGCTGTTCTGGAGGTCAGACTGTTCGCCGTGGACGGCGTCCTGGCTGTCAGCGGCGCCGTTCTCGTCATCTCGACGAACGTCTTCGTCGTCGTCGCCAGCCGGACGTCCGTTCAGCATCTGCTTCAAGGTCAGGCGACCGTCGACAACGACATCGATCCCCTGACCGGTCTGCTCAATCGGCAAGGTCTCTATGCGAGAGCGGCAGCACTGCTGGCGACGTATCAGAGCGATGCCGACCGATACCTGGTGTTGACGGTGTTGAACATCGACGGCTACTCGTTGGTGACCAGTCTCGCCGGAGAGCGCGGAGCCGACGAGGCTGAGCTACAGGTCGGGCGCCTGCTGCGAGAAAACCTGCGGCACAGGGCCCTTCTGGCACACACGGCCGAAGCCGAGTTCGTCGTCGCCGACGTATGCTCCACTCCCGGACCGTTTCCAACCGTCGAACGTGTGCGCGCTTCGTTGCTGAACTCCGCCATGGGGTTGACCCTCAGCATGGGGGTCGTTGGAACCCTCGTCGCGCCGCTGCGGCAGTTCGCGGTTCCGGACGTGCTCGACGCGGTGATCGCGGTCGCGTCCAAGGCGATGTACGACGTGCGCAAGACCGGCGGCAACGCAGCGCGGTACGAGATCAACCCGAGACTGGCGGTCGCCGGCGGAACCGACACGCCTGCATCGTGAGGTGGGGACGATCCGCTGAATCCACACTTTCACGACATTGATGGCGTCGTGGGTAACGTTTCTGGAGTGCCGGCGCAGGGCTCGGAACCACGATGCCCGCGCCGGGCCCGACCACTGAGCCCGATGATGTACCGAGAGGAAGATGACCAGTGTTCCAGGGAAGACGTTGGCACGCAGAGGCGTTCGGCGATCCACGGGACGTGTTGCGGCTCGCCGAAGCCACCTGGCCGACGCCGGAAGTGGGAAGGGTACTCGTCGAGGTCACCGCCTGCGGTGTGGGTTTGCCCGACCTGCTGATCACCACCGGCGCCTATCCGCTGCTGCCGAATCCGCCGGTGGCACCGGGCCAGGAAGTCGTCGGCACCGTCGCTGCGGTTCCCGATGGCTCCGCGTTCACCGTCGGCGAGCGCGTGATGGGCGTCACGGCCTTCCTCGAGGGGTGGGGCGGCTACGCCGACTTCGCCTACCTCGGCGAAGGCACGACTCAGCGGGTGCCGGATGCGATGAGCGACGAGGAAGCCGCCGGATTCACGATCGCCTTTCGCACCGCCCACGCCGCCTTGGCCCAACGGGTGATGGTCAGCCAGGGCGACGTGGTTCTCGTGCTCGGCGCGGCCGGCAACACCGGTGCGGCCGCCGTATTGATGGCAAAGGCGCTGGGCGCGAAAGTCATCGCCGTGGCCAGTGGTCCCGAGCGGCTGTCCTTCTGCACCGGCCTGGGCGCCGATCACGTCGTGGACCGTCAGACGTCGGACGTCGTCGATGCCGTCCACGAGATCACGGGCGGCGACGGTGCCGACGTCGTCGTCGACCCCGTCGGTGGTGACCTCGGCACGCGGGCGGCTGCCGCAGTGGCCCGGCTGGGCCACATCGCCGTCGTCGGCTACGCGAGCGGATCCTGGCTCACCTTGGATCCGGTGGACATGGTGCTGCGGAACTACTCCGCAGCAGGCGTTTTCGCCGCGGGTACGCCTGCGGAGGATGCACTGGCCTACGGCGCACTCCGCGAGCTCGCCAACCGAGGTGCCATCAAGACCCCGGTCTCCTCGCTGGCCGCCTTCACCGACGTTCCGGAGGTCATATCCGGTATCCGCACCGCCCCGCCGGGCAAGACCGTCGTGCTGGTCAGATGACGGACACGACGAGGGTGTGGTTCATCACCGGCGCCTCGCGCGGGTTCGGCCACCGCTGGGCGACTGCCGCGTTGGCGCGCGGCGACCGCTGCATCGCGACGGCTCGGGACGTCACCACCCTCGAGCCTCTCGTCACCGCCTACGGAGATGCCGTCCTGCCGATCGAGTTGGACGTCACCGATGCCCGAGCCGACCACCTCGCCGTCGACCGTGCGTTCGCACACTTCGGCCGTGTGGACGTTCTGGTGAACAACGCCGGCTACGGCCTCTTCGGGACCGTTGAGGAAGTCACCGAGGAGCAGGCCCGCCGACAACTCGACACCTGCCTCTTCGGTCCCCTGTGGATCGTGCAAGCCGCGCTGCCTCACCTCAGGGCGCAGGGAAGCGGGCACATCGTCCAAGTGTCCAGCCTGTCGGGATTGGTGGCCATTCCCTATCTCGGGATGTATCAAGCCGCGAAGTTCGGACTCGAGGGGTACAGCGAAGCGCTGGCTGCCGAGGTTGCGGCTCACGGTATCAAGGTGACGATCGTCGAACCCGGACCCTACGACACCGATTGGGTGTACGGCTCGAAGGAAGTCGCACCGGAGAACCCGGCGTACGAGCACGTGCGGGCCTGGTGGAGTGAGCATTTCCATGCCACCGACAAGGGGGGCCCAGACGACCTGCAAGACGCGCTGCTGTCCATCGTCGATGCGGCCGAACCTCCCCTCCGCGTACTGCTGGGCGAATACGGTCTACCGGTCGTGGAGGCCGTCTACCGACAACGTCATCGAAGCTGGTGCGACTGGAACGCGCACGTCGCGGTCACCGCTCCGCGTGGGTTCGTTCCAACGGAGTCGAACCCGCCGCCACCCGCCCGGTCGTCCGACACCCCGGACCCGCGGCGATGCTGACGGGCCTCATCAGTTCTTCGAATGACGGCGAACTCGGCGCCCAGCTCGAAGGCGTCGAGGCAGAGGTGATGTACCGATACGAGGCGCTGGCGTCGCCAACGACTCAGTCGCACATGGGTATTGCCACGGCACGGATCGGTGGCGGTGTCGCGCTCTCGGTGCGCAACGACGTCACCGGCTACTGGAGCAAGGCACTCGGGTTCGGCTTCACCGAACCCGTCACCGGCGATCTGATCCAGGATCTCGTCGACTTCTACCGCACCGAACGCAGCCAGGGCTCCATCATTCAGATCGCGCCGTCCGTGCTTCCCGACGACTGGCCGGAGATCGCCGAGCACCACGGACTTCGGGTCGTCTCGGAGTGGGTCAAACTGGCCGGTCCCATCGCAGACATGGCGCCCGGTCGCACCGACCTGCGCGTTGCGCCCGTCGAACGGAAGAACGTCCGCGACTGGGCCGCAACGACATTAAGGGGATTCGACATGCCGACCACCGGACTCGTGGACATGCTGTCCGCCAGCGTCGTCGACCCGAACATCAGGCCGTTCGCCGCATGGGACGGCGACGAGATGGTCGCCGTCGCCAATCTCTTCACCTGGGGCGAAATGGCGGCGTTCAGTGCCAGTGCCACGCGTCCCAGTCATCGACGGCGCGGTGCCCAGTCGGCACTGATCGCCGCCGCCGCGGCGGAGGCATCGAGGTCGGGATGCCAGTGGATGGTGGCCGAAACCGGACAGCCCGGCGCAGGTGAGGTGAACCCGTCGCTGAACAATCTCATGCGTTCGGGCCTTGAAGCCTGCTACACGAGACAGAACTGGAAGTGGACTCCCGAACGCGAGGGCGAGATCACGGCACCGCGAGCAGGTGCGCAGCGCACGGGCTTTGGGGGCCTGAGTTGAGCATCGTGCTGACCCTGTCGGCGGTGATCGTCCCCCTCGCCGTGTTCCTGACTTTCAACCAGCGACGGACGTCGCTGACCGCGCAGTTACGCGGGGGTGTGTGCCTCTTCGCCGCCGCCGTCAACTGGGTCGTGGCGGCGGTCAACCACCTCGGTGCCGAGTCGACGATCATCGATCTGGCCGTGGGAGCCGCGCTCGTCGTCGCCGGGATCCTCGCGTTGAGGCCGAGAGCCTACCCACCCCCGGACCTTCCGAGATGACCGGATCTTCGGCCTACGAACCGGACTCGGCTCTGCAGGTGATCCGCTCACCGGTCTGCGGCTCGAACAGATGCACGACGCCCTCCGGCCGCTTTCGCAGCCGAACGGTGTGCGACGGCTTGGGCGCCTCTCCCGAATTCGACCGCGCCACCAGCGGAGTGCCCGAACCCGAATGCGCGTAGACGTACACCTCGCTACCGAGGTCCTCGACGAGGTCGACCACGACTTCCACGCCACCCGACGGGTCGATCTCGAGCTGCTCGGGCCGGATCCCGATGGTGACCTCGTCCAGTCCCGCCTCGTGCAGCAGCGTCAACTGGTTGCGTTCGAGCGCCAGCGTGGAACCGTCGCCGAATCGCACACCGTCCGGGGTGATGGGCAGCGTCGCGATGTTCATCGCGGGCGACCCGATGAAGCCGGCGACGAAGACGTTCGCCGGCTTGCTGTAGAGCTCGCCGGGTGACGCGAACTGCTGCAGCTTGCCGTCACGCAGCACCGCCGTCCGATCACCCATCGTCATGGCCTCCACCTGATCGTGGGTGACGTAGACGGTGGTGACGCCCAATCGCCGTTGCAGACCCGCGATTTGGGTACGCGTCTGCACGCGCAGCTTCGCGTCGAGGTTCGACAGCGGTTCGTCCATGCAGAACACCTGCGGCTCACGGACGATCGCGCGGCCCATCGCCACCCGCTGCCGTTGACCGCCGGACAGTTTGGCCGGCTTGCGATCCAGGTACTCGGTCAGATCGAGCAGCTTGGCCGCTTCCCGGACCTTGCGTCGGCGCTCATCGGCCGAGACCCGGCGTAGCTTGAGCCCGAACCCCATATTCTCGGCGACGGTCATGTTCGGGTACAGCGCGTAGTTCTGGAACACCATGGCGATGTCGCGGTCCTTGGACGGCACGGCGACCACGTCCCTACCGCCGATCTCGATGCTGCCCGAGTCGACGTCCTCGAGCCCGGCCAGCATCCGCAACGCGGTGCTCTTTCCCGAGCCCGACGGCCCGACGAGAACGACGAACTCGCCGTCGTCGATGTCGAGGTCGAGCGAATCGACCGCCAGCTTGTCGGAGCCTTCGTAGATGCACGACGCGTTGCGATAGGTGATCGTGGCCATGGTGGTTGCCTTTCCTACGTGGTGGCCGGGGAGGACGGTTCGGCGACCGCGGTCCCGTGGAGATAGTGGTGCAGCGGGTTGAACGCCGGTTGCGTGCAGGGACTCGCGACGGCGGCCGCTCCGACGGCACAGGAGATCTCTAGCGCCTCGGCGTCGGTGTATCCGGACATCATGGCGAGAACGATTGCGGCGCAGAAGGAGTCGCCAGCACCAACGGTGGACACCACCTCGGTGGGCGGGGGTGATCGCCGTGCCACCTCCACGTCGTCGCGCAGTAGCACGGCGCCGGCGGCCCCTTCAGTCACCGCCACCGTCCGGGCCCGCGCCAGTTCGGGTAGGGCCGCGCGCTCCTCCTGGTTGACGATGAACAGGTCGCAGCGTTCGATTACCGCGGCGGGCAACGGACGGGCCGGCGCGGCATTGATCGCGACGAATCCGTTGGCCCGTGAACAGATGTCGACGATGGTCTGCATCGGGATCTCGAGTTGGCAGAGCACGGCCGCCGCCTCGTCGATGGAGTCGTCGACGATCACCTGGTCGTTGGCGCCGGCCGCGATCGCGATCTGGTTCTCCCCCGCGGCGTCCACGACGATCAGGGCCGTCCCGGTCACCTGGTCCACCACGCGGACGCCGGTGACGTCCACCCCGGCGTGCTGTAACGCCGCCACCGACCGTCGTCCCGCCTCGTCGTCGCCTCGGGCCCCGATCATGCGGACCCGGCCGCCGAGACGCGCGGCAGCCGCGGCCTGGTTGGCACCCTTACCGCCGGACGTGCGCAGCAGTTCCGACGTCGAGACCGTCTCACCCGGACGCGGCAACCGCTCGCCGACCGCGGTGATGTCCTCGTTGATGCTGCCGACGACCGTCAGGCTCTGCCCGCTCATGCGCCCCCCAACCCCGAGGACGACAGCCCGTCGATGAACCGACGCTGCAGAGCCAGGAAAAGGACCAGCATCGGGGCGATCATGATGAAGCCGGCCGCACTGACGAGCGTGTAGTCCTGACTGAAGCCCTGCTGGAACGAGAAGAACGTCGTCGACAGCGGCAACAGGTCGGGGTTCTGGATGAAGGTGACCGCGAAGAGGAACTCGTTGTAGGCCGACAGTCCGGTGACCAGCGCCACCGTCAGCAGCCCCGGCAGGGAGTTGGGCAGCACGATCTGGAACAGCACGGTGAGCTCGCCGGCACCGTCGATTCGCGCCGCCTCTTCGAATTCACGCGGGAGGGTGAGCATGAACGAGCGCAGAAGCAGCGTCGCGAACGGCGAGAAAAGCCCGACGTAGATGATGATGAGCCCCAGCCGCGTGTCGTACAGCCCGGCCTTCGCCCACGCGTAGAACAGCGGCACCAGGAACATCTGCGCGGGAAGGGAACTCGTGACGAGCAGCAGGGTCATGAAGGCGGACCCGCCCCGGACTTGAAGCCGGGCCAGGGCGTAGGCCGCCAGACCCGCGACCACGCACGTGATCGCCGCCGTGCCGACGACGACGATCAACGAGTTGACGATGCCCGCCGTCATGTTGGCCTGGGTCCACGCCGCCGAGAAGTTGCCCCACTGCCAGCTGCTCGGCAACCCCAGCGAGCTGTGGCCGTAATCCTGCTGGGTCTTGACCGCGTTGAAGAAGAACAACACGATCGGCCCGACGGAGAAGACCGCCAAGCAGGTGAGGGCGACGTAGGTCGGGATCCCGGCGCGACGACCGGCGGCGGACCGTCGCGCCTGTGGGCCGGCGGGTTTCGCTCCGCCGGGCGCGACGGTGGCTGCTGACGTGGCGGTGCTCATATCTCCCAGTCCTTCACCTTGCGGATGACCAAGTAGGCAATGACGACCACGGTGCTGATCAGCGCCATCACGACACCCACCGCCGAGGCGTAGCCGGCACTCAGATTGGTGAAGGCCTGGCGGTAGAGCAGCGTCGACAGCAGGTCGGTCGACCCTGCCGGGCCACCCTGCGTCATGACGTAGACGTAGTCGAAGGCCAAAAAGGACCAGATGATCGTCATCAGTCCGAGGAACGCGAACGTCGGGCGGATCGCGGGCAGGGTCACCGAGAAGAACTGCCGTACCGGTCCGGCCCCGTCCAACTTGGCGGCCTCGTACAGGGAGGGGTTCACGCCCTGCATGGCGGCCAGGAAGACCACCACCAGGAACCCCCACCAGGCCCAGTTGTTGACGCCCATCACCGACCACAGCGCGAGGTCCGGGTTGCCGAGTGGGTTGATGCCCAGTACGTGTCCCAGCCCGGATTGGGTGTTGAGGATGCTCTCCCAGATCGAGGCGTTCACCACGCTCGCGACGATGTAGGGAATGAAGAACAGGACCCGGAACAGCAGCCGGAACCGCTTGATGCGGGTCAGGGCGTAGGCGCCGAACAGGCCCATCGCCATCGGCACGATCAGGAAGAACAGCGTCCAGATGATGTTGTGCCAGAGGCCGTTCAGGAACTCGTCGTCGGACAGCAGGTCCCGGTAGTTGGTCAGGCCGGTGAACGTCGCCGGGCCGATGCCGGACCAGTCGGTGAAGGAGTAGTACACCGCGAACAGGCTCGGAACGACCACGACGACGGCGTTGATGACGATCAGGGGCAGCATGAACACCCAGCCTCTGACCCTGGGCTTGCTCAGTCGGGCACGGACACTCGGGCGGGGACGCGCCGCCGGGACTCGGGCGGTCGTTTCGGCGGTGGGAACGGACGTGGTCGTCATTTCAACGCAACTCCTGGCTCGGGCGCCTGGGGGACCTTTCCGGCGGCGTGCTCGCGGGTGAACCGCTTCTGGATTCCAGCGCAGTACTCGGCGGGGCTCAGATCACCGGTGATGACCTTTTCGAAGTAGTCGATGATGTAGGTCTCCGTCTGCTGGGGGAAGAAGGTCCAGATCGGGTAGCCGATGGTCTTCGCGCTCGACAGCGTGGTGTAGAGGCGGACGAGGCGTTCGTCGGTGCCGGGGCTGAAGTCGCTCTGCTCGATGTCGATCGGAGGCGGGGCGGCGTTCAGTTCCACCAGCGCCTGCAGGATGACCTTCTTGTCGGTGGTGAGGAAGTTCAGGAAGTTGGCGGCGTTGTCGACGTTGTGGGCGTTGCTGTTGATCCCGGCGGACTGTCCGATCGCCAGATCCCAGACGTCGTGGGGTACACCTGAGCCGAGCGACGGGATCGCGGCCCAGTTCCAGACGTCGTCGTTGCCCGCCTTCTCGCCGAAATAGGTTGGCAGGTAGGGAAATTCCCAGGTTCCGGAGATCATCGCGCCGGCCTTGCCGTTGGCCAGCTGCTCGTACAGGGTGGAGAACTTGTTGGTGAAGTAGTCCTCGACGCTGCCCCCGAACCAGCCCTTCTTGAAGTAGTCGGTGTATCGACTGATGGCGTCGACGAAGACCGGGTCCTCCCAGCTGAGTTCCCCCTGCAGCGCCTGATAGACCGCGGCGGGTCCGGCGCCGTGGTTGAGTGCGATGACCATGTGCCACTCGTTGGCGCCCTTCCAGTCCGCATTGCCCGCCGCGATGGGCACCATGCCCCTGCCCTTGGCCTCCGCGCAGTACGCCTCGAAGTCGGAGAGGTTGGTCGGCACCTCGGCGCCCAGCGTCTGCACGGTCTCGGGGTTGTAGTAGAAGACCATCGTCTCGTACTGGGTCGGCAGCGTCCGAAGCTTTCCGTCGACGCGCGACGCGTCGAGCGCCCAGGTCGCGAACGTCGAATTCCAGCCGTACTTGTCGGCGTAGCCGTCGAGGTCGACGAGATAGCCGGCCTTGGTGTACTCGGTGACCCCCGAGGAGGGCCCCGGCGTCACGATGACGTCGGGGCCCGACCCGGCGGCGAGAGAGGTCTGGATCAGTCGATCGATGGTGTCGGTGGACTTGTTGCTGAAGCGCACCGTACCCGGCCCCGGATACCCCTCGACGATGTGCTTTTGGTAGTAGGCGACCAGATCCTGGTTGTCCAGGTTGTCCCACATCACGATGGCCGAGGGGTCGGACGCCGGGCCCTTGCCGCACGCGGCGAGCCCGGTCAGTGCGACGACGGCGCCGGTGGACGTCAGGAAGTGGCGCCGGGTCAGGTCCATGACGATCTCCTCGGTTGCTCGCTAGTCCAGGCCGCGGGTGGCCAGGCGGACGGTTCGGTCGGCGAGATCCGAGATGGCGGAGCCGTCGAAGCCGAAGAGGGCCGACCGGGTGCGGTCGTGCAGTGGGTCGATCAGGTGGCCCGGAAGTGCTTGGCGCCCTGCGAGAATCGCCGCGACCGAACCGACCGTGGCGCCGTTGGAGTCGGTGTCCCAACCGCTCATGACCACCCGCCCGACGGCGGTGGTGTAATCCCCGTCGGCCCAGAGCAACGAGGCCACCACGGCGGCGGCGTTGTTGATCGTGTGCACCCAGGAGTAGTGACCGTAGGCCGCCCAGATCTGCCCCAGAGTCTCCTCCCACGTGACACCGGACCCGTGCAGATCGAGGACGTGGTGGATGGCCTCGGCCAGCCGTGACCGGGGCGGAACCACCTGCAGCGAGACCTCGATCGCCTCGCGGGCGTCGGCTGCGGTGAAGGCCGCAGCCACCAGGGCGGCGGCCCACATCTCGCCGTAGATGCCGTTGCCGATGTGGGAGAGCGACGCGTCCTGGTAGCTCAGCTGAGCGGCGCTCCACGGGTCCCCGGCGAACACGTAGCCGAAGACGTCGCCGCGGATCTGCGCTCCGATCCACTCGCGGAACGGGTTTCGTCTCGTCGCGGTCTCCGGCGGCACGCAGCCGTACACCATGTTGACGTAGGCGGCACGCTCGGCGGTGAACACCTGCTCCAGCGGGAACAGGTTGAGCCACGCGTCGCCGACGATCGCGGGGGTGAGCTTGCGCCCGTGCTGCTCGAGCAGGTGCAACGTGAGGATGGGGTAGTCGATGTCGTCGTCGCGAGCCGAGCCGTTCACGTTGCCCCGAGTGGTCTCCGGCCAGCTCTCCCGGAGCTCGAACCCCTCCGGCATCGGATCGAGCAGGGGCACGTAGTCCCGAAGAGGATAGGCGTCCGCGAGGGTCAGGTAATCGCGGATGCGTTCGACGGTCCAGTGGTCACCGCGCTCGACCGGCTTGCCGACGTTGCAGCCCGCGATGCGCCCCAGCCACGCGGCGTGCACCTTGTCCGTCAGGTCCGCCGAGGAGACCCGCTGGGCGGAAGGCGGCGACGGCAGCGTCGCGACGATGTCGTCGAGTGCGGTCGGCTCCTCGTATTTCCATCCGTCGATTCGTGGTAGTTCGTCCATCCGGTCGACGAGTTCGAGCAGTGCATCGTTGTCGGAAGGGTCGATGTCGTTGGCGGCCCCCACCGCTGCCGAAACGTCGTAACCGGTCTCGCGCCGCTGGGCGACCTCGTATGCGACGAGGACGCGTCCGTCCAGCGGATCGTGACCAATGAGGTTCTGGAACGCCTCGCCCAGGACGGGCCCGTGATCGGTGAGGGATGAGATGGTCGTCTCCTTGCTCGTGGTGGGTTTCGGTTCTACAGTCGGGAATTCGGCTAGGTCGACTCGCGCGGCAGCAGAACGGTGGGCAGCGAACGGACCGTGTAGGGCGTTTCCGGGCCGCTGGCGATGCGACTCAGGACGGCCTCCACGCAGGCGGCACCCACGTCACGGGCCGGGTTGCGCACCGTGGTCAACCGCGGTTTGAGCATGCTCGCGACCTCGATGTCGTCGAACCCGACGACGGCCACGTCGCGGGGGATGTCGAGTCCGAGGTCGTGGGCGGCGTCGAAGAGTCCGACGGCGATCACGTCATTCGCGCACACGATCGCTCGCGGCCGGTCGGCTGGTTTCAGCAGTCGCAGACCCGCCTCGCGGCCGCCGTCACGGTTGAACGGCACGTGTTCGATCCAGTGGTCGGCGACGGTGAGGCCGAGCGCATGCGCCGCGGCCCGAAAGGATGCCAGGCGGACCGTGCCGGGGCTGCGCCCGTCGGGCCCACCGATGAAGCCGACCTCCGTGAATCCGCGGTCTTTGAGATGACGCACCGCTTCGGCGATTCCCTGCGCGTCGTTCGTCTGCACCTGATCGGCGTGGAGTTCACCTTCGTGGTCGGTGATGAGGACCAACGGCAAAGAGCCGACGATGCGTCGAATCTCGAGCGGGGACAGCGACATCGGCTGGAAGATCAGTCCGTCGACGTTGCGCCGCACGATGTTGTGCAGCATCGTCTCCTCGGTGGCGGGCTCGCCGTAGGTGATGCCGATCAACGAGACGTAGCCTTCGTCGGCCAGTCCGTCGTGAACGGACTGTGCCACCGTCGGGTAATAGGGGTTGGAGATGTCCACGACGAGGAACGCGACGCTGTTGGTCTGCTGATTTCGCAGGCTCTGCGCGATGATGCTGGACCTGTATCCGAGTTCGCCGACCACCTTCAGGACCCGTCGGCGCGTCTCCTCGGACACCGCGCGCCGGCCGCTGAGCGCGTGCGAGACGGTGGTCGGACTGACCCCGGCCGCGGCGGC
Source organism: Mycolicibacterium arabiense (assembly GCF_010731815.2). NCBI lineage: Bacteria > Bacillati > Actinomycetota > Actinomycetes > Mycobacteriales > Mycobacteriaceae > Mycobacterium > Mycolicibacterium arabiense. Next base: position 134,145 of record NZ_AP022592.1, read on the forward strand.
CACGTCGCTGATGACCACTCGGTCTGGCGGCATTGCGGGGCCCCTCCTATGCAAATCGATTTGTACGTGACGTTCGTCATAGTGCTCCGGTGTTCGAGACGGTGTCAACGTCCCGGCGGCATGGAAAGGCAACCAAAGATTTTGCGTCCCGTTTGCACGGAGCTCCGGACCGCTACCTTCGGTTTTCGAAACCCCCCCATTCGAAAATGACATGGGCTACCCCGGCATCGCGACGCATGGTTGAACGACCGTCACAGTCGATGCCTCGGCGGGCGAACCGATTCGTCGATACGGAATGTCGACGCGCGCTGCGAAACACTCACATCGACGAAGGAAGCACTCTTGGATCTCGGGCTGTCGGGGAAGACCGCCGTAGTGACCGGCGCCAGCCACGGCATCGGCTTGGCCACGGCCGAAGCACTCGCCGCCGAAGGCGTTCGCGTGCTGGGAGTCGCCCGCACCACGACGCCGGACCTCGAGAGGGTGGCGGCGGGCACGGTTCGCGCCGACCTCGGCACACCGGATGGCGCTGCCGCGATGATCGATTCGGCGATGTCGATCCTGGGCGGTATCGACATTCTGATCAACAACGTGGGCGCCGGAGAGGTGGAAAAGCTCGCATCCGGCGGGCTGGCCGGGTTCCTGGACGTGAGCGACGATCAGTGGCGAGAACTCCTCGTGCTGAACCTCTTCAGTGCGATCTGGGCATGTCGCGCCGCCCTTCCCAGCCTGATCGAGCGGCGGGGGGCGATCGTCAACGTCTCGACCACGTCGACACGGGTACCGGCCTCCGCACCGGTCGGCTACAGCGAGGCCAAGGCGGCCCTCACCGCGTTGAGCAAACGACTCGGCGAGGAGTTCGGGCCCCACGGAGTCCGCGTGAACACCGTTTCCCCTGGCGTGGTCGGTAGTCGGCTCTGGCGAGGAAGCGACGGGATCGGGGCGCGGTTCGCCGCCGCCGATGGTGTTGGCCTACAGGACTTTCTGGCGGGACTACCCGAGCGATTCGGCATCACCACCGGCCGAATCACGGAACCGCGTGAAGTGGCCGCGTTGATCACGTTCCTGGCCTCGGAGGTGTCGGCGAACGTCCTGGGTGCCGATGTCGTCATCGACGGAGGGATGGTTAAATCGACCTGACCGCGGCGCTCTCGGGGATCTCAGCGGGGGGCACGCTGGCCCTGATGACCGGGAGCGGCAACTGGGCCGCCCGAATGGGATCCAGCATCGCGTCGGTGATGCCGGCCGTGAAGTCCTCGAAGCCGAATACCTTGAAAAGCGCCTCCCGGCCGAACTTGGAGCTGTCGGCGACGAAGAAGGCTTCACCCGCTATGGATCGCATCTTGCGTTTGAGTTCTATCTCGTAACTCGACGTCGAGTAGAGCCCGTCGTCCATGACGGTGACGGCACCGAAAATCGCCACGTTGACGCGCAGATTCTCCACCTGCTGGACCGAGGCGGGTCCCCACATGCCGAATCCGGACGGCAGTAACTCGCCCCCGATGAACACCAGGTTCATCGATGGTTTCGTCGCTATCTCCAGTCCGACCCGCAGATCGTGGGTAACGACCGTCAAGCGCGACTGCCGAAGGTGGCGTGCAACTTCGAGCGTCGTCTCCCCCGCATCCAGGAGGATCGTCTGCCCGTCCAGCACGCGCTCGGCCATCGCAGCTCCGATCGCCACCTTCTCCGCGCGATGAAGCCCCACGTCGCGCGCGACGTGGGGATAGTCCGCCTCGATGGGCACTGCACCGCCGTGCGTGCGTTGGATCACGCCTTCCGCCTCGAGTTTGTCGAGATCGCGGCGGATGGTCGACGCGTCGACACCGAAAGCCCGTGCCAAGTCGTTGACACTCTGAAATCCCCGCTTCTGCAAGCGAACTGCGACCTCGGCACGACGCGACATTGGGATTCAGCCCTCTCCGCTGGGTCGGCCGTTCGGCACCGGCCGCGCCGAATCGTAGCAAATCTGCATGCTCGATTCCGCGCAAATGACGTGCAATATTGCGCGATTCCATGCATCAAGTTGCTTGACTGTTGCGTAGGTCACGCAATACTCTCGCGAGGGCCGGTTCAACAGGCCGATGTCTGCGGGCTTCACAAGGGCTTCCGAAGGTTCACGAAGCTTCACAAAGGAGTGATTGATGCGAACGAAGCGACTGGCCCTTCTGGGTGCGGTGAGTTTGTCCGTAACGCTGATCGCCGGCTGCGGTTCCGGGCAAGCGGCGGGCCGGCCGCGTTCACGAAGATGCACGCCACACTTCACGGCCCGCCGCTAGCCGACGACGAACTGGTCGAACTGATCGCCACGATCGTGCGACAGCGGGCGACGAGGTCAGGGAATGGTTCCGCGACCGCTGAGCCACCCGGCGATGGTCATGGGCACGACTGCGCCCAAGACGATCAGCCACCCCAGGGTCCAATTCCCGGTCGCGTCGCGAGCCACCCCCAACGCCACCGGCCCCGCCGCAGCTACGAGGTAACCCACTGCCTGAGACATCGCAGACAGCTGCGCAGCGGAGCTGTGATGGCTTGCCCGCGTGGACATGAACATGATGCCAAGGCTGACCACGACACCGAAGCCGAGTCCCAGCAAGGCAGACCAGAACGCGGGCGCCGCAGTGGGTTTCATGACGATGCCGAGGAGGGCGATCGCGCACGAGACCGCGCCGACGACCACCAGATGGCCCTGCTTGTGAGAGCGCTGCGCCACGAAGGGTGTGGCGACCGCCGTAGCAATGGCGCAGAAGCACACAATGGCCAAGAACCACCCGGCGGTGCTGGAGCTGTAACCGAGCGAGATGTAGAAGCTGGGGATCCACGTTGTCGTCGTGTACCAGACGAGCTGCTGGAAGGCATAGAACAGGGCGACTGCCCATGCCAGCGGCGACAGCCAGATACCCCTCGCAGAGACGCCGCCGGTGGCGGGCCCACGATGCCTTCGCTTCACCGACGGAATCCACGCGGGGATGGCCACCAAAGCCAGCACGCCCCAGATCGCCAGGCCCTCCCGCCAGGTGAGATGCGCCGCCTGGCGTATCGGTTCGGTCAGCCCTGCCGCCAGGACGGCCCCGCCGAACAGCATCGTGGTGTGCAATCCCGACAGCGGTCCTACCCAGCGTTCGAAGTCTCGCTTGATCATGGCGGTGACCAGAACGTTGGCCACTGCAACGGCGGCACCGATGATGATCGACCCTCCGAACAGGAATCCGACCGGAGTCGCCAGCCGCACCAGTACGCCGGCGACGAGTAGCACGAGCACCCCCATGAGTGTTCGTTCGATCCCGAAACGAGACGCCAACCGCGGCGCCATGGGAGCGAAGATCCCGAAACACACCACGGGGGCGGTGCTCAAAACACCTATGCCGGCGTTGGACATACCCGTGTCGCGACGCACTTCGTCCAGCAGCGGTGCGAGCGCCACGATCGCCGGACGCAGGTTCAACCCGATCAGCAGCAGCGCCGCCGCCGGCAGCGCAGCGCTGCGGAGCGAAACATTGTGTGGGACAGTGCTATTACGGACGGTATCCGTCTTGTTCTTGGACATTGGCAAAACTTCCGATCGTGGGGGTCGCGCGTATCCAGTCGGATGACCGGACCGGCAACGTGCAGTAGTTAAGTAACCGTTCCCTAACCTGTCAAGTTGATTACGACGGTTAGTGATCTAGGCCACCACAGTGTCGAAGCATCGGCGAACAGGCCCCCTTCGGCGAATAAGCGCGACCAACACCCGACATCGACGTCGCTTGTCGCCTGCGTCCCCGGAGCCGCGTAGCGTCCAGGTACGCGAACGCATTTCGGCAGTTCCCGGCAAGAGAGGTTGGCGTGAACGAGAACTTCGCCGGCAAGGCATTCATCGTCACTGGAGCAGGCTCGGGGATCGGGCGTGCGACGGCGCTGCGCCTGTCCAGGGAGGGCGGACGAGTCGTCGTAGGCGATCTCGACGCGGACAGTGCACGCCGAGTCGCCGCGGAGATCGCCGACGCCGGTGGCACGGCCCATCCGCTCACGATCGACGTCCGCCTCGAAAGCGACGCGGACGCACTGGTGCAGTGTGCTCTCGAGGAGTTCGGGCGACTCGACGGTGCGGTGAACAACGCCGGCGCGGCTCACGTGGGAGCGCGGCTCCACGAGATCGCCACCGAAAACTGGCGACACGTTACCGGCGTCGTGCTCGACGGGGTGTTCTTCGGCATGCGCGCCCAGCTGCGGCATTTCTGCAGCCTCCGCGCGGGTGTCATAGTCAACGTCTCATCTCTCGCCGGGTACAAGGCGGGTTACGGGCAGGGCTCCTACGTGGCCGCCAAGCACGGTGTCATCGGCCTGACCAGACAGGCTGGTCTGGAGTACATCCGGGACGGGATTCGGGTGAATGCGGTTGCACCCGGACTCGTCGACACCCCCATCGTCGGCGTGCTGACCGACGACATGAAGGCGACCATTCAGCCAGGGGGTAAAGCCGGACGACCGGAACAGATCGCCAATGCGATCGTCTGGCTGTTGTCGGACGAAGCGTCCTTCGTCGCCGGCGAGACGATGCTCGTTGATGCGGCGGCGCTCCAGAAGTAGCCGGAATCGCCGGTGCCGCTGCGTCCCCGACGGTTCGGGCAGACGGACCGTGGAGACTCGGTCACAACTCCCCTCACCACCGATCGGTGACGGCCGACGTTCGAGTCCCACGGGAGGGTTTTCGATGTCAAGTACTAGCACCCGGGTGGCCCTCGTCACCGGCGGGTCACGCGGTATCGGGGCGGCGATTGCGGAACGCCTTGCACGGGACGGCGTGTCGGTCGCCATCACCTACTCTGCTTCCGAGCACGACGCTCGTGCGGTGGCGCGCAGGATCGAGGCCATCGGGTCCCGAGCGCTAGCGATCCGCGCGGACGCTCGCGACGTGGACGCAGTACGTAAGGCGGTTCACACCACCGTGGAGCAGCTCGGGTCTTTGGAGATCCTGGTGAACAACGCCGGAATCCTCAGGACGGGCGTGCTGCAGGAATTCAGTCTCGATGATTTCGACACGCTGATGAGCGTGAACGTGCGCGCAGTGTTCGTCGCCACCCGGGAAGCGGCGAAGTTCATGAAGTCGGGCGGGCGGATCATCAACATCGGCAGCATCACCAGCGAGTATCTACCGATTCCGGGCGGTGCCTTCTATGCGGCGTCGAAGGGCGCCGTCGTCGGTTTGACGAGAGGCTGGGCGCGGGATCTCGGCGCTGCGGGCATCACCGTCAACAGCATCCTGCCGGGGCGCATCGATACGGACATGACTCCAGCCACCGGACCCGTCGCACAACGAATTCGAGGCTCGATTGCCCTGCAGCGTTACGGATCCCCGGACGAAGTGGCTTCTCTCGCCGCCTTCCTGGCGGGACCCGAGGGCTCCTTCATCACCGGGGCCAACCTGCGAGTCGACGGCGGCGCGTCGGCGTGACGACTCAGGATGGGACGACCTCGGCCCCGCCACCAGCAGGGGGGGTTGGGTGGCGGGGCCGGGTCTGACCCGGAACCTGCGGGAGTTCCGGCAACACCCAACATAGATGCGTTGGCCACCGAGGGGAATCGCGATCTCGACACCGCCCCATTCGTGTCCCTTACGATCGACGACCCGGCCGGAGACGGACGCTGAGCCACCTGCTGCAGTCCGCAGCTCGGCTCCGTCGATGACTCCACCAGGTCGCTCACGGGGTCGGGGCCTTGAGACCGCACCGAATCGTCCGTCGCGACGAGCAGCAGAGCGAGACGGCCGCGGCCCCGCCACCCAAAGGGGGGAGGTAGGTGGCGGGGCCGGGCCTGAACCGGAACTCGGGGGAAGTTCCAGAACATCACCATAGGTGCGATCGACCGAGGAGGGGAATGACGATCTCGACACGCCGACATTCGCGTCGCTTATGACGTGAGCGACGTACTGAACACCGAGTGCGCAGGATTCCGCTGTCGGTCGCCGGGCGCCGGTCGAGGACCACTTCCCCTACGCGTCAATCGCTTTCGCAATGACTACCAGTAATCGAGTGACGCCGTCGTCCCAGAACCACGTTCTACTATGCAAGGTGCACAGCGCATTTCACGCAGTAGGTCGCGAGACGCCGTCGTCACGCGTTCATCACATCGAGGAGCCGCGAGTGCGTCTCCCGCGCCCCGGGTTCGCCTCCGTTCTCGGAAACGTCGTCGAAGGAGTTCAGTCATGGTGTAGGTGGCAGTCTGCAGGGCCAGGTGGCGCTGGTGACGGGAGCAGCACTCGGGCAGGGCCGCGCCCATGCGATCCGGCTGGCGGCCGAGGGAGCCGACGTGATCGCGATCGACTTGTGCGGTGCGGTTTCGCCGACCATCACTTATCCCGCCGCGAGTTCGGATGATCTCGCCGAGACGGCACGGGGAGTCAAGGCGAGTGGCCGCGACGTGCTGGCACGCGAAGTCGACGTTCGCGACCTCGCGGCCCTGCAACACGTGGTGGCCGACGGGGTCGCACAGTTCGGGCGCCTCGACATCCTGGTCGCCAATGCCGGGGTGTTGAGCTGGAATCGGCTGTGGGAGATGTCCGAGGAGCAGTGGGACACCGTCATCGAGGTGAACCTGAGTGGAACCTGGCGCACCATCCGTGCCGTGCTGCCCGCGATGATCGAGGCGGGCAACGGTGGCTCGATCGTCATCGTGAGTTCGGCGACCGGTATCGAGGCCACTGCAGGCAACGGTCACTACTCGGCTTCCAAGCACGGCCTGGTGGGATTGACCAACGCACTGGCACTCGAAGTCGGTGAATACGGCATCCGGGTGAACTCGATTCATCCGTACGCCGTCGAAACCCCGATGACCGGACTCGAGGGGATGTCGGACATCCTCGCTCGGCATCCGAGTTACCTGCACAGCCTGTCGCCGATGCCCCTGCAACCCAGGAACATGACCGACCCGATGCGGCTCGCGTTCATGGCACCCGACGAAGTATCCGACGTCGTCACGTGGCTGGCCGGTGACGGATCGGCCACGTTGTCGGGCAGCCAGATCGCCGTCGACCGGGGCCAACTCAAGTACTAGCCCGTCCTGACGACTGGAAACGCCGCGGACGTGCCACAAGCGAACGGAGACAGCGCCGCTTAGCGCGGATCCGCGACCGACTCTCGACGTTCGCTCGGTGAGGTCGGGTTCCTCCGTATCAGGGTGGCGAGGCTCGTGACGGCGAGATTCGCCAGAAGGCCGATCAAACCCACGTTGAACGTCCCCAGGACGGCGGTGTCGACGAAGGTGAACCACACCACCACGATCTCGCCGACCGCCAGACCCCACAGGACGGGGATGCTACCGACCCGCAGCCGTACTCTCGTCAGGCCGATCATGTTCGCAGGCGCCAGCTGCACCAGACCCGAGTACGTCAACAACAACAGATTGGCCAGCAGATCCGGCCGTGCCGAGCCGAGGCCCAGTGCCAGCGCGCACGCCGCCACCACCACGGCGTAGTTCGTCCGCAGCTGCGCTCTTTCTCCGCGAACCCGAATGATGTTGCGAGCGGTCAGCGTCGAGATGGCGATCAAGATCCCGGCAGTCGGGACCATCGCCGTCGCAGTTGCCGCCACGACGACCACACCGGTCATCCAGTCGGGCAGCACCTGCCTGCTGAGAGTGAGGAGAGCGCCGTTGGAGTCGCTGGTGGGTGCCAGCCGGAGAATCGCCGCGAACCCGACGATCATCGGCAGCAGCAGGCAAAGTGAGTACAGCGGGATGTAGGAGAAGTTGCGGCGCAGGGCCTTCGGGTCGCGGGCCGACAGCACCGCGGGCCACGCGTGCGGCAGCGTCATGCACGCACCGCCGATCGCGCTCACCAACACGCTGGTGATGAACCAGGTGCGATCGTTGGGACCGGCATGGATCGAGAGCCTGTCGGGATGTAACGCGTTGAGCGAGTGGAAGATACCCGAGACGCCCCCGGCGAAGTGGGCCGGTACCGCCACCACTAGCAGGACCAGGGCGAACACCATCGCGGTGTCCTTCGCGTACGACGTCGCTGCAACACCCCGAATACCCGCGGCGAGAACGAACGCCACCACGAGCACGGTGCCGAGGATCATACTGACGGAACCCGCGTGCGAATCCCCCGTCGCGAGTGCCACGACGAGCCCCAAGCCGGTGATCTGCAGTTGCAGATAGGGCATTACGAACAGCACGCCGAGCACCGCGGACGTCGTCCCGAGTGCGCGGCTGGTGAACCTGTCCTCGAGGAAGTCGCCCTGGGTCAGGTAACCGCGCTCACGACCCAACGTCCACAGGCGCCCGCACAGGAAGAACAGAACGACATTGCCCACGGTTCCGTAGACCACCGCGTAGAGGCCCGCAACGCCGCCGGTGAACGCCAAGCCAGCCAGTCCGAGAAACGCGAACGTCGTGAACAGTTCTCCAGCCTGGAGGAACCAGATCGCCACGGCGCCGAGTCGGCGACCACCCACTGCCCATTCGGCCATGTTCGAACCCCTGGTGCCACGTCGCGCGGCGACGCCGATCGCGGCGAGGGCGAGTATGCCGACGATCGTGGCCGTCGGAATCATCGGCGACTGTCCGGCTCAGCGCGCTCCATCAGACGCTGCGACCATCGCAGCGCCGGGACCAACGCAAGAGACCATGCCGCGGCCCAGACCATCATTCTCGGCAGTCCGAGCCACAAACCCGGCGTGTTGACGAAGGGCAGGAACGGCATCGTGATCAGTGCCACCGCCGGCAGCACCGGTGGCAGATACTGTCCGGTCATGCGCTTCGCAGCGAGCCAAGACTGTTGCCAGAGAGCACTTTTCGGCGGATCATGCACGCGTACAGTATAGATCTCCTGAGGGTGCGCGCTTTCCGGGGGACTCCACGAACGCGCCAGCCGCAGGGGTTAGACCCCTCATAGCCGGTGCGCCTCGCGCGACATGGCAGCGCGCTCGAGGAAATCGTCGCGGCGGGTGGGCCTAGTGGGTCGAGTGGACTTCACTCGTGCCCGACGGCCGCCAAAGCGCAGCGTCGATGAAAGTCGCCGACGGAGAGCCGCCAACACCTCGCGCGCGGCGAGGCGTGTCTCCGAGCGGCAGCGTATGTCCGATCCCGTTGAAACGAACCGGTTTCAGGGTGCCATAGGTGCGTATCGAAGTAGTCGTTCGTTGTCATGAGACCAGTCTGTCGCCTGGCCGCTCGAAGGCGAAATCCAACGATATTGCGAGCCAATGTAATTAGCGGATTGTGTAGCGGTCCATCACCACTCCAACCACTGGAACCGTGCCCATCGAGCGGACGTCATGGATGTCGAAACACCTTGTCATCCGTCATGCGAATACTGGGTGAATCAGATCGGGTGGCTGATCCGCTCCTGCTCGCGTAACCGATCGAGACGATCGCGGAGCACCGCATCGACGGCCCTATACGCGTCGGAACCCACTACGAGGCGCAGCGGCGGATCATCCATGGCGACCACCTCGGCCACGACCGCGGCGAGTTTGGCGGGATCACCGGAGAACACGTCGTCACCGGCAGTCCGGATGAAGTCACGGAATCGCCCTACCGCTCCATCCTGATAAGCGGGCATCTCGGCGGCGTACTTGGTCGCGGCCGCAAAGCCCGTACGAACGCCGCCCGGCTCGACGATGGTGAATCTCACCCCGAACTCGCGGGTTTCCTGAGCGACCGATTCGGTGAAGCCCTCGAGCCCCCACTTTGCGGCGTGATAGATCGAATTGGCCGGGTACGTCACCTGTCCCCCCATGCTCGACATCTGGATGACGTGACCGCCGCGTCGTGTACGCAGTGATTCGAGGAATGCACGGGTGATCGCAATCGGCCCGTACAGCATCGCGTCGAGCTGCGCTCGAACGTGGTGCTCACTCAACTCCTCAGCCGCACCGACGATGCTGAATCCGGCACAGTTCACCACGACGTCTACCCCGCCTCGTCCCACCACCCGGTCGACGACCGCAGACGCCGCCACGGTGTCACCGACGTCCAACTTCTCCAACTCGACCGCAGCACCGAATCGGGCGACCAGCCCCGCCAGGGCGTCGGGCCGCCGGACCGCGGCGACGACCCGATCGCCCTCCCGCAGGGCGTGTTCGGCGATCGCCCTCCCGATACCGCTGGTGGCGCCGGTGACGAACCAGCGGCGCGACGACTCGGATGCAGTACTCATCATGACCGTCCCTCGTGTAGATGCGAAGTCGTCCTACCTGAATCCAACGCACCGAGCTCGCAGTTCCGTCCTACAGTGAGCTCGGCGATCACAACGCATCGCGAACCAGATCGGCGGCCTTCTCGGCGATCATCATGGTGGGCGCATTCGTGTTGCCGCGCACGATGACCGGCATCACCGCCGCATCCACCACGCGCAATCCGTCGACGCCGTACACCCGCAGCTCGGGGTCCACGACGGCGTTATCGCCGATCCCCATCGCACAGGTGCCGACGGGGTGGTACATCGTCTGGGTGTGGGCTCGGGCCGCTGCAGCGAATTCGGGGCTCTCCGCGCAGGCCGCGGTCGGGAAGAACCGTGCGCTCAAGTACGCGCTCAGCGGGCCGGCGGTGCACATCTCGATGAACGCCCGCGCTCCGGCGAGCAACGACGCGAAATCGCTTTCCTCTGCGAACATGCCGAGATCGATCCGCGGAGCCTGCGTGGGATCCGTTGACGCCAAACGTATCGTTCCTCGGCTAGCCGGGTCGAGCAGCGAAACGGTCCCGGTGAACGACGGCGTCGCGGGCATCGGCAGTCCGTCGGCGAAGGCCGTGGGACCGGCATGAACTTCGATGTTCGGCAGCGTCGTCTCCGAAGTGGTGGAGAAGAACGCCCCGACGTCACACAGCACCGAGTTCAGCGGACCGGGCTGACCGACACGAAACCCCTCACGCGCGCCGTGCGTCTGGATCAGCGCCAATACGTCGGTGGAATCGCGCGTACTCCAGATGATTGGCAGCGTCGGGTGGTCCTGCAGGTTGGCGCCCACGCCGGGAAGGTCGACGGCGACCTCGACATCGTGTGCGCGAAGATGGTCGGCCGGTCCGATCCCCGAGAGCATCAGCAGCTGGGGCGAATTGATCGACCCCGCGCTGAGCACGACCTCCACGTCGGCGCAGGCGGTGATCTGACGGCCGGCGAGTTCGTAGCGCACCCCTACTGCACGCCCTCCCTGGAGGACGACCCGGTGGGCCAGCGCGCCCGTGTGAACGGTGAGATTCGTGCGGTGCAGCACCGGGCGTAGGTAGGCATCGGCCGCCGAATGCCTTCTGCCCCGATCCTGCGTGAGCTGGAAGGGGCCGACGCCGATCTGGCGCGGCCCGTTGAAGTCGTCGTTGCGAGGCAACCCCTACGCCTGCGCGGATTCCACCCAGTGTTCGTTGAGTTCGTGCACGTACACGGGATCCTGCACGTGCAAGGGCCCGTCGGCCCCGTGCCACGGCGGACCCAGCCGGGAGTTGTGTTCGGAGCGGCGGAAATAGGGCAACACGTCGCGATGACCCCAGCCGGCGGCTCCGTGCCCGGTCTCCCAGGCGTCGTAGTCCGCGGGGTTGCCGCGGGCGTAGATCATCGCGTTCAGCGAGGACGATCCACCGAGCATGCGGCCCCGCGGGACTGCGATCCGGCGGCCCGTGCCGGCTTGTACGACGGTTCGGTAAGCCCAGTCCACGTTCGTGCCGAACATCGTTCCGAACAATGCCGGGATGTGCACCTCCGGCGCCGAGTCCTCGCCGCCGGCCTCGAGCAGGAGCACCCGCGCAGACTCGTCGGCGCTGAGCCGGTTTGCCAGCACGCAGCCCGCGCTACCCCCGCCGATGATGATGAAGTCGTAAATACTCATAACAGGCAACGGATCCAAATCCCCTCGCGTCGTTGATCGAATGGGCGCGGAGACCGCACCTAGTCCGAAATCGCCGCCTGCGCCTTGCGTTCGATGCTCGCCGCGAACAACGGCGTCTCGAGTTGGTTGTGCTCTGCGACGGCGTGCTGCAGGCCCTGCGCCGTCTCCTCGAACTGCTGGCCGGCTGCTTGCAACGCGTCGAGAAATGCGCCGGTGGGATGGCTGATCACCAGGTTGGTCAGCTCGCAGGATTCATCGTCTCGCGCGGTGATCGTGAGGTCCCATATCACTTGAATCGTGGTCCAACCCAACGGCGTTTGGAGGTCGCTGATCGATACCATGTGACAGTGGTGGGGCTCGTGCACTTCGGCGACGTAGTGCTGGACCACGAGTCCGCCGCCGACCTGCTCGACGTTGATCGACATCGGTCGCCCATCATCGGTGGTCGTCGACCCCGCCGCGATGTGGTCGGGTGGCGCGCAACGCCGGTATTCCGCGTCGGGGAGGTTCAACAACCAGTCGGCGACGTCCACCCGGTCGATCGATGCGTGAATCGTGGCGGTTTGCGCGGTGTGAACGAGGACCAGATCGGTTCGTACTTCGGCGACTGACATGTTGGACTTGCCTCATCTTCGAATCGGGTTGTGCCGCAGCGCGCGAGCGCATGCGTGCGGGTCGACGTGACCCACCGGATTCAGATTAGGGCGAGGCTGAACTGCGGCGGTTGACCAGTTGTGCGCTTCGGTTGCCGATCTGCGCGTGGTGTTTACGCGGCTCCGCGGCTGCGACTCGGCGCGACCCCGTACTGCTTGCTGAACGCGCGACTGAAGTGCGCCATGCTCGTGAATCCCCATCGTGCGGCGATGTCACCGACCGGGTCGTCGGTCGTCACCAGGTCGGTGTAGCAGCGCGCCAGGCGACGAGCCCGGATGTGCGTGGCCAATGGAACCTCGATGGGTTGCAGTGCGTCATACAGAGTGCGGATCGACACGTAGTGGGCCGCGGCTACCGTCGCCGGTTTCAGTGCCGGGTCGGCCAGGTTGTCCTCCACATAGGCCAGCACCTTCTCGCACAGCGCCGTAGCACCACGTCGACCCCCGGCCCGTTGGCCCGCCCCGCCGCCCAGATCGGCGAGCATTTGAATCACCAACTGTGCCGCCCTCTCGGTCGCCTGCGGAGTCATCGAGGACAGCTTGTCGCTCAACACGGCAAGCACGTCGAAGAGGGTGTGCAGCGAAGCGGCCTGGCTGCCGCGGATCACCCGGATGGTGGCTGGATCGTGAAATCGGGGCAGCAGCGCGTCCGCCAGGCCGCGCGGCAGGATCAAGGTCCTCTTGCGGACGGCCTCGACGATCTCGTAGCCGCCAGTGACGTCGGTGTCCCAGACCATGAACTCACCGGGGCCGAGCGAAAGCAGGTCGCCGTCGCGGTAGACGACTTCGCGGCCCGCCAAGACGTACTGCAACCCGACCACGTCTCGCGACGTCGAGCTGACCTGCCGACGCCTGCGCACGCCGCCGTGCGGAGCCATGTGCCCGTCGATCAGACGCAGTTGGCCGAGGGGCTGTTCCCGCACCGTCGCCGAGAAGACCTCGAGACCACCGCTCAATCCGGTCGTCGCGAAGGGCAGATAGCAGTTGCGCAGCATGTCGGTGAACACGCCGACGTCGTCGGTGACCTCCCACCGCGCGGGCATCTCGACTGTCATCAGACGATGGTACTCGGAGTTCGACAGGCCCATACCGATCCGAAGAGTGCCGGGACGGTTCGTCTTTCATTCATGTGCGGCATCAACTCGTCGATCGTCGAGTTGTCTCACCGTCTGGCATAACGGGTTGCAGCGGGGGTCGCGTCGAGGGACGCGATGCACCGTGCGCGTTGACCGTCCGTAATTCTCGTCACGCCCTACCCGCCAGCACCGGCGTCGACGATGACTCGTCTGCGAGGTGTGCGATGCCCGAGAACCCGCTTCACCAACTCGATAACCGGCCACGCCGACAGCCCGCACCCGGCCCGTTCCGGGTGGCCGCCGTGCTCGGCGGAAGCTTCGCCGGACTGTTGGCGGCACGCGTCCTGGCCGACCACGCGCAACGGGTGGTGATCCTCGAACCCGACACGCCCACGGGGCCATTCGCACGCGCCACCGTCCCGCAGAGCAGGCACGGGCACTTCCTGCAACCGGACGGGCTGACCCTCCTCGAAGGCTGGTTTCCCGGATTCACGCGCGACGCCCGGGCCCACGGTGCCGCCCTGGCGGGCCCTGGACAGCATCGACTGTTCCTCGACGGCGTGCCCGTCGAGTTCCCCGACGCCACCATGCTCATGGCGAGTCGACCCTTGCTTGAGCACGAGATCCGCCGACGCGTGACGGCGCTGCCGAATGTCGACGTGCTGGCGGCCAGGGCCACCGGCCTCGGATATCGAAACGGAGCCGTCAACGCGATCAACTACCGAGTCGGAAGCGGCGGCGAGAGCACTCTCGAGGTCGACCTGGCGGTCGACGCCATGGGCCGCGCCAGCAGGATGACGAGACGGCTTGAGTACGACGGATTCCGGGTCCCGATCAGCCAGCGCGTCCCGGTCGGCCTCGGCTACACCACCACACTGTTCACCCGTCCCGCTGAACCGCGCGAACCACGAATAACGTGCGCGCTCAACCAGTTCAGCGCATCGCAAACAGCTGGCACCGAGACGGCTCCAGCCGGTATCGCCCTCTACGCGATCGAAGGCAACCGATGGCAGGTCGTCACGATGACGTACGGGCAAAACCGGCACGCCACCACGCGCGACGACGTCAGGGACATCGCCGCGACCTCACCGGAAGTGTTCGGCGCAGCGATGATCGGTGATCCCGTGGGCCAGGCGGCCACGTTCTACCACCGCGCGAGTCACCGGCGACCGGTGACGCATCCCGACGACCTCCCCACCGGACTGCTCTTCATCGGCGACTCGCTTGCCAGCCTCAACCCCCTTCGTGGAGAGGGTATGTGGTCTGCGGCCAAACAGGCCGCTGTCCTGTCCGACTACCTCGCCACCACCGATGAACCCGCTGCGCAGAGCAGGCGGTGCGTCCGCCTCCTGGAATCGTTCGTCGACGAGGTGTGGGCCGCGGAGCTTCGACCCTGAACCATACCGATTCTTGTGCCACATCAACGCGCGGAACGGTCTGGCGACGTCGTCACCCTCTGTTGAAGCCGAGGGCGCCGGGATCGTCGAGGACGAGTTGCAGGCAGGACGCAGCGTGCATGTCGAGGATCTGTTCGAGCGGTACCGCACCACGGGTGGTGGCTGCCATGTCCTGCTGGGCCTCATCCGACCAGGGAGACGGGTACACCGAGATTCCCTCTCGTAGGCCGAGCGCGGCACACTCAGCGCGCCAGGTCGGCCACAGCAGATCGCGATAGTGGCTCGTGGCGTCCTCCACGACCCAGCTCAGCCATTCCGTGTGGCCCATGTCCAGGTCCTCCCAGGTGAGGGTGGCGGCAGAGAAGTGTACGACGCTGCCCGGCACCCCCGGCCTGCCGTGCTGCTGGGGATGGGCCCCGTTGAGCGCGAAGACGCCACCGAGCACGTCGTGGGCGATGATCAGGCCAGCCGCCGGCTGCCAGCCGGGGACGGGGTCGGCCGGAAATCCGTTGACCTCGCCGATACTCGGCATTCCCGTGGATCCACCACCGGACCCGCCGTACATCCGCAGCCAGCCTCCGTGCACGAGCACACCGGCGGTGTTCAACACGACGGCCCCCAGCGGCGACCGGGCGGTCACCTGCAGCTGATGCAGGGCCGCCTCGCAGCTCTGCGGCTCGGGCGGCAGGATGGCGTAGTCGGCGAAGCTGGAGTCCAGATCCGCCACCAGCCAGGGCCACGCCGGATCCAGCACTCCGACGAGCTCGACAACGTCCCTCACCCGAATCCCCTTTCACGCAGTCGTCTTCAGCATCTCGCATCCGTGTCCGCTGACCGGACTCCAGCTGGTCGAACTGGCCGAACACCGGTGATCAGAACGGATCTCGACGTCCCCGCGGGAGATGCACATGCGATCATCCGCACAACGAGTAGCGTACGGACGACCGGATTCATCCCTCGAAAGCTCGACATGACGGTCGTCGATGTGGACGGGCACCGTAGGCGGCACCACGTGAGGTGACGCCTCCGCGGGTCGGGCGGCCATGTCCTCTGGATCCGGAGATTGTTACAGTGCTGGTGTTTGCTTCGGGTGAAGGTGTGGTTATGCGATTGACTGGCAGAATCGTTCGATTCGACACGGTTCGGGGTTACGGTTTCATCACCCCCGACAGCGGCGGCGACGACGTGTTCCTGCATGCGAACGATCTCGAGATGGAGAAGTCCTCGGCACGGCCCGGCGCACGGGTGTCCTTCGATGTCGAGGATGGCGAGCGCGGACAGTTCGCGACGTCGGTACGCCCCCGCGGCGGTGCGTCGGTGAATCAAACCGGAGGGCAGATGGAGTCCGACGGCGGTGAGTCGTCACCGGGTGACTACGTCGAAGTGTTATCGGCGACGGAGTTCGAGCATGTCGTCACCGAGCTGCTCTTGACCGTGACGCCGCCCCTGAATGCGCCTCAGATCGTCGCCGTCCGAGCGGCACTGATGGAACTGGCCGGTCACCAGAACTGGCTGGAATGACCGCCCGGCCTTCGGTGCGCTCGACGCCGAACTGGGAACCTCACCCCGCGCGGTACGTCGCCACCTCGCACAGCACCTGGACGGCCTCTGGACGCTCGGACACCCTGCGGCCCATGCGTTGTCACGCGGTGACGAATCGGCAGGGCCGTCGCCCACGGTTCCGGCCATGAGTTCGTCGAGCGCACCCAGTATCTCGTCGACGTGCGTGACCGCGGAACTCGACACAGCCGAGACGTGACGGATGACGTTGCCCGGATCGACGATGAAGGTGGTTCGCTCCGCGACGCCGTAGTCGTTGAGCAGGCCCGCGTCGGCCGTTAAGGCGTGGTTGAAGTCGCTGGCGATGGGAAACGGCAACTTCTTGAGATGGTGGTGATGGAAACGCCAGTGGAAGTGCCTGTACTTGGTGTCGACGGACACACCGAGCACGAACACCTGCCGGCGGTTGAACTCGTCGTGCCGCGTCCCGAAGGCGGTGATCTCCGCGCGGCTGAGCGGATCGGCGTCTCTGGTCCAGAAGAAGATGACACGCCATCGTCGTTGATGATCGCTGCTTCGCGCAGTGGCGAAGTGGCTGTACGGATCCTGCACATCGGCATTGCTTAGGTCACCGCTGTTCACCACGGTGACGGTGTAGGTGGGGAATCGATCACCAACCCCTAAGTGAGATGTCGTCATCGGTGTGCCCCTCGTTCAACTCGCAGCGTCCGGGCGTGGCCGGTTGCCTGCGCCGCATACAGCCATTCTGACGAGGCTCGCTGCCCGACAGCCCCTCGCGCAGTTCATGGCGCACTGTCACCGGTGCCATCGCCCGACATCGACCAGGGGCGGCATCCGTCGTCGGGGGACCCCCAGTCACCCGGTCTCAAGACGAGGAGGCGGCGGGAAGACCTGCGAAACAACGCGATTCGCGGCGTCGATGGCTGCGATGCGTCCGACCTCGCTCAGCACCGTGCGACTGTCTCTACCCTCGAGCTTCGGTGCAGTCGACAGCGCGCCACGTCGACCGTCGACCACCGAACGCACATCTGTCCAATCCGATCAGAAGGGCGACATGTCGAAAGTCTGGTTCATCACGGGGGCCTCTCGGGGTTTCGGCTGGGAGTGGACGCTGGCCGCTCTCCGGCGGGGCGACCGGGTGGCCGCCACCGCCAGGGACCTTACGACGTTGCGCGAGTTGAGCGTCGACTACCACGACAGCCTCCTTCCACTGGTTCTCGACGTCACCGACGAGTCGGCCGCCTCGGCCGCCGTCCGTGCGGCGCACGAGCACTTCGGCCAGCTCGACGTCGTGGTGAACAACGCCGGATACGGGCTCTACGGTTTCGTCGAGGAACCGTCGTCCACCCAGGTGCGCGAACAGATGGAGGTCAACTTCTTCGGCGCACTGTGGGTCACGCGAGCCGCCCTGCCCTATCTGCGGGCTCAGCGCAGCGGCCACTTCATCCAGGTGTCCTCGGGTGCGGGACTGGTCACTGCCGCCCGTTTCGGTCTCTACAGCGCCTCGAAGCACGCGTTGGAAGCCGTTTCGGAAGCCCTGGCGCAAGAGGTCGGCCCGCAAGGCATCTCCGTCACGCTGGTGGAACCCGGCCCGTACGCCACCGGCTTCAACCAGTCGGTCACCCTCGCGGCGGAGATGCCCGAGTACGTGGCCACCCATCGAGAAGCGGAACGAGCACTGGGTGACTTCATGGGCGCACAGGGTGATCCGGCGACCACGACAGCCGTGATCCTCGAGGTGGTCGACGCCGCCGAACCGCCGCTGCGGGTTCTACTCGGGCCGACCATGTTCGACTTCGTGCGATCGGAATACGAACAACGACTGGATACGTGGACGCGGTGGGAGTCGCGGCACGACGAGACGAGGAGCCCACATGGCGATCAACCGACTGGACTATCTGGAT
The DNA here is from genome assembly GCF_010731815.2 of Mycolicibacterium arabiense. Classification (NCBI taxonomy): domain Bacteria; kingdom Bacillati; phylum Actinomycetota; class Actinomycetes; order Mycobacteriales; family Mycobacteriaceae; genus Mycobacterium; species Mycolicibacterium arabiense. The sequence goes on from NZ_AP022592.1 coordinate 152,500, forward strand.
GACGCCGAGCTCGGGACGGATGCACGAGCACTACTGACCCTGCTGCCATCCGCCCCCGACGACTAGTTGTGATGTCCAGGGAGGTTGGTCAGCCGGGTGACCGGTGGGCGGCCTCCGAGGGCGGAGTGGGCTCGGTGGTGATTGTAGAAGTGCAGCCAGCCTGGTAGCGCGGTGTTGCGTTGTTCGGTGGATTCGTAGAGTCGGGCGTAGGCCCAGCCGTCGGCCAGGGTTCGGTGGAATCGTTCGATCTTGCCGTTGGTTTGCGGTCTGTAGGGACGGGTTCGCTTTGGGGTGATGTGCAGTTCGGTGCAGGCGTCGCGCCAGGCGTAAGAGCGATAGGCCGATCCGTTATCGGATAGGACCCGCTCCACGGTGACGCCGCGAGCGGCAAACCACATCACGGCGCGTTGCAGTACGGCGATCGCGGTGGCGGCTTTCTCGTCGAACTGGACTTCGGCATAGGCGATCCGTGAATAGTCGTCAATCACAGTGTGCACGAACGCTATTCCGATCCTGGGGCGATAGTGCGTTGATTGGCCGCCACGCTCGCCGGTGCGGTGGCCGGTAGCGATGGCGTTGCGTTTGCTTTGTTGTCTGCCCACGAACCTGTGGCCGCCGCCGTCGGGGATGTTGGCGAACTTGGTGACGTCGACGTGGACGAGCGATCCGGGATGAGGGTGTTCATAGCGGCGCAGCGGTTCCCCGGTGACGCGGTCGATGTAGGACAGTCGGTTGACCCGGCACCGAGTCAACACCGCGTGCACAGTCGAGGCCGGCACTCCGAGCCGTCCGCCGATCTGCACCGGTCCCAACCGCTGTCGCCATCGCATGTCCACGATCCGCCGCATGACTAGAGGCGCAGTCTTGGTCGGACTGACGTGCGGGCGCGAGCTGCGATCGACCATCCCGGCCGGGCCCTCGGCCCGGTACCGGTCGGCCCACTTCTTGGCGGTTCGCGGAGCGACCATGAACAACTTGGCCGCGGCGGCGTAGGTCCAGCCGGTCTCAACGACGAGCCGAGCAAGCCTCAATCGAGCGCGCGGGGTCAATGCAGCATTAGCGTGGGACACGAAGGCCTCCTGGTTGGTGAAGCGGTTTCTAGACAGCTCCACTTCACAACCGGAGGCCTTCCCTGTCACACAGGCTCACCGATACAAATCAGGACAACGTCCCTGGACATCACAACTAGTCGACCTCGCCACCGTGGTCGGTGACCGCGGCTGGATTCTGCCGATGGGTGGGTACCTGGTCCGCTCCGGCAGCCGAAACATCCTGATCGACAGCGGAATCGGTCCCGGCGTAGCCGATGTGCTCGACGATTTGAACGACGACTCGATCCGACACCACCACAGCGCTCGACTGCTCGGCTCGCTCGCCCGGCGGCCAGCCGGTATTCGAGAGAGCCGCGACATGTGTTTCACCGCAACGACTTCACCGGACTCGATCACGTCAACGAGGAAAGTCCCGCTTGGGCGGGGGTTCGCAAGCACATCTTCGCGGTGTCCGACTTACTCGATCTCACGTCGCTCGACCGCACCACGATCGTCGACGGTGTCGACTTGAGACTGTTCGCCGGGCATTCGGCCGGAAACTGCATCGTGGAGGTCCACACCAACCAGGGCCCGGTCCTCCTTCTCGGGGATACCGCACACCACCCCGCCCTGCTCGTGGAAGTGGGCTGGACCGACCACGCCGACGAGGACCCGACCAAGGCGGTACGCGCACGGATTCGTTTGGCGCGGGATCTGGAGGTCACCGGCGCGATCGGATGGGGTGCGCGTCTCCCGGCAACCGGGGCGGTCGCATCGTGCGAGACGGCGGCGAGCCGCGTTGGGTCCAGACGGGTCCTGAACACGTCTCGGCGGCAACGCCATAGCGGGCCACGGCCCGGCGAGGTCCAGCGTGGATCACCGGACCGGCTGCCGGAAAGGCCGATGATCGGGTTCATTCGATCGGCCGATGATCCACTCCGATGCGCGCTCGGCGCTCGCGACCACCGTGGCATTCGTGTTCGCACTGATGATCTCCGGCATGACAGAGGCGTCGGCGATACGCAAGCCGTCGATGCCGTGGACGCGGAGGTCGCTGCCCACCACCGCCAGGGACCCGCTGCCCATGCGGCAGGTACCCACCGGATGATACGAAGTCCCGGAGGATCGCCGGAGGTAGTCGCGCAATCCGTTGGCGTCCACGTGCCGACCCGGCCACACCTCGCACTCGCGCCACGGACTCAGTGCGTCGGCCTCGCCGACGGACCGAGCAACGTCGAGGTAAGCGAGCATGGCCTTCAGATCGTCGTCCTCCGCGTAGTAGCGGGGGTCGATCACTGCAGGCGCGTCGGGGTCCGCGCTCGCCAACGTGATCGAACCGCGACTGGCGGGCGGCGCCTGGTGCGCGAACGCGATCGTGTAGCCGGTAACGGGCAGCGGGACGGCGAAATCCACACCAATCGTTGCGGGCGGGGCGGGCATGTCGAACATCATCAGGTAGACGTCCGGGGCGGCGCTATCGAACCTCCCGGTGCGCAGCATCGCACCGTTTCGGCACAACCCGTTGCTGGCAGAACGCATCGGCTGCCGTGCTGAGTAGACCAACCTACTTTGAATGTGATCCTGCAGATTCCGACCAACACCCGGTAGGTCGAGCACCACGTCGACGCCGACCTCGCGCAGGTGAGCCGCCGGCCCGATTCCCGACAGCATCAACAAGTGAGGTGACCCCGACGGATCCCGCGGCGACCACCGCCTCGCCATCGACACCGACGCTGTGTAATGAACCACCCTTGGTGAATTCAACTGCTACGCAACGACCTGCGTCGACTCGCAACCTGCGGACCGTTGCTCCCCCGATGACGTCGAGGTTGTCGCGACCCCTCACCGGGCCGAGGTATGCGTCAGCCGTAGTCTGGCGGCGGCCGTCGACGATGTTCATGTCGAAGGCGAATACGCCCTCTTGCTGGAGGCCATTCACGTCGCCGGTGGCCGGATATCCCGCCTGAAGAATCGCCTGGCGAAAGGCTTCGGCTCCCAACCCATCCGGACTCACCTGCGTCACGGCGAGCGGGCCGGCAGTACCGCGAAGCGCGGGGTCCCTTCCGGCAGCGGTCTCGCTGCGTTTGAAGTACGGCAACATGTCGTCGTAGTTCCAGCCGACCGCTCCGTGCTCGGCCCAGCGATCGTAGCTCGCGGGATGCCCGCGGATGTGGGCCATCGCGTTGGTCGCACTGGAACCACCGAGCACCTTGCCGCTCGACCAGACGTGCACCGCTCCCGCAGTGCCCGGTTGCGGTGCCGTCGTTCGGGCCCAATCCAGTCCGCTACCAAGTACTTCAGCCGGGAAGGCGTCGACGTCCGATACGGTGGCGGGTGCCGTCTCGGGACCGGCTTCCAGCAGCAGCACGGTGGCGTCGCCTTCGGAGAGTCGGCTCGCCACCACCGAGCCGCCCGTTCCACCACCGATGACCACGTAGTCGTAGTGGGATTGCATGACGCTCCTTCGGCCGGGCGAGGCTTCCCGCAGGGAACGCAGAGATCGGCTCGGGCCGATGAGAAGCTCTGTCGTCTTCCCGTCCAACGTACGACGACCATTGCCGATGCAGGCACACACCGGTCATGTGGGCCATTCGTTCCCCTTATGGCCTCCCGCTGTTGACCCCGCGGCACCCCGCCGCGGTCTTGGCGGACGCGCAGTAGTGCACGGAGGCCGGTGGTCATCCCGCGGGTGTACAGCGACGGGATCACTTCGCCGACGTCGGTCTGACGGCGTTGACACCTTCCCGACGATGTGTGGCTCCAGGGTACCCGCACGGTCGGGTGGCACGTCGATGTCGATGCGGCCCCAGGAATTCGGTCAGGACGGTCTTGGACCGGGTTTCGTTGCGGTAGCGGGCACTTCCATGCCCGGCCGGGTCGTGATCGTCGCACGCCCCCGCGTCGCGGCCTGGCGCAGCGGCTTCCGAGCCCGCGCGTCCTCGCGCACACACGGGACGTCGACTGCCCCCGCAGCGGCCTCATCGTCGGGGATCTGTGACGATTCCCCAGCCACGACGGTCTCGGTCATCTCGCGACCTTTGCATCCACGACACACGCCAGAAGTCGTTGGGCCAGTGCATCATTACGGCGGCAGATTTCTAGGCGAGCCCCAATGCCCATTGGCGACACCGTGTTGTCCCGATGTCAATATTGATACGAGCTTCGGAGCAGCGACCGGTCCCTGCAGCTTGTGGTGCCGTGACATAGGCGGGCCGAATGGCAAGGAGTGCATTTTGGGCGGCCCGAACGACATATACGCCGGCTTCGGCATTAAGAGATCGCGCGAAGGCGGACACGCTTGCCGCCGGCACCTCGCATCCATGTGCACGGGACGGGCTGATCCGCCTGCTGCTGAACCGCCAACTGCCTCGAGGGTACCGTGCGGAGGGTTGCGTTGCGCACCCAAACACGTTGCAGAACTCGATGATCGATGATGCTCACTTCGACGGAACGCGATGTTCCGACACTGCTTCGTGGGTCGTATGGGTGCGTGGGTGAACAGGATCGGTTGTGAGACCGCCGCAGCCTAGGACCGATGTTGCATTCTCTGAGGGGGTTCACTAAAGTCCTCCTCCATTCACGGGACTTCGCAATTCTCGCCAGGCCAAGGGACTTTTGGGCCAACTTGCTTGGTGAGCTGCGCCAGCTGCACCCCGCGCGGCTGCCGTGAATACTCGAATCTACGTCGTCGGTCATCGTGGCTGCATGGCGTGTGAGCCGGAAGGGAGATGTTCGCGTGAGGATTATCCCGGACATGCGTCTGGTGTCAGCGATAGGAATCGCTTTGGCACCCGTCGTTGCACTGAGCGCGACAGGAACGGCGAACGCGGCCATCGGCGCCGGGCGTGTTCAATTGTGCGCTCAGGGCAATTATGCGGCCAGGCTGCAGTTCTACGATAACTCAGACGGTGACTACGGTGCGGGCTCGGCGACAGTGCAGGCGGGAACGTGCTACACGTTCGATGCTCCCCATTCGGGAGGCCAGCCGACACCGGTTTACGTCATCGGAATCAACAGGATCTCGTTGAAGGAGTTCACTGTTCCCGGGGGTCCCTTTAAGTCTTATCGGGACAGCGGAGCGAAGCTTGCCGCGTTGGGGACGCCCGCCAACGCAACGCCCGTCAACACGTCGGCCGTGCAATACCCTAATCGGTGAGGCGGGACAAGATCAGACGCCTTGGTTCGGATTGTGGACAAGGGGTTGTGGCTGTGCGGCTGGTCAAGTGAATCGCAATGGATTTCCCGGAGGCTCGGGCTTGTCGGCCGCGGGGTGGGTTCTAGTCAACGTCGCAACACCGACGGACATTCCGAGGTTAGCAGAGTGGCGAATAGGTCCGCGGGACAACGGTCTTGGAGAACATTGCGGGGGGGTTGTTCAGTTCGTTCTCCACGGCCAGCAGGTGCTGCGATGAATGGCCCCGCAGGGTTACGCCCTTGGGGAAGTAGTCGCGTAGGAGGCCGTTGATGTTCTCATTGCTACCGCGTTGCCACGGTGAGCGGGAGTCGCAGAAGTAGACGGGCGCGCCGAGCTTGTCGGCGGTGGCGAGGTGACGTGCCATCTCGGTGCCCTGATCCCAGGTGATCGAGCGCATCAGCTCGGGCGGCAGGTCCTGCATGCGCGCTACAAGCGCGGCGTGAACCGAATCGGAATCGGCGCGGGGCAGGTGCAGCAGCCGCAGCATCCGGCTCTGGACGACCACTCCCGGTTCGTCGTGATGGCCACCGTCGTCGCCGATCCCGGAGCGCGCGCGGTGTGCGCGGCCTTCACCGCGGCGATGGCGGCCTACGGTGTGCCGTCAGAAGTGTTGACCGACAACGGGAAACAGTTCACCGGACGATTCACCAAGCCCTATCCAGCCGAGGTTCTCTTCGAGCGGATCTGTCGGGAGAACGGCATCACCACGCGATTGACGAAACCCCGCTCCCCAACAGCGACCGGCAAGATCGAACGCTTCCACAAGACGTTGCGTTGTGAGCTCCTGGATTCGGCGGGCCCCTTCGCCAGCATCGAGGCGGCTCAGGAGGCGATCGACGCCTGGGTGCACGGCTACAACCACAGCCGTCCACATCAATCGCTGGGGATGGCGCCGGCGACGGTATTTCGCCCGGCGCCCGTCGACGTGGTCCCCCCGATACCCGTGGTGACCGACCCGCTGGTTCCCGACGTCCTCGACGCCGTGGTCCCGCCGCGTCCCAGGCAACGCCTGGCTCCGGCCGCGGAGCACGCGCTGGGCGACGTCGTTCACGGCGTCGAATGGGAGGCGGTGCTGACGCCGCGAGCGCGGCTCCTGCTGCCGGGTGATCAGCAGTTCAAGTTCACGCCGCGCTGGCCCGACGCGAGGTCACGGTGTGGGCCAGCGACCGCAGCATCCACATCGTGCTCGACGGCGCGGTGATCCGCACGCGACCGTCACGACTGTCCGAATACGACCTGCGCGATCTGCTGGGGCGTGGTGCACGCATCGCCGGACCCGAACCGGCGCGCGGCGCCGCCACTATCGACATGCTGACAACCAGCGCGGTGATCGAAATCGCGCGCACCGTCTCCCGCGACGGTGGGGTCAGGCCGAAGGGAAGGCGACAGGTGTACGACGAGCCAGACCGATCACCACCACGCGGAGCATCGCTGCAGGCGGTGCTTCCCCGCTCGAGTTGAACAAGTTGGTGTACGAGCGGGATCGCGCTCTTCCCCCACTCCAACCTGCCCATTAACCGCTCCAACACGTCCCCGGTCGCCGCTACGAACCCGGACGAGACCGCCCGTGAACCACCAGGTTGTACAGCATGTCGGCCAACTCCTGGGTGTTGGCCCGCCGCTCCCGCTCACTCAGCGCCGCCCACGCCGCCTCCACCCGCCCGGCCAAGTGCGCCAAGCCCTGATCCGTCAACCGCGCACGCACCAACCTCCGAACCCGCTCCCCCCACCCGGGCTGGTCCGCAACGCCACCACTCGACGCCGCCGACTCGCCGCGGATCCACGGTGCACGAGACGCCGACGGCGAGGGGGTCGCGCCCACGGCGGACTCATCGGCCGGTTCGCTCTTCACCTCGTCCGCGCGGTTGTGCAGATCGGCGAAGATCCGCAGGTACTGGGACCCGTAATTGACCCAGATCTGATCCCCCGGCCGCAGATTCGCCAACCCGACCAACACCATGACCGTGCGATCAAGCGACACACCCTGCGCGCTGGTCATCGTCACCGTGAACGGCATGAACGCGGCGTTGACACGACCGCCGTCGTACTCCGTGGCGTCGGGCAGCAACGGCGTATTGGCGAAGGCCACCCCGTTGGTGGCGCCCAACCCCGAATACTTGTTCCTCGAGTTGGCCTCCATCAGATAATCACCGAAACGCGGCAGGTTCGTCGCCACGGCGTCTTCGTCGGCGCGGGTGCGCAACCACGCCCCCATGTAGATCCCGAGAATGTGACCCTCCACCCCGTGCAGGTCGGATTCGGCCACCTCATCACCGGCGAACAACCCGTACTGACCGATCAGCATCCGTTCGTGATCGAGCAGACCGTCGGAGACAGTCAACCGCCGCGTCCGCGTCCGACGCGACAACAAACTGCGCTGCCCGACCCCCGCCCCGGCACCGGAATTCGCGATCAACGTCGACATCTCGTCGTGCACCTCGTCGACCAGACCCTGTACTGCCGCCACCATCGCCGGGGTGAGCTCCTGGCGCGGCCCCCGAATGCCCGCATGCCGCGCCGCATCCGAATGCGGACGGACCGCCCGCACCCGCACCAGCGGCGAGACGAACCCCGCCTCGTCGGCGAAATCCGAATGCACCCGATGCAACGGATCAACCGGATCACGCAACGGGAACACCGAATCGTTACCGCCGATCGGCTCCATCCGATGGTGCACCAACAAAGACTCCACCCGCCCCGACTCATCGACGACCGGCACCCACTCCCACCGACCGGTCACATCGTTGAACGCCACCGCACGATGCCTGACGAACGCCGTACGCGACTGATCCAGCAGATCCCCCTCCACCCACCGATCGCTCGGACGCTCCACCCCACCCACCGACAACGCCTCCGACGCCCCCGGCACCGACTCCTCCAACACCTCCGGCACCGACTCCGGAGCGCGCTCAACACCCTCGTCACCCGAGGCCGCCGACCCCGATGCATCCGACCCGTGCTGCCGGACGGTCCGTAACCGCTTGGCGGCCGGCTCGGACGCGGACGCGTCGTCACTGCGGTCCCGCCGCCGTCGGCCGCTAACGCCGCCCGACTCGCCGGAACCGGGCCCGGACACTGGAACCGACGACTCGACCCCGGCCGGACCCTGCGCCCTCACCCCCCCGTCGCTCGCCACCGCCGGCGTCGACCCGGCCACCACCGCCGACGACGGCCCGGTGACCACCGCCGCGCCGACGGTGGTGCTGCCGTCGTAATGGCCGTACCCGTCGTAAAACACCCACACGTGCTCACCGCCCCGAGGCCCGAACCTCGCCCGCACGGCGCCGGACGCCCCGTCGAGCACGCGCACCTCCACCCCCAACACATGAGCCACCAACCCCGCGAACATCTCCCCCACGGCGCTGTCCCACCGTTGCGGCCACTCCTGCACGGCCGTGCGCAGCGCGGCACGCTCCCCCGGCACCAGAAGCTCGTTTTCGTACAGGAAGCCCAAGAATTCGTTGACCAACTGCTCATCGGTCAACCCCGGATCCGCGACCTGCGCACGCCACAACCCGGCGTACTGCTCACCGGCCAGCTCCTCCAGCCGGCGACGCAGAGCATCCCCGACGAACGGCTTCAAAGCCGTGCGAAGCGCCCCGGCCCGCACACCACGGTAATGACGCACCGCGTCCGCAGGGATCGCTGCGCCACTGTCGACGAACCGCACCACCTCCCGATGCAGCTCGCGCACCCCGTCCGCGAACGTCCGGCCCCCGCCCAAACGCGCGATCCGGACACTGGGCGGCGCACTGTGCAACACCGACGACAACAGACACCACCCATCCGGCCGAATACCAAGCCTGCGCAACCCCGCCGGCACCACCGGATCCGGACCCTCGCCGAACACCTCGGGCCTCTCGACCGGAGCCACCGCTGCACGCGTTCCCTCACCACTTCCGACGCCGGCCCCGGAGCGTCGGACCCCTGAAGACCCCGCACCCCCGGGGGACTCGGACTCCAGCCCATCACCCGACCCACGGTGATCCCCGCTCGTTGCACCCGTCATCGGATGCGGCGACACCACACCCCGAACACCGCCGCCAACGGCACGGGCCACCGCCGGCAGCCCCACCGACCCGTCAGCACCCGCCACCACCGACGCGCCGGCACCCCCCGGAACCGACCCCCCCGCGCCCGAACCCAGACCCGCGTCGATCAGCCGCACCCGACGCACCGTCGGCACCCTACCCCTGCGATACGGATTCTCGCGCCACGCCCGACCCACGTCGATCACCCGGACGTCCCCGGTGCCCGGCACCGGCCCCGGCCTCACCCTCGGCCCGATCCATTTGCTGGGCGAGGGTTCGTCGAGGAAGGCGTGCCCCAGAAGCACCCCGAGCGCCTCCTCGGGCACCGCGCGATACTCGTCAACCTCGTTCTCGATCCCCCCCGTGGCGCCGACCCGCACCCTCAGGATGAACGTCACGGTCACACGATTGTTGTGCGTACCGAACACCGCCCACACCCGACCCCGACCCCGACCACGCCAGCCCCCGAGCAGACCACGCAGGGGAAACTTCGTCTGGCTGACGCTTGTGCCAAGCGCGATACGCACCTCGTTGCGCGCATGAAGTGCGTGGGTGCCGTCGTTCAGGGTGTAGCCGAAGTGGTCGTCGTGCAGCGCGAACGCACCCCACCTCTGCGGGTTCCCACCCGAGCCGTCCTCGAACGACACCTCCACCATCTGCACCGTCCTCCCTGCGCCATCCCGCGACTCCACGCGCTCCAAACGAATTCGCTGCCCCGCGCGATGCCTGCCGGCGTTCACGTCACCGCCGGTAGCGCGGGTCCTCATCACCGTCCCGTTGCTGGGGACGGTGCGTACGTCCCGGGGACCGCCGGAAGACGCGAGGGTGTCCGCCGCTCGACTCAGCTCGGCCCGGATTCGGGCGTACTGTTCCGCGCTTGGCTCTCTGTGGTTAGCGTCGGACTCCCACTCGGACACCGCTGAATGACTGAGCCCGACCAGGGCTCCGACTTGGCCCTGGGAGTAGCCCGCCGCCTGTCGCGCCCGGCGCAGCATCTCGGGTCGGAACCCATCCTCCCTCACCGGCGGGGCGGGCTGATCGCGACGGTCGGGAAGCGCCCGGTCCGGCTCACCCTGTTCACCGGCCGCAGGGCCTCCGACCTCAGCGGGCCCGGCCACGGCGGGCGTGAGCCCGGCCACCACCGTCGGCCCAGCCGCCAACCGGGGGGGACCGCTGCCCTCCTCAACGCGGCGCTCACCCCGACCTCCACTCCCCGAGGGCCCCCCAGCCACCGGCGCGCCACCACCACGACCGGCCCCGAGGAGACCCGGACGAGACCGCCCGTGAACCACCAGGTAATACAGCATGTCGGCCGACTCCCGGGTGTTAGCCCGCCGCTCCCGCTCACTCAGCGCCGCCCACGCCGGCTCCACCCGCCCCGCCAAGTGCGCCAAACCCTCCCGCGTCAACCGCGCACGCACCGAGGCCCGAACCCCCGCCTCCCACCCGTCCCGCCCCGCGCCGGCACCACCGTCCGACGAACCCCGCACCCGGCCGCCACCCACCGACCTCGACGCCGACTCGCCACGCGACACGTCCGGCCGCACCCCACCCCCCGGCACCCCCACCGCATCGCTGTCCGCAGCACTCGCGGAACGGGCCGGTGCGTCATCTCCCGCAGCACCAGGACCGCTGCCGCCGGATACCAGCACGGCTCCAACGTCGTCGGCTGACGAACTCACCTCTATCGGCGGTGTTCCACCTGTCACGGCCGTGGACGCGCTCCGACCCGCATCGGACGGTTGCTGCGGGGGCGGCTGGGTCGAGGTCGCATCCTGTTCGGGCAGCCCTCGCAGGACGGTACGCGCCGGATACGGCACCGATGCCGGTTCCTCCGGCGCGGAGATTGACGTCTCATCAAACGCCTCGGGTGTAGTGGATACCGATCGGTCCCCGTGGAAGGCGGTGCCCACGAACCACGCCTGCACCCGATTGTCCGCTTGATCCAATTTCGGCGGCCACACGTCGATGGTGTTCTTCTGCCCGTCAACGCCGTACACCGCGCGGCCGTCGTAGACGACGTTGAGCACGTGGGCGTGACCGCCTTCGAAGCGCATCGCCGCCACGGTGTGTGCGCCCGGCCCCTGGCTGATCAGATACTCGGCGACGCCGCCAGCGGTACTGGGGACCAACGCCAACCCCGTGGCCAGGCCGATCTCGTCAGGACTCAGTTCTTCGCGCCCCGCCCGGTCACCGTCACCCGACCCCGCCAGCCGTCGGAAAACCGCCAATGTCGCAGGGCCGCAGTTGATCAGCCCAGCGCCATCCCCGGCATCGCGGGCGTCGCGATTGATCTCACCGAGCCATCCCCCGATCTCCTCGATGCTGGCACCTGTGTGCGGTATCGCCGCCAACACCGGGCCATCGGCCGGCGCAACGGGTAGCGGCCGTCGGCCGACCCCGCCCACCGACGCAGACGCATCGGTCCGCCACGTCGACACCTCGGCCCTAGAGGGTTGCCGGTCCGCGTTCCTAGTCGTCGACGTGCCCGAAAGTCCGGTGCTGATCGATGCTCTGTCGACCGATCCACGCCGGTGGAGGCCATCGTCGGCTCTCGACGTCGACGCCGGGGGCGGCTCGAAGGTTGTGACAACGTCCGCCGACGCTCGTGCCGTGCTTCCGGCTTGTGCGGTGACGGTTATCGGGATTGGCGCGGTGTCGGTAGACAAGTCGTGCTGGTGTTCGGCTTCGTCGATCTGAACGTCGGGTGTTGCGGTCGCCTCTTCTTCGGTTCGAATCACGACGACCCGTCGCGCGACCTCATCGGACTCGAGATCGTGCGGCCCTCCGTTGGTGTCGGGAAGGCCCCTGCCCCGTGGCGTCTCCCGGAAGATCACCCTCTCTTGGGCGACTCCCTGTAGCTCCGGACCCGGTTGCCCCTGGACCCGGTGCTCGTGCTCGTCCAAGCGATCGTGCCGGCCGGCCACGATCCGCCCGAAGCTGGTCAGGGAAGTCTCCGGCGGATCGATCCGCGTGTGCAGGCTGTCGATGTCGGATTCGTCATCCGAACTCCACGAATCGCTTTCATCACCCCGCTGCAGGCTGAAGAGCAGGTCTCCGAGTGTGGCGGGGGTCGGGATGCTCGTGACCGCGTCGTTAGGTGACCACGGCTCCGCATGAGCCGAGTTGTTCACCGACTCAACGTCGCGGCGATCCGTGTCGTCGGTGTCACTGCGACGGGAAACGGATGACCCACTGGGCGCATACGGTTCATCCCACACAGCCGTGACGGTCCCCGAGTCGGGGTTCCGCACCACCGGCAGCTGGACTGACAGCGCCGCCCTCCACCATTTTCCCGCCACCGTCTCAACCTGTCCGTAAGGCGGCAACCCGAAGACGTCCCGAACCTCCTGTGGTAGGGCGATTTCGTGAAGAACGGTTGGCCCACGCTCGGTCTCGGAGATGCGACCGGCGTCCAAGAACGCATAGGTCACCGTCTGCACCTGTTCAAGCAAACCCGGCTCACCCAGGATGTACCCGACGACGACCCTCCAACCCGCATCTTGATCGGGTAAGCCCTGAACGAGCGGGGCGATTGCGGCCAAGTTGAGGTCACCCCGCCGATTCGTCAGATCCCGGATCAACCCGCTCACCGCGTGCGCCAACACGTCCTGGATCTGCTCGTAGGAGTAATGCCGGGGCGCGCGATCGTTCCAGGCGTTCGCGGTTCCGTTGACGATTCCAGGAACCCGCGGGATTCGATCCGCTCTGGCCCCCGTGCCAGCCACACCTGCCGCGACCGCGTCGAAATTGTAAGGACCGGTGCGCTCCAGAACCGAACGCCGCCGTAACGACATATTCGCTAGAGCCCGGTTTGGATGGAAGTATATGAGGCTTTGCCATTTGCGTGAATTTGGGACGTCGCCGTGGTCCGGACCCAGTTCGTCTTGCCGCTTGCGATAGTTGTCCGCTATACGTGCCAGGTACCGCCCGATGAACGGATGCCGGCGCGCCGCCAAGATGATCGAGTTATTGGGGCCACCTCCCTGATGCACCGCGATCGCCGGAGACTTCAACAGTCCGCGCACGCCCTCCAGGCTCCTCACCTCGTTGTCACCGTCGGTGTACAGACCGCCGAACCTGTACAGGATCTCCAGACGAAGGACGTCACTGGCTGCGCCGTACCCCGCGGCGGTGAACTTGGCCGTCTCCAGCCGGTACTCCGCAGCCAGCGTCATCGGCTCGCCGCTGTGGAACACCTCGTCGGGATTGAGCAGAATCACCCCATGGCGCCGGGCCCACGCGCGCATCTCAGCCACGTCGTCACCACCGAGAGCGAACTGTTCGCGGGTCACGTCGGTCCACAACACCACCTTCAAACCCACGTCACGGGCCTTGCCGCTCAACACCTCCACATTCCGCCGGATCTCAGCAGTGACCTGGCGTCCATCGGTCACCGGCCCGCCCAACCAGATGGTGTGGACCATCTGGGGCATCTCCAACCGCGGTGGCAGAGGCGGCAGCGAAACCCTGGGACCGGAAGGCCGCGCTTTTTCAGGCCACCACCACCCGTCGCGCGGAGTCTCCTCCGCCCAGATGGTGTCCGGACCCGACGGCACCTCAACACCATCCGCGGCGAGGTCGAGAGCTCTGAAGTATCCCCCCAACTCCCCGGTCGGCACGTCACTCAACTGCACGTTCTGCAACAGATCCGGTGCCGGCGCCAGATCCCGGAAGCCGAACGGATCCGAACCCAACCGATCATCGTCGACCGTTGCGTTCTCGGCGCCGCTTCGCCTTCGCCTGACCACGGCCGCCCGTTCCCGCAAGTCGGTCAACAGCGCATCGACATCGAGAACGTCGGGCACACCCGCCTGCTCGCCGGCAGAGTCGAAACGGCGAACCGAGTCGACGTCCCGCCCCGACGACGAATCCGAGCGCCTCGACGAACCGGGCGGTTCGACCGGCGTTGATTCGTCAGGCGCGGCCCCGCTCGGCGATTCCGCCACCGAACCCGCCTCGCTGACGCCGACATCCGAGCCCGACTGGCGCGCGGAATCGTCAGTCGGGGAGCCGATGCCAGCCTGCTCGAGGTCCTCCACGTCGAAACCGGTTCGAGGAGAGTCGACTGTGGCTCCGGGCCCGGAGCCGGCATCATCGCCTTGCCGGTCAGCGACTCGAAGGTGCGCAACCGGGGTGGTTGCTCGAACAGGGGAAGTCTCGGTGGGGGCCGCAGTCCCAGAGTCGCTAGCGGTGATCGTTACACCCACAGTGTCACCGGTGCCCGTCCGAGCACCACCAGAGAGGGGCGCATCCTCGATTTGATCGCCGAGATCAGGGCCCACCGCCTCCCGCACGTCGGCAACCCCCACCTCACCAATCGAATCCCCAACCGAGCCGGAACGACCCGAAAGACCCGCCTCGACAGACTCCGAACCACCACCCGCCTGCCCGCCGACCACCACATCCCCCTCGGACTCCAACCCCGCCCGTTCATCGCCCGCCGACCCCACGACCCGCCGCTCGGACGTCGAGGAGGCGACCGGCAACCCCCGAACCGAGAAAGACAACCTCGGGGACGATCCAGGCAACGGACCCCGTCGCGGTTCTACGTCCGCCATGCCCGTCGGAGCTGATGCGCCGAGTCGAAAGTCACCGTCGGACGCCGGACTTCGATCGCTCTCAGTCGTTGCGAACCGTAGGTCTTCCACCGGTGCTCTACCGCGGGAGCCCGGTTCGGTGAATTTCACCAGGTCGATCAACTCGCCGCGCTGCTCGGAGACACCACCGGTCTCCTGCTCGCCGGCGGGCTCGCGACGACCCGGCACGTCGATGCCCTGCCCGAACGTCGGATCCCGACGATCCCGCGGCGCGACTACGATTTTGGCGTCTGGAAACAGACGACCAAGAAGCTGAACGGCGCGCAGCGGCAGGTCGATGTTGCTCGCCGCGATCCAGTCGACCCTGGTCTCCGGCGACAGGGTGGAGCCAAACGTTTCAAGGGCAACCTCCCAAGCCTGCTGGCGCTGTCCGGGCGGCAACTGGTCGATGGTTCGGGCGGCAGCGGGTAGGTAGACCCCACCGGGCCGGGCCCGTGTCTCCCGGTGCAACGAGACGACGGCACCGATCACGTTGGCACTCAGCGTGGTCAAATCGGCGCGCGGACGCTCCTCGTCGCTACCGTGGGTGTCAACCCAACTCTTCGAGGTCTCCACCTTGTAGACGCCGCGTGGGATGTGTGGCAGCGCAGCGCGGTTCGACAGGCCCAGACGTCGGGCGATGCGATCGTAAGTCCGAAAACTCGGCCCCGTGCGCCTGATGATTTCATGCGCTCCCGTCGATTGACTCGCCTGTTCGGGCAGTGTCGTGATGTTGGCCTGATGCATCTCCGTCGTCTGTTCGTGCGACAACGAGGACGGATCCACGCTTGTGAACCGTCCGGCAACGAGAAGGTGCGAATAAGAGAGGGTGTAGTTGTCAAACAGGACCTCGACGTAAGCCCTTGTGCCCGTTGAACCCGCCGCCGCGGCGAGCAACGAGTTGTGGAGTTGGTCGGGCCACCAGACCCCGATGGCGAGACCTGGCTTCGCGTCTGCCGCAGCGTGTGCCGCCATCTCGATGTTCCCGGTGGGCTTGTTGTCGCCGTCTGAGTACACCCCGCCGAACCTGTGCAGGAAGGAGACTCGCAACATGTCACTCGCCGCGGCGTACCCGAGGGGATTGCCGCGCGCGCGTTCGGTACGGACCGCGGCGAGCAACGCCGTCATGTGGTCGGCGTTGAACACCTCGTCGACGTTGACGAGGGCGATGTGAGCCTGCTCGGCCCACTCCAACATCTTTCGCACCTGGGCGGCGCGACCCTGTAATTGGGCCAGCGGGATGCCGCGGACTGCGTCGAACTCCGCCCGTGCCACGTCGGTCAGCACGACGAGACCGAAGTCTGGATTCAAACGCTTGCCCTCTGCGACGTTGTCCATGAACTCCTTCCGGGCGCCGTCATCGTCGTGCAGGGGGCCGCCTAGCCAGATCGAGAAGGCCAGGTGTGGAACCTTTTGAGTCTTCGAACCGATAGCAGAACTGTTCCGCGGGACTTCGATGCCCTCGCTGACCGGACCGTCGGCAAGCCTGGTCGGCCTGAGTGCCACCCTTGTTGGCGGCGCCGCTCGGACCATGTCGAGCAAATCGAAGAACGCGGCACGCTTGCGCGCGGGCAAGTTCGCATAGCTGTAACCCTTGAGAAAAGCGGGAGCAGCCGGTGCGTGCCGCACACCGAAAGTGTCGGGCCCCATGACATCGTCCAAACCGTCTGTCTTCGGCTGCATCTTGGCCCCGACAGCCTGGCTCAGCTCTGTCAACCCCGTTGGACCAGTTGTCGAATACTGCGCCGATTGATCGCCCGTTGAGCCCGTGGAGCCTTGCGCAAAACCCGATCCATGGTCACCACCAGCGGGCCTGCTACCGCCGAGCAGTCGGACGTGGTGCTCCCCCGTCAGTATCCACGTGGCTAGCATCTGGCCTATTGCGGTGCTGTTACCGCGCCTCTCCGCCGGCGACAGCGCCGCGTATCCCAACCTGACGTGTGCCGCCACGTCGTCATCGACGACGCCGTTGCGCGCCAACTCCCTAACCACCGCGCCCAACACCAACTGCGACCCGACCGCGTCACCCGCGGCGAAATCATCCCACGCGTGCCCCGGTGCCGGCGATGACGACACCGCCGCCGAAGTGCCAAGGCCTGCGCCCTCAACCGTGCCCTCCCGATCACCCAGAGGTACCCCGTAACCAGCCCGGCCCACTCGAACACCGGCGCGCCCAACAGAATTCGGCCCCACCGCCGTCGAGCCGGGGCTGCCGGATCCGGCTACGGGCGAAGCCCCCGACGTGCGAGCCAGATGCGATGACCCCGACCGCGGGTCGTTCTGTTCGGAACCGCCCGGATCGTCCACACCCGCACGATCCAGCATCTCATCGCTATCACGGGTCGTCAGCGCTGGGGGCACCACCGCGGCCAACCCGCCGACGGGAGATTCCGCACCCTCATCAGAATCCTCGACTGGGCGCCGGGACATCTCCCCCACCAGATGCTCCAGACCCTCCCGAGCCAACCGCGCACGCACCGAAGCCTTCACGAGCCCGCCCCCACCCACCAACCCCGCCTTACCGCTATCGGACAGCGGCAGCGCGACACCCGGCGTGGCGGTAGACGCGGCGACGATGCGCGCCGCGAGGGGCGGGGTCGCGGTGGACGCCGTCGTAGAGGACGGCCGTGAATTCCGCTCCACCCCGACGTCAGCCCGCCCACCAGATCTCCGCACCCCTGAGGAAGATCCCTCCCCCATCGACGACACCGGTGACTCCGACGCCGACCGGCCACTGCCCAACACGCGAGCTCGGTGCTCACCGTTAAGCACCTGCTGATACAACATCTCCTCCAACTCCGGCGTGTTCGCCCGACCCCGACGCTCGCCCAACGCCACCCAGGCCGCGTCCACCTCCCCCACCCGATGACCCAGGTCCTCGTCGACCAATCGCGCCCCCACCGAAGCCTTCACGAGCCCCGCCCACCCGTCATCTCCACCGACCAACCCCGCCTCACCGCTATCGGACAGCGGATGAGACGCCGGGGGTGCTGGACTCAGGGGCGGCGATTCGGGGGGTTCGGTCTTGACCGCGACCACGGGGGTGTGCAGGGTGGCGAATTGCTTGAGGTAGTTCGGCCCGTAACTCACCAAGACCTGCTCACCGGGTCGCAAGTTCTCCAGCCCAATGAGCACCATGACGGACCGTCGGCGTGGTCTGCCATTGTGATCGGTCATGATCAGCGTGAACGGCACGAAGGCAGCGTTGAAACGACTCTTGTCATAACGCGTGGCATCAGGCGTCAA
This sequence comes from Mycolicibacterium arabiense, assembly GCF_010731815.2. Lineage (NCBI taxonomy): Bacteria > Bacillati > Actinomycetota > Actinomycetes > Mycobacteriales > Mycobacteriaceae > Mycobacterium > Mycolicibacterium arabiense. Next base: position 170,582 of record NZ_AP022592.1, read on the forward strand.
CGGAGTATTGGCGAAGGCCACCCCGTTGGTTGCGCCTAGACCCGAGTACCGGCTGCGGTGATGGGCCAGCATCAGATAATCGGCGAAATCCGGCCACTTCGCCTGTAGCGCATTCTGTTGAGCTCGGGTTTCCACCCACGCACCCATGTAGATCCCCAAGATGTGCCCCTGCACCCCGGTGATCTCCGACGGCGACACCTCGTGACGGACGAACAAGCCGTACTGACCAATCAACATCTGTTCGTGATCGCGTAGACCATCGGCGGCGGTCAACCGCCGGGTACGGGTCCGACCTGACAGGAAACTGGGCGTGGTCGCCGCCCCGGCACCGGAATTGGCGATCAACGTGGACATCTCCTGCCCCACCTCGGCGACCAGATCGCGCTGCACCCTCATCGTCTCCGGCCCGGGGCGCATGCCCGCGTCAGGCATGTTCAACCACCCCGCAAGGTCGTCGGGCGCCTCCACCGCCTGCAACTGCACCTCGGCAGCCGTGTGTCCCGCCTCGTCGGCGAAGTCGGGATGCACCCGATGCAACGGATCAGCCGGATCACGCAACGGGAACACCAAATCGTTCTCGGCAATCGGCTCCATCCGATGCCCAACGATCACGGTATGGGAGTTCCCCGCCTCATCGAGGACAGGCGACCACTCCCACTGATTGGCGTGGGCGTCGAACGCCCCCGCGCGATGCTCGACGAACGCCGTGCGAGCCTGATCCAGCAACTCACCCTCCACCCACAGCTGAGCCGGGTGGTCGACTAATTCCGTCGGCACGTCCGCCTGCACCGCGATCTCGTCACCCCCATCCACCGACGCAGCATCGCCCTCACTCTCGACGCCACCCGGAACATTCCCCACCGAGGGCACCTCTGAAGTCCGAAGCCGGGCATCCACCCCGGCTCGGGGGCGAGGCAGCTGTGCGATCAGGGTGCCGTCGAGGGTCCTGGCGGTGACGTGCTCCTCCTCGATACGCGCCTCGACCGTCTCGCCCGCACGCTCGATCCCCACCTGAACCCTGGTCCTGAGTCCCTCGAAGTTCACCTGGGCCCACCCATCGGACTCCACCTTGATGGTCCATGGGCGCGGATCAGTCCCCGGTCCGTGGGGGCGGCGTGTGACCGAAGGAGGTGGCGTGCTCGCGTCATCGGGAATTCTGACGGTGAGTTGGTCTTCTTCCATCCAGACCTGCACCTTCTGACGGGCGTGCGCGATCCCCACCCCCACAGTGGTCCGCACGCCGCGGACCCGGATCCTGACCGCTCCCGTGAGGTCGACCGTGTAGGTCCGGGGAGGAGGATCGGTCACGGCTTCATAGGAGCGGCGCGGGAGCCGAACGAGCGGGGTGCCGTCGCCGGTGACGGCGAAGTTATCCTGCTCGATCAGAACCTCGACCTCCCGACCCGCGTGCTCCCGTCCCACACGAAGGCTGGTCACGAATCGGCCGACCCGCACTCCGACCCACCCATCAGCGTGGACCCTCAACTTGCGGCGAGGACCGGGCACCGTCCCGTACGAGCGGCGATAGCGTCCGACCGGGGTGCCATCGACGGTCTCGACGACGATGTGGTCCTCGGTAGTCCAGACCCTGACCTGCTGACCCGAACGTCCCCTATCCACGAACACCACGAGCTCGTAGCCCCCAGCGTCCACTCTGACGTTTCCACCAGCGTCGACGATCTGGATTGCAACATGGGCTTCGCCCCCCGCAACGGGACTCGGCGACGCCGCGTCCCCCCAGTCCTGGTGCCCCACCACGGGTACCGACGACCCCGGCACCCCTGCCCCTCCGACCCCCGAGGCGGGAGCGGGCGCGCCGACCATTCGACGCTTGAGCGGCTCACGCCCCCGCGGCTCCGCCTTGCGCTTGGGCGCGCTCCCCCCGCCATCGCCGCCATCGCCGTCACCGTCCCCACGACGTTCAGACGGACCAGTCGCCGTCGCCGCCCGCTTGTTGGCGCCGAATCCGTGATCACCATGGGCCGACGAGTCCGGCTCGCCGACGTCCCCATCTGACGCACCCGCAGAGCCAACGGTGTCGTCGTGTGGCGTCGACTCGAACGCCCTCACCTCGGCCGCGGTGAGCAGCCACCCGCCCGGCGCAGCATCGATGCCCTCGCTGAGCGGCAGCATGGCCAGCGCGGGTGCGCCACGCGGATCAGCGGCCACCGTGCCGCGCTGGGGATCCAAGAAGCTGACCCCCCGCTCATCGCGCACGGCGACCAGAACGTGGCCCACCCCGCTCTGGCCACCGTTGACGGCGATCAATGCCATCGCCCCCAGCGGCGCCTTCTCCATCGCCTGCCGCGCCGATCGCAGATCCGGAATCGACGACACCCGGTGCTGGTCATCGGCCAGACCCAATTGCTGGCGATGAAAATTGACCAACTCAGCGCCCAGCCGCACCTCGGTGTGCGGCGCCTCGAACCCCCGCCCCTCACGCTCGGCGAGCACGAACGCAAACGCCGACAACACGCAGTTGGTCTGTCCCTCAACGCCTTCCCGACCCGGATTCACCTCTTTCAACCACGGATAACGCGCATCGAGCGACTCTGCGGTGTGCCCACCCCACAGCAGCGGACCTTCCGACTGAGCCGACTCCGCACCGAACCGTTCGCCACGAAGGAACTGCCATCCCGCCTCGAACGCTGTGGAGAGCCGATTGCTCGACCGCGCCCGCGGCTCTTGGTCCAACTCCTGGCCACTGGGTTCGACACCGTCGTCGCTGTCGGCGTCGGCGTCGGCATGCGGGGGTGCTGTGAAGCTCAGGCCGGGCAGTTCCCGCTCGACCACCTCGGGCCCCCGAGGACCCAGCGGGGCGAACGGCACCGCGTTGGGCAAGTCCGGATCGAAGTTCGGGTTCATCATTCCGGCAGACGGGGACTGCTCGACCCCGGCGGCGGAGGTCTCCGAATTCGCCCACCCGCCAACGATGTTCGCGCTTCGGACACCGCCTGCGAACAAGATGCCGCCATCGACGGTCTCGATCCCACCCGGGGCATCGACGCGGTAGACGAAGCGGCCTGGACCAGACACGTCCAACTGCGACAACGCGGCGTCCAGATCGCGCTCTCGGACGGCCGTCACGAACGAGGGCACTTCGTCGGCCCCGGTGGCGGTCTGCGGCGCGAGTCCCTGCTCGAAGACGACGCCGGGACCACGCTCGTCGACGACGAAGAGAGGTTCGTCGTCGATGCGGAAGGAGGTGGCCTTGCCACTGACGTCGCTGTGATGATTCGAGACCTGCGTGAGGCCGACGCTCAGATCCAACTGAGCGCTCGGACGCAGCGTCGACGGAGCCTTGGACATCACGGCTCGCAACTCAACCCACTTGGCCGCCAGACCGGGATGCAAGTTCAATTCGGCTACTTCGTCCACCGGGATCCAGCGCATGTCCGAATGCTGGCCGTCGCTGGGCCAGACGTCGAGCAGGTATGGAGCGTCGGCGATGACCGTGGTGTGAATCCATCCGCTGGCCCGGTGGCCAGCGGTGACCATTTCATTGCGCTCCGTGATCTGGTCAGCGGTCACACCCGCTTGCTCGTCCGCCGCGCGCTTGACGGCCTCCATGACGCTCTCATCGCCCGATCGGCTGCCACCGGGCAGGCGCCAGGTGCCCGAATCAGGCAGAAGGTCCCGAGGGTGCTCCAGCAGTACGAATTCCGATCCGTCGGGCCCCAGGGCACGCAAGAGAAGTCCAACTCCGTCACCACCATCAGAGCGATAGTGCGCACCGTCGTCGGCCATCAGCCAGTGTTCGGCCGCTTGTGCATCGCCGACGATGGGCGCATCCTGCGCACGGCCACCATCTACGCGCAACGTCTCGTCGGCCGAATCGAGGTCTACGTGATCGCGAACTTCGATGGGACGGGCAGACCCCTGGGTGCCTTCGCCGAAGTCGAGTCCTCCAGCGAAGGACGGATCCCTGAGCCGTTCGCGGGCCGCAACCCGACGCAACCCGCGGCCTCCACCGTTGCCCGCAGCATGCGTGGTCTCTGGCCCGGCGGAACTTGAAGCGTCGGTGGTCTCCCTGGTCTGTTCCGGGGGTGCCCCACCCGGTAGCCGACCCACCTGCCCGGTCTGGATGAACTCCGCGATCCGCCGCGACAACGCCGTCACCCCCTCACCGCGCCACGACGCCAACTCCCCATCGCGGGCCGCCACGATCCGCGCCGCCGACGTCGGCCGATGCACCGCCCGCAGCAACCGGCCCACTTCGGCGACCAACTCAACGTCAGCCGCATCGAGCACCGGCGCCGGCGCCCCCTCGAGGACCTGCACACCCACCGTGCCCATCCCAGCCACCCCCGCAGACCGGCGCACCACGCGCACACTGAACCGATCTGCCGAGATTCCCCGCGCCGCCAACCCCGCCACCACACGGGGCACCAGCACCTCCAACACCGCCCCCGCGTCCCGCGCCCCGCCAGGCTGACCATCCACGGTCACCACCACCTCCGCCGGCCCAGCACCGCCAGCCCTATCCACCACCTGCCCCACCAATTGATCCGACACCACACCCGCCCACGACCCGCCCAGCTCACTGGGCACCGCCAACTCCACCGCACGCGGGTGCGAAAGGTACTCCTGCCCCGACAACCCGGCCGGCTCCACCACGGCCCCTGATTGCGGAGCCTCGACACCACCCCGCCCGATCTCACCCAAACCGGTGCCACCGAACTCCGAGACCGAACCCACCTCGGACACCCCTCCGGAATCGAACGACGACTCCACCACCGACCCCGCGTCCGCATCGGTGCGAGCGTCCGAGCGAGACACCAGCTCCGGTGTCACCGCCACGGACCCGCCGTCACCCACACCGGCAGGTTGCTGCGCGGACACCCGGGCCGGCGCCGCACCCTCGCCGGGCAACCCCTGCAAGACAGTTCGCCGCGGCCGGGAAACCGATACCTCATCCACCTCAGGCCCCGACGAACCCGCGTCCCTCAGCGCGCCCGAGCCAGAGACGGGTTGCGCCAACGAAACATCAGCCCCCTGCGGTGCGCCGGAAACCGACCGATCCCCATAAATGGCAGTACCGACAAACCACGCCTGCACACGATTGCCCGCGTGACCCAAACTCGGCGGCCACATCTCGATCGTGTTCTTCTGCCCATCCACGCCATACACCGCGCGCCCGTCATAGACGACGTTGAACGCATGAGCCTGACCATCCTCGAAGCGCACCGCCACCACACTGTGAGCCCCCGGCCCCTGACCAACCAGGTAATCCGCAATGCCCTCAACGGTGTTGGGGACCAACGCCAACCCCGTAGCCGAGCCGACATCGTCCGGACTCAGCAACTCACCCCCCAACACCGCCGCATCCACCGACCCCGACAACCGCTGAAACACCGCCAATGTCGCGGCGCCACAACCGATCAACCCGCCGGCACCCCCAGCATCGCGAGCATCGCGATCGATCTCACCCAGCCAACCACGGACAGACTCGATGCTCGCACCGGTATGCGGCACCACCGCCAACACCTGCCCATCGACCGGCACCACGGGCAACGGCCGCCGCGCACCCGCCCCCCGCGCCGACGACCCACCCGCAGAAACCTCCCCCCTAACACCCCGAATCGCCGACACCCCAGAAAGCCTGGTGTCCGACTCTGGCACCGCCGAGCTCGCTTCCGCCCCCGCTTGCGCGACCGGCTCGCTAGTCGCGGCACGCCGACCGGCCAGTCGGGCTTTGATGAGCCGTGCCCGGTCGGGCAAGACGCGCCACCGGTCGAAGGGCTCCAACTCCCGTTCCAACTCGATCGCGAGATTCCAATCACGCGCGCCCCAACCCAGCTCGAGCAGTAAAGCCTCCACCTGATTGTCGTTCAAGGGCGGGGCAAGAACAGGGTGTGGGCCCTCGGCTGGCACCGGCCCCCCGAAGGCCTCGTACATCGTGTCCAGCGATGCCGTCGTGGCAGCATCGTGCCGACGGCCTAAGAGTTGACTGGTCGCGTACTCCGCGACGAACTCCAACGGATTCGTCGCGGCGTACTCGCTGACCTCACCCGCATTCGACGCTGGCCCAGACTGGAAGATCGTGCCGTTCAGATGGACAAACATGGGCGTCTGCTGTTGGTAATGCAGCCAGTGCATGACCTCGTGAACGGTGTTAGCGAGTGCGCCTTCCTGCAGGGTGGAACTTAAAACACGAGGGTTGCGAGGAACATTGCCGACAGTCCACTGCGGGGCGACGAAGATGTGGTGCGGCGCAGCGAAAAGGGCCCAAGCATGGCTCGGCAGCTCGCTGACTTGATCTGATCGAAACTTGAGCGTTTGTTGCCCGTCTTTCTCGATTACGCGCCGCACGGTGACGGAGCGGACATACCGTGGCAGGTGCACCTCGAGGGTGTCGGGCAGCGCGAAACCTGCGTCGGACACCACGGACAGCGCCCGCAACAGCGTCTCTCGGCTGTTGCGGATCGACTCGTGGCTGCCCCAGGAGTGGAAGGTGACCTGCACGCCGGCGTGAAAGACGGTCTCGACGATTGGTGCCTCGTTGCGATCGGTCTTCGCTTGCGTGTCGGCACGCTCGAAGTAGGAGTCGAGCTCCGGGTACAACTTAGTAATACGGTCGTCATCGTAAAACCGAGCTGCCAAATCAACATCGTCGAGCGCCTCGTCAACGGTGACCCCGGCTTTGGTGAAGATAGGGTCGAGATATTGCGCCAACCGCCGTTGCCAATACGCGGAGAACTCCGCCTGCGCTGCCTCTGACGCAGTACCGTCCGGTGCATGCGGCAGATGTAATCGATGCCACCTACTCCGTCGATCGATCAGCTCCGACACCACGCGCGGCTCTCGGATCGCGAATTCGCGAACTTTCGGCGCCAGCTCATTGAAAGCAGTGGACATCCGGTGGTCACCCTCTTCCAAGACGATCGCGATCGCCTTGGCTTGCGAACCCAGATCGAGCCACCGCTGCGCCGGGACCAACTGCTGCTCGGCCTGCATCACCTGTTCGACGGTGGCGTCGGAGCGAAGCGGAGTCTTGCGGACCTCGCTCACCAGCGCGTCGAGCTCCGCCTGGCTCGGCGACGGCGCACGCAACACCGGCACGTCCCGGTCGGCCATGGGCCCACCCAGAGTCCGATACAGCTCGTCCAACGCGGACTGCTGATCGTCATCGAACTTCTTGCCCAACAACCGGATGACACCGTATTCGGCGACGAATGCATACGGGTCCCGCGCCGCGAATTCACTGACCAGCCGAGCCACCTCAGCCGCTTCCTCGGTGAATGTCGTGCCCACCAGGTCTGCGAACCACTTTGGGTTGTGCTGATAGTGACTCACGTGGACGAGGTCGCGAAGCATCCTGACGAGGTGCGGCTGCTCCGTCGAGTCGGAGACCTCACGATATCTTTCGTCGTCGCTGGCACGCTGCGCCGCGGGCCTAGACGTCACGTCGAGGCCATGGGGTGGAAGGAATCTCGTGAACCCGGTGTCCGCCACGTCGAGGTACAGCCCGCCGTGAAGCTCGGACAAGTCGATCAGTTCCCCCTCGACGGTGGAAGGTTCGATCATCAAAGACCGAGGCACAAGGTTGACCGTTAGTCTCGCGGGAAGCCGATAGCCGGCACTCGACAATGCCGCCACAGCGTGCAGCAACAACTTTCGGCTTCGTGGCGCCAGCGGATCATCAGCCATGTGCCGGAACTGCACCCGCACACCGGACTCGACTTCCTCGGAAACCGCAACAACCCCGTCGTCTGGGTCGGCCGACGTGCCGCCGTCGGCGCGCGCCAGATAGCGGCGAAGCTCGGGCACCGCCTCGTCTACGAGTGGGTTGTGCGCCAAGACCTGGCGCACCGTCTCGTCGTCGATGCCCTCAGCCTTGACGCGGCTTGGCTCGTCGAATCGTTTCAGGCGGATCTCGCGGTCGCGTTCAGCCCCCGCCAGATACCGTTGCAACGCATCGTCTGACAACCCACCGTCACTCGATCGCGCCTCGGAGAGAAACTCATAAGCCGGGGCGTCGAGCCGCTGGGTCGGCAACGGACTGCGCCGGAGAAATTTCGCCAACGCACTCGGAACGTGCGAATACGTCGACCACCGATCTTCGGTGATCGACCCTATCGGCGAGGGCACCGGCGATGCCGGCGGCGGCGTGACCTCCCGAGCACCCTCGCGCCCCGTCTCCGCGCGCCCCGTCGGAGCATTACGCGCCCCCAACCCTGCCCCATCGGAGGCGTCGTCATCGCCGACCGCGGGTTCGTCGCGTCGATCGGCGACCACCGAGGTGGACCTCGCCGAACCGGGCTGCACGTCAAGGGACGTCAACGCACCGGTGCCGTCGAAATGATCGCGCCCGTTATAGGACACCGCGATCACAGGGCCGCCCTCGGGCCCGGCGATCCGCATCCCACCGAGGTCCACGTTGCGCAGCTGCGCACCCAACGCGTGAGCCACCAAACCGGGAAACATCTCCCCGTAGGCGGTGTTCCAACCGGCACTGGCCGACTGCCAGTTGTCGATCGCCTCGATCAGCGATCGGTGCTCCTCGGCGGTGAGTGGCCGCTCGGCGTTGCTGTCTGCGACAGCCGTGCGCAGGTCGTCGATATCGAGTTCGGCCAAACCCGGCAACAGTCCACGGCGCTGCAGATACTCGAACTGCTCACGCGTGCTCAGCACGGCGTCCACCCCGGACCCACCACTTCCCGCAGACGGCCCATTCTGGGCGTAGAGCCCGGCGATCATCGGTACGGGCAGCCAGTGCGGTTCTCGCACCGTGCTCACTCCGGCCTCTTCCAGCCGAGCCAACAGCGCCTCGTGATCGGCGTTGTCCAAGAACGTACGCAGCTGACCCATCTGGGACTCGCTGCGGCGGAACTGCGCGACCACATCATCGGGCAACCGATCACGGCCGGCCACCCACTGCCGCACCACATCCCGCAAGGCCACCGCCGCCCGACGCAACAGCGGCGACGCCTGCGGCGACCCGCCGACGGCTCGAGCACCCAGACGCGCCGGCCCCGACAACTGCGCCAGGATCGCCGCACGCTCAGCGCCCGCATCCGACCACACCTCCGACGGCAACAGCTGCGGCGGCGCGCTCACCAACACCGAATACAACAAACACCAACCATCAGCGGGCACCCGCACCCGCCCGTAATCCGCAAGATCCTCACCCACCACCGAATCCGCCGAATCGGCCAACCCGGTATCGGGCGCGGCGTCCGCGAGACCGTCTGTGCGCCCGCGCAACGGCATCTCCTCGGTCGGGACGGACGTCGGCGAGGCGCTCGGCACACGGGAGTACGTCGACGATGGATCGTCGGTGATCGGCGACGGCACGGGCAACGTCACCGGCGATACCGGTGGCGTGACCTCCCGAGCACCCTCGTGCCCGACGTCGGCGCGCCCCGCCGAGGCATCGCCCTCATCGGCCGGCTGCGACGTCACCGGCGGTCGAGGCACGCGGGGTGCATCCACACCCCCAACGGGCGTGGTATCACCGGCGATCTCCGACGGTGTGCGGCGATCGCCGGGCTGGGCGTCAGGACCGCCGTCGTCGTTGCGGTGTTGCTCGGCTACATCGGGCAGAACTGCACGCCCGTCCTGGAACCGGATCACCACCATTCGCCGGGCCGACGCGTTCGTCGGTTCGTCGGCGGAGCGGGCAACCCCGTCCGGGATCTCACGCGCCCGCGACTGCGCGCCGGCGAATTCCACGATCTCGGGGGAAAGCCCACGCTCGTCGAGGAGCTTGCGGACTTCCCTAGCCAGGGTGTCGCGGGTGATGTCGGCGCGCGTCAAACCGACACCCCGAGCCCGCGACCGCATGAACGGCCTGCCGTTCCCACCGCCCTCGACTCGAACGAGCAGAACGCGTCCGCCATCGGCGAACCGACGCTGCGCGTCGTCGGCCACCACGGCGGCCAGATCCCGGATCTGCCGTTCCTGTTCGAAATCCAACGACTTGGCTTCCTCGTCGAACCCGACGGCCGCGTCCCACGGCACGAGCTGCACGTCGATCCGCTCACTCGTCGGTGCCAGCAACCGCTTCAACACCGTTGTCCTGTGGGGGTTTTCGACAAGATAGTTGGTAATGGCGGTTCGCAGGGAGGCGATGTGGGTGTGATTCGGGTCGATCTCCATGGCCGTCAGGGCGTCGATGACCGCCCTACCCAGCGGATCACGATCCATCGCATCGACCACGGCGGCATCACGGTCGATGTCGCGCGCCGTGTCGACGATGTGATCGGCTGCCGCCTGCAGCATCCGCTGATCGCTGTAGGAGCCCACCACCGACCCCATCTCTTCCCCAGAACCCTCGCCGATACCACGTCCCCCACCGGGCGCACCACCATCCGCAACCACAGGCGCCGCGACCGGGACGGTCGACGTGCCGAGCGCGGCGGTACTCGCCGGGGCGGAAGCGCGATGGTCCGCACTCGTCTCGCCGCCCTCGGAGTCAGCGTCCTGGACGTGCGGTCGATCCGTGATGTGGTGGGCAAGGGCCAGCACGGCGAGCATCGTCGACCCGGTGCGATGCCGATCCGTCAACGCCGCGTACGCCTCTTTGACCTCGCCGCCGAGACTGCTCCCGCGGCCGGGCAGCATCCTCGCCAGCCTGTCGAGGATCTGCTCGGCGCGGCCGGGGTTCCGAACCGTGAAGGCGTCCCAAGCATGATCGGGCGATGAGCCGCCGGTGAGCGCATCGGCGATCAGCGCCGCCCGGTCCTCGACACGGCGTTGCCGGTCGAACACGGGCAGCCGCCGCTCGGCGTCCGCGATCGCCGCCGCACTGAACTCGACCGTTCCAGACCGCTGACGAACGGCGGCGACCAGCCTGTCCAACCGGTCCGCCGTCGGCGTCGGCGGCGACACCGGCCCGGCCCCAACCCCAAACTCCGCGAATTGATCGCCTTGGTCTGCGATCTCGCCGTCGAACCGTGCCATCTGGAGGGGTGTCCCGGCAGTGGTATCGCCTACCGGCCGCTCGACGGAGTCATCGGATTCGTGGTACTCGGACTGAGCGCCCACCAGCGGCTCCGCGCTCACCGCAGGCTCGTCGGCCAACCGAGCTTCAACGAGTAGAGCGCGGTCGGGCAGGAAACGCCACCGGTCGAACGGCTCCAACTTCGCTTCCAACTCGGCTGCCAGAGCCCGATCCCGGTCGTCCCAGCCCAGCGCCAGGACCAGTGCATCCAGGTGCTCATCGTCCAGGGGCGGGGCGACGAGCGGCCGCGAGCCCTCGGCGGGCATCGGGCCGCCGAAGGCTTCGTACATCGCGTGAACCGACGTCGCCGTCTCGGAATCGTATCGACGACCGAACAGTTGACCCATCCCGTACTCGGCGACGAACTCCCGCGGATTAGTCGCGGCATAGTCACTGACCTGACCCGCCGTCGACTTCGCCGCAGGCAAGAAGTCCGTCAATTCGGAATCTAGGTACTGACCTCCGCGGTGCTGGAAGTGCAGCCAGTGCATCAGCTCGTGGACCGTGTACCCGAGGGCAAAGTCCTCCATCGCGGAAGTTACTGACCCATCACCCTGCGGGGGATTGCCGACCTTCCGACGTGGGAAGACGAAGACGTGGTGCGGCGGCCAGAATTCGGCGATCAGGCCCTGCTGAGCACCGAGTTCCCTTATCTCGACGTCGAGTTTCGTCCGCCCGGCGTCATCGAGCACGCGTCGCCCCTCCTCGTCGAGGACGGGCCGCAGAGTGAGGGAGCGGACGTAGCGCGGCAGGTAGACGTCGAGGGTCTTGGGCAGCGCATAGCCTCCCTCGACCAACGCGGACAAGGCAGTCAACAGAGTCGTTTGACTTCTGCGTATCGAATCGTCGTGACCGCCCAGGTGCATTCTGACCTGCACACCGTCGTGGAGGACTGTCTCGACGATTGGTGGATCGTTGCGGTCTGTATGTGCACTATCGTCGGCACGATCGAGGTAAGACTCCACCTCCGGATACTTCCGCCGGAACTCGGCATCTGCCCGGAAGAGTGCAGCCAGTTCGACGTCGTCGAGATCGCCATCGACGGTGACTCCGGCAGTTGCAAAAATGGGGTGTAAGAACAAATTCATGTGCCGTTGCCCAGTCTTGGCATACTCTTTCCGGGCCGCCTGGGACACTGTGCCGTCAGGCGTACGAGCGAAGTCAATGAGCTCCACGGGGTACTCATACCCGGTGAGTTCTGCTGTCGTGAGCTGCTTCCGAACGATGAATTCGCGAAGGGCCGGGTCCAGGTCCTGGTAGGCGGTCGACACCCGGTGATCGTCCTCTTCGAGTGCGATTGCAATTGCCTTTGCCCGCGGCACGACATCGAGCCACCGCAGCGCGGGGGCCAGTGCCTCGTCGGCCTGCTTCACCTGCTCGGCGGTGACATCGGAACGCAGCGGGGTCTTGCGGACCTCGCCAACCAAGGCATCGAGTTGCTCGTCGGTCAGTGGCGGCGCAGGCAACGCCGGCACGTCGACGTCGGCGAGCGGCCCACCCAGTTTCTCGTACAGCCGATCCAGCTCGACTCGTCGAGAATCGTCGGTGTGTTGACCGAGCAACTTGATCACGCCGTATTCGGCGACGAAGGCATAGGGATCTCGGGCGGCGAACTTACCGACCTGCTTGGCCACCGTGGCGGCCTGCTCGGTGAACGTGGTCCCGAGCAGGTCCGCGAACACCTCCGGGCTGTGCTGGTAGTGACTCACGTGAATTAAGTCACCAAGCATCCCGACGAAGTCCGCGTCCATCATCGCCTCGGCTACACCACCATGCCACCCGTTGTCGCTGGCACGTTGCGCCGCCGGACTGGACGTCACGTCGAGGCCATTGGGGGGAAGGAACCCCGTGAACCCCGTGTCCGCAACGTCTTGGTACTGCCAGGCATGCGCCTCGGAGATCTCAAGCAGCTCGCCCTCGGCGGTGGAGGGCTCGATGTTAAACGACCGGGGCACCAGGTTGACCTCCAGCCTCGCGGGGAACGGATACCCCGCGCTGGACAATGCCGACAAAGCGCGCAGCAACGTTGCGCGACGTCGCGGGGCAGTCGGATCGTCGGCCAGCTGCCGAAACTGCACCCGCACCCCAGACTCGACGACCTCGGAGACCGTGACGACCGACCGGCCGTCTTGGTCGGTGGCCCCACCGCCGTCAGCGCGCGCCAGATGAGTGTGAAGCTCGGGCGCCACTTCACCGTAGAAGGGGTCCTGCTCCAACACCTGGCGCAATGCGTTGTCGTCGATGCCCTCGCTGATGACGTATCTCGCCTCGTCGAACCGTTTCAGGCGATGCGGTCGTTCGAGCTCCGCCCCCACCGAATATTGTTGCAGCGCAACGTCAGACAACCCGCCTTCACTCGAACGAGCGTGCCCCAGGAATTGGTAACCGGGAGTTTCGAGGTCCTGACTCGGCAGCGGGTTGCGCGTGAGGGTGTCAGACAGCGCAGTCGGTACGCGGGAGTAGGTCGACCACAGGTCACCCGAAGCGGTCGGCGGCACCGGACGCTCCAGCGAGGGCGACGCCGTAGGCGTGGACGTAGCCGATGGCGCTTGCGGATCGTCTGCGGAGCCAATCGCCTGAGGTGACTCTGCGTCGGGCTCGGAGCTCAACCCCGCCCGGCTCGTTCCCGAGGGCCCTGCCTCCAGCGTGGACTCCGGCACCACAGGACTGTGGGCGCCGAATTCGTGGTTCTCCGGCGCGTCGAGTAGCGCTTCGTGCGTGGAAACCGCCGCCGACGACCACATCTCCGGAGACACCACCCGCCCACCCGCATCCAGCACCACCGCCGACAACTCCACCCCCGCCGGAAACTCCCTCTCCAACCCCGCCTCATCCAACTCACCCTCAGCGAACACCCGACTCCCCGAACGCTGCGGATCCACCCACCACAACCCCTGCCCTGCAGTGGAATACAACGCCTGCACATGCCCCACCCGACCCCCACCACGGCTGAACATCACCACCGCCGACGAACCCGGCTCATCAGCCAGGGTCTGCTTCAACGCCGCCACATCACGAACCCGACCCCACTCGCCGTTGGCCAACACCCGCTTCCGGGCACCCGCCACCCCACCACGACCCACCACCGAGTCATCCACCGTGCCACCCCGCACACCCTCGGGATGCAACACACCGATCAACCACCCCGCCAACGACTCACACTGCACCTCGGACAACTCACCCCGACCATCCACAAACGCCGGCAACGAATCCGACGCCACCAACCCCTCCAACTCCGACACCGACAACGCACCCCGATGCGACGGCCCCAACCCCCACCGCACCCGCGCCCCACCCGCACGATCGAACACACCACCACGGCCCGACAACCGGGTAACGCCGTCATCCGCTGTCGCACTGCGTTCTTCACCACCACCGGACGACGGCTCCGTGGTCGCCGTGCTTCCGTCTGGTGCGGTGACGGTGATGATCGGGATGGGCGCGGTGGCGGTGTCCCCGGTGTGGGGCTGTGCGGGTTGTGGGGGCGGGGGCTGACCGGTGGTCGCGGCGGGCGGTGCTGCCGGCCGGTCGGTGGCGTCGAGTGTTGCGCGCAGGGTTCGGGCGTGGCCGGCTGTTCGTTGATGTTCGGCGAGGGTTTGGGAGCCGCGCTGGCCTGCGCGTTCGGCTTCGTTGTCCTCCTTGATGAGCAGGTATCCGGCGCGCATGCCTTCGCTGAGTTGTCGGGGCACGCTGTAGGGCGGCTTGACCTCTTTGTTGTTGTTCTTTTGTACGGCGCTCTTGTACTGGGTGGCCGCGCCGATGTAGGCGAACAAGCCCGAGACGACAGCAAGGGCCCCCGTCACGGGTCTGGGGGTGTGGGAGGAGCCGCCGAAGTGGGCCGTTATCCCGCGGGGAAGCAGCACCGATCCCGCTCCTCCGAACATCGCGCCGTGAAAGGTCTGGCTGGTGCGTTGGACGTGCTGCGCCTGTATCTCCGACGCCGTGTACTTGCTCCACGATTCGCGCCCAACCAAGTTCAGCCAGCGTTGCGGGCTACTGGCGGCGAGCATGGCCTCGGCGATGGGGTGGTCGGGGTCCAACTGGTCGAAGCGATGAGCCTTGAGCAGGTCGAGTTGGGCTTGTAAGGCGTCTTTCTGCGCATCGGCCACACTGGCGAGTTGGGACGTGAAGAGCTTGTGGACCACCTTGCCGATCGCTTCCGGCGGTGAGGAGAACAGTTTGCGGACCTGCTTGGGGTCGATGTCGTCCTCGGTGATCTCCTTCCCCTGCTCCCAGTGTTCGCGGCCCTCGTCGTTGAACAGATCGGCGTACATGATGTTCAGCCGGACCTTGAACTTGACCTTGCTGTACTCGTCGCGGGCAGCGGAGTAGTGACCAACCCCCTGCAGTATCAGATTGAGCGCGACAGCAGATCCATACAGCTGAGTCGACGTCAGAATCTGCGTGCGTAACCCCGTGGTGGCGGCCACCTGCGGCGACACCCCCGATAGGAGGCCCCACAGCGTGGACAAGGGGGACCGCAACACCCGCACCGGCAACTGGTTACTGGTGCCTTCCTTCTGTCGCTGCAGTCCGCCCTGAGTGGTGAGCAGCTGCTCTTGTTTGGTGTGCAGGTCAGCCCTGGCGTCGATGACGGCGGTGCTGAGCTGCCGCAGTAGCTCACGCTCTTCGATCGGCAAGGCCGACAAGTATTCCGTCCGCTGCGCCTCCGACATGGCCGCCAAGTGGCCGGTGTGCTTGTTGAACTCCGCCGCGGTGGCCGCGTAGTGCTGACTGGCCGCGTTGGCTTCCGCAGAGGCCTGCGACAACCGCGTCTCATAGTGGATCTTGGACTTGTCGACCTCGATGAACGGGCCGTTGCCCTTGGCGAGATGTTCGGACAGGGTGATCACCGACGTCTGAGCCATCGCGGCGGTGGGGATCGAGAACAATACTGCCGCCGCACTGGCTCCCAGCCCCGCGAACGAGCCGTACGCCGAACTGACGTAAGGGGCCACGACGTATTGCAGGAGGGTGCCTGGAAGCGTCGCGCCCGGATACACCAGACCGGACTTGTAGGTCGTTGCCTTGATCTTGTCGATGTCGGGTTGACTCAGCCCTGCAGCGTGCATGAAGAGGTCGACGTCGGCGTCGGTGAACGCCTCGGCCACCTCGGCGTGGCTGCTGGCCACCCGCCCTGACAGCTCGGCGCGCGGCCCGTAACGGCGCTTGTTGATCAGGCTGGCGACCGTGGCGCGGTCGATGCGGCGTTCACGCGACTCCTCGGCCACCTTGGCCATCCCGGCCAGATCGGAGGGGAATCGGGCGATCGACACCGGCTCTTGAGCACGAGCTTCCACATCCACACCGGTGTCGGGTTGCGGAAAGGCGCCGGGCACGACCGGGTCGGGCGAGACCGACGGATCCGGGGACGCGACCGCAACGGGGTTCGGCATCGACCCGCCCTGGTGCACGTGCTCGTCGCCGGCGGTGTCGACGGGTCGCGAAGGCCCCGAATCTGCGTCGACGCGCGTCGCGCGGCGCTCGACAACCGGATCGGAATCCACTGCAGCACTTCGACCCTCGTCGATCGACCCATCGCGGGGCGGGGTGCCCACCGGTGCGGCGTCGTCATCGCCGATGGACGTCAACGCACCGGTGCCGTCGAAATGATCGCGCCCGTTATAGGACACCGCGATCACAGGGCCGCCCTCGGGCCCGGCGATCCGCATCCCACCGAGGTCCACGTTGCGCAGCTGCGCACCCAACGCGTGAGCCACCAAACCGGGAAACATCTCCCCGTAGGCGGTGTTCCAACCGGCACTGGCCGACTGCCAGTTGTCGATCGCCTCGATCAGCGATCGGTGCTCCTCGGCGGTGAGTGGCCGCTCGGCGTTGCTGTCTGCGACAGCCGTGCGCAGGTCGTCGATATCGAGTTCGGCCAAACCCGGCAACAGTCCACGGCGCTGCAGATACTCGAACTGCTCACGCGTGCTCAGCACGGCGTCCACCCCGGACCCACCACTTCCCGCAGACGGCCCATTCTGGGCGTAGAGCCCGGCGATCATCGGTACGGGCAGCCAGTGCGGTTCTCGCACCGTGCTCACTCCGGCCTCTTCCAGCCGAGCCAACAGCGCCTCGTGATCGGCGTTGTCCAGAACGTACGCAGCTGACCCATCTGGGACTCGCTGCGGCGGAACTGCGCGACCACATCATCGGGCAACCGATCACGGCCGGCCACCCACTGCCGCACCACATCCCGCAAGGCCACCGCCGCCCGACGCAACAGCGGCGACGCCTGCGGCGACCCGCCGACGGCTCGAGCACCCAGACGCGCCGGCCCCGACAACTGCGCCAGGATCGCCGCACGCTCAGCGCCCGCATCCGACCACACCTCCGACGGCAACAGCTGCGGCGGCGCGCTCACCAACACCGAATACAACAAACACCAACCATCAGCGGGCACCCGCACCCGCCCGTAATCCGCAAGATCCTCACCCACCACCGAATCCGCCGAATCGGCCAACCCGGTATCGGGCGCGGCGTCCGCGAGACCGTCTGTGCGCCCGCGCAACGGCATCTCCTCGGTCGGGACGGACGTCGGCGAGGCGCTCGGCACACGGGAGTACGTCGACGATGGATCGTCGGTGATCGGCGACGGCACGGGCAACGTCACCGGCGATACCGGTGGCGTGACCTCCCGAGCACCCTCGTGCCCGACATCGGCGCGCCCCGCCGAAGCATCGCCCTCATCGGCCGGCGCGGGTTCGGGCGCGGCGTCCGCGGGGCGGTCTGTGTGCCCGGGCGACGGCATCCCCTCGATCGGGGCGGACGTGGGTGGGGTGGTCGACTGCGGCGGCTCTGTCGCCGCCCGCCGGCAACCTCGGGTGCGTCGCCGGAGGGTTGTCCTTCGACGGCATCCTCGCCAGCGCGCGGTGGGCGGTGGGTGTCGGCTTCCCGCGCAGTGTCGACCGGGTCACCGTGGTCGTCGATGTCGGTGTCCGCGCGCTCGTCGACCGACGCCGCTTCGGGCGTCGCCGGCGGATAGGGGATGGGAGGATAACCGGCCCCCTCGCCGGGGAGCACCGGATCATCGTGCTGGTCGGCACCAGCGCCGGGGTTCGCCGGTGGCGGGGATGCGTTGTCGTCGTCCCACGCCGAGCTCTCCGTCGGCAACGATGGCGAATCTCCTCCGGAACCTCGCGTGGCCGGGGTGGGCCCGAGCATGGCGTATGTGCCCTGGCCGCCGAATTCGTCGTGATTCGGTGGCCAGGCGGACACCCGCCCCGTCAGCCCGTCGATAACGCGCACGGTGTCACCGTCGTAGAACACGTTGAAGGCGCGAGTTGGCGTGCTACCCATTGCGATTGGAGCGTCTTGAGTGCAGTACATGACGACGTTGTGCGAGCCCGGTCCGTGCTTCTTGATAACACCCTCGATATCGTCGACGCCCTGGTGGATTTCGAACAGGTTCAGCTGCGATGCCCAGTCCGCCAAGGTCATTCGTGATGACAGCGGCGCAACACCGTCAAGGGTCTGGTCACCCGACAGCCAACCGAAGACCGTCAGTGCAACGACATCGGAACCATCACCGCCACGATCCGAATCACGATCGAGTCCCGCCGACACCCGGGCGGCGACGTCAGCAAGATCGGCCATCGACTTCGGAAGATCAGTCCGATCCGAGACGGGCCCGCCGCCAGACCGCGACTTCCACTTCTCGTCTTCCATCCGGACGTTCCGCGCCCCGGGATCGTAATGGGGATTCTCGATCTCGTCCTCATCGCGAACGTCGAATACATAGTCTCCGCGAGTCTGCCGAGCCGCGCTGATGATGTTCTCGCGCCGAATCCCACCCGGGAACGCAACCTCGTGCTCATGCGTATACCGGCTCAAGATGGCGTCGACGATGGGAAGAGTGTTGGCATCGACGCCAGTAAGGGTGGCGTTGACGTCGACGCCACCAGGCGCGTCGATGCGGTAACGATAGGTCGTGCCGCCGTCCTCGACGAAGTTGTCGAGCCTTTCGTGACGGGTGGTGGATACCAAACCACTCTCGCGTTGGGTGACGTGTGTGACGAGGTCCAGATCGTGCGAATAACTGGGAAGACCGGTTTCGAAAACACCATCGCGGCCGTGCGGAGGCCGCTCATCGAATCTGAACAACGCATTGCTGTCCGTACGAAACTGCGGTGGGATACCTCCGGGTGTCACGACCTGACCAGCATCCACGCTTGGATCGAGTTGAGACGTAGGTCTGTCGTCAGTGAAAGTCGGAGGATGCGGACTCGTCGTGCCGAGCTCCGCAGGGTCAGTCGGCTCACCCGAGAACATTGCATCGAGGCCGTCGGGGAGATTGCCGGCCAGCCCGTCCCACAGGTCCATGGGATCCTGCTCCCCTTGACCATCGTCGAGATGGTCGGTCGTTGAGAGGCCGCCGACCTGGGACCCCGACGCCGCTGCAGGCGTCCCGGCTCGCTCCGGTGTCAGTTGACCCGACGACGAGACCCCGGCACTCGAACTGCCGGCCTCCGAGCCGGCCGAGACCGGCCTGGCCCCCCCGCGCCCTCGAATCTTCGACTCCCCGAAGCGGATGACCCTCTCCAACGTCGCAGCCAAAGAGACGGCGTGTTCCTTGCGCTCCACCTCGGTCAGCGAACCGAAAGCCGCCTTGACGTTCTTCTTCACCGCCTCCGTACTACCGAACTCCGGACCCAAACTCGTAGTCACCAAGTCCATTACGTGCTCGGCTCGACCCGCCTCCAGCCCATTCCAGGCATCGAACGGAGACGACGAACCCACCAACGCACCCCCACCACCGACCACGTCATCGAGCACCGTGGGGTCGGGGTGATCGGTGGTTGCGCCGACCAGGCCGGGCTGGTGTGCAGGACTGCCGGCGGTCGCGGCGGCGGGAACCCCGGCGTTGGGCGGTGAGACGCTTTGGACGGCGTCGCGAATGGAGTCGTCTCCTGCAGCCGATGCAGCCGCCGCCCGGAGAGGGTCCGCGGGACCCCAATCCGCCTCAACCTGCTCTTCGTGCAATGCCAGAGCATGTTCGGCGCGGTCGAGCTCCTCCTGCGTCGCCTTCCTGTTGTCCCCGTCTGCCACCGATTCGCTGAGATCCCGATGGTGGCGCCGCAACGCCTCCAGCTGCTGGCGGGCCTGCTGCTCCTGCTCCCGCTCCGACATCGGCGCCTTGCCCCTGCCCCCCGACGACGCCGACCGCGCGGTCTGCCCACCAGGCTCCACCCACGGCCCGCGAGCCCCGGCACCCTGCTCGACGACGGAATCATTGCCCACCACCCGGGAGGGCCCGGCATCCGCCGAGTCCGAGCGATGCCCGTCGACCTCGCCGGGCGCACCGTGCCCCGCCTCGAGACTTGAGGTATCCGATCCGGCGGCTTGACCGGTGCCTCGGTTGGTTCGCGCACCACTGACACCGGACGTACGCACGACAGGATCGTGGTTCAGCACCTGGTGGTGGAGCATGTCGCGCAGCTCGGGGGTGTTCCCGGCCTCGCCCAGCCGCTCCTCGCCGGTCAGCTTTGTGGGGGCCGCCCGAACTTCGCCCGGCACGTCGTCCACCCCCGTGCCGTCCAGCAACTTCTCCACCGACCCCAACCCGGCCTCGCGATAGGTCTCCTGTTCGAGGATCGCCTCGCCCGGGCTCTCACTGAGGGGCACGTCATCAGAGCCCGCACCCACCGCATCACGCGACCCCGCCACGGCTGAGCCCGTCTCACCGGAGCCGATCCGGGGCCGGTCGGTGCCCGTCGACGCACCCGCACCGATGTCCGTCCCGATGTCGGTACCCGATGCAGTCACCGTGGCGCTAACAGTCGGCATCGACGCCGGCGTCGGCGTCTCCAGCCCCGTCAGCGCGGTGTAGAGCTCGTGGACTTCGGCGCCTCCGTCCCCGGCGAAAGTACGGCCCTGCAACAACGCCAGTTCGTACTCGACGATGAAGGCGATCGGACTCGTCGCGGCCTTGACGCTGACCCGCCGCGCCACCGGTTTCACGTCGTCGGCGAGCTCGGCGAACAGCAGGTCGACGTACGCCCCACCGGACCGGTGAAAGTGCATCCACTGCAACATCTGGGACATCACCACACCCAAACCGGGATTCTTCGTCACCGAGCCGGAGTCGCTGGAGGCGGGGTCCGTGGTGTCCAGCGCCACGCTGAATCCGCGCTCCTGCTCTCCGAACGGCGCGGGCGACACCACCAGCGGCAGGATGACCAGGGTTTGGGGTACGGCGAAGTACGCCGCCAACGCGGCGCCGAACCGGGTGTTGAGCGGTTCGGCGGTGACGTCCAACGCCGCCTGACCGGTCTCATCGACCGTGTCGGCGATCCTCAACCGCCGACCGTAGGGCACCAGGATCACCGTCAGCGTCGAGGGAAGCACGTACCCCGCGACGCGCAGCCAGCCCAACGCCTTCGAGACCAGCTCCCGACGGACATAGGCCGACCCGTCAGCCCCGACCGACACGAACGTCACCTTCACCCCGGATTCCCACCGGACCGTCCGCTCGGCCTCCGACGGTCCACCCCCGTGCGCGGTGTAGGTGAACAACTCCGGAAAACCGCGTCCATACCGCTCGGGAGCGCGTCGGAAGCGTTCGCGCACCTCCTCCTCGCTCACACCCGACAGCGATACCGCCTGCTCGCCCGAGGTGTGCATGGCCTCCTGCAGCAACGGGCGGTCCAAGGCCCTCGTCGCTTCGGTGAACTCCTTGACCGCCTCGGGCGCCAGTCCACCGTCGGGCAGACGACCGTGGGCCAGGAACCCCCACGAGGATCCGTCCAGCTCCACCGTCGACACCGCGGGTCGCACCAACCGCCTCGCCCAACCCGGGGTGGCGAGCCGCATGAAACGGCTTCGCCGCTCGGTGAGCGCTTTGGGGACCGGATCGACACTCCACCACACACGCACCTCACGACGGGCGCCCGGACCGCGAACCGACCCCGCATACGGCGACGCACTGGACCCGACCCCGCGATCGCGCACCTCATAGACGATCCTGTCCCGAACCCTCTTGGCCGACACACCTTTCAAGGCATCCCCGACCGCCCCCGCCAAGGCATCCCTGACCGCCTCCGCCCTGACCGAACCCGACGAGCTGCCGTTCCTCGAGCCACCCCCCTCGATGCTCACCCGTACACGATGACCAGCCCTGACCAGATCACTCAACGTCTTCGCCAGCTGCGACACCTCCCCGAGCTGATCGGTCGTCAGAGCACGAACCCTCTCGGCGAAGCCGTACGACACCCCCGCGCCGGCAGACCCCCCCTCCTCGACATCACCGCCCTCACTCAACCGCTGATACCCTGCGACCCGACGGCTCCCGCTGCCCTGCCCGACCTTCGCCTCCTTCCTGCCGGAGCCGAGCGTCTCGACGTGCAATCGCCCGGCCATCAGGAGATTGGCCATCATGTCGTGATGAGCCGTGGTGATGTCCTGCTCCCGCACCGGTGGATCCGGCAGCAACCCGAACGCGATCCGCAGGGACCCATTGGACACCCCCTGCAGCGCTTGGGGCAGCTTGCTGCGAACCGCGGCCAGTAGCTTCCTCGCGTGCACGTCGTCGCCACCGGGGAACACCGCCCGCCAGGCCCGCACCGCCCGCGCACGCAGCACCCCCAACGCCCGATCGGCCACCGTAGGTCCACCATCGACCAACCCGAACTCCTCGGCGTCGGCGTCGGCGTCGGCGTCGGCGTCCACCGCATCCCCGCCGAACCGCCCGGCCAACCACGGCGCCAACTCCTCCAGCACCGCCACCACCTCCCCGCGCTGGGCAACAGTCCAGTCCGCCACCGGCCCCGCCGGCCCCGTCCCACCCCAGTACGCGGGCACCTCCACCGGATCGACGCCGCGGTCGGCCTCCTGGAATCGGTTCCGACGCAGCCGGGTCCGCAACAATCGAGCCGCCTCCTCGCGACGCGCCGCCACCGCTGCAGCACGCACATGAGGATCTTGGGTCAGCACCTGATCGTCGAACTCGACCTCGCCGACGCTCCCCTCCCCACCCGAAGGCGACGGCAGTCCCTCGTCGTCGACGTGTCCGGCGGTCGCGGCGCCCGGCACCTCGGCCGCGGACCGCTGCTGCTCGACGCGCACATCGCCGCCGTCGACGTCGCTGTGCTGGTGGACCGCGCCGAGGTGAAGCGTTCCCTCACCGACGAGATGCTCGCCGGCGTCGACTCCCCCGACAGCCCGGGCCGATGCCCTCGACGAGTTCGTCCCCATCAGACCCTCGCCGCCATCGACGCCGTGGCCCGGATCGGCCGGATGGGACTGACCGCTGACCGGGCCGCCGGCATCCCGTTGCGGTCCGGTGCCACTCGTGACTGGCCCATCGTCGTTGCCGGAGATCGCATCCGGGTTCTGGTTCGTCGTCGGTGGTGGCCGGCGCTCCGGTACCGGTCGATCGCCACGGTCGAGGGTGTCGGTGGAGGTGGCGTGCGAGGGCGGGGCCCGCGGCGGCGGGCCTGTGCGGATCCCCATCCGCGCTGCGGCGTCGTCTTGGGACACCGGTACCGCATCACGCAACCCCTGCCGCGACTGAGCCCGACTCACCTCGGTGCCGGTCTGCACCGCGGTCCGGTACTGGATCACCGCGAGCTGCACCTGCGGATTGTGCGACAACCGGAACAGGTCGTCATCGGGAGACACGTAGAACTTCACACTGCCGCGGTCCCCACTGCGCGCCGCACGGTTCTCGGCCTGAACGTCGATGTCGGCGGACACCTCCGAATGCCCGGTCACCACCACGTGCAGACCGCCCAACGCCTTGGCCGCATCATCGAGGGGAATGTCCACCCCCCGCGCGCCCTGCATGTTGATCACCAACACCGCCCCCGGCGTGCCGGCTCGGGCGACCACCTCCTTGAACGCCTCGTCGCGATCCGCGCCCTGCTTGAGGAACCACTTCGCGTCGATGCTGACGTGGGCGACGTTGCGCTCGTCGAGCTGCGCGGAGAGCTGTTTGACCAGATCGTTGCGGTGAGTCAACACCAACTGCGGGCGCGCGGTGTCCCCCAACCCCTGCATCCGGGCGACGTCGTCGGCGATCGCAGTCAACTTCTCCTTCAGATTGGCGCTCACCCCCATCTCCTCGGTGGCCAACCCCGAGGCGTAGTACCGCGGAACATCGGCGATCTTCGAGGACAAACCCTGCTCGGCGAACACCTCGTTCTTCCCGTTGGCCGTCCCCGACGCGCCGACGACCTTCCCGTACTTCTGATACAGACCCCGTGCGGTCACCTTCTTGTCGCCATCGGAGTCATGGCGCACCGCCAGCCCGTGCTTGGCCTCCAACGCCTGGGCCAACCCGCCGTTCCACCGACTCTCCGAAGACGTCCGCGGGTCGTACAGCACCTGATGGGTGGCCTGATCGATGATGTAGAGCTTCCCGGTCTCGTCGTCGATCACGTAGTGCACGTCCTCGACGTACTCCCAATGGGCCGCCGCCGCCATCCCCAACGCATCCAACCGGGCCTCGACCTGCGCGGGCGCCAACTCCCCGCGCGGATCCAACAGCGCAGTCGCCTTGACGATCCCGGCCTCGGTCAACCGGGCGGGCCCACCCACGGTGTCGGGTTCGCGCCCGAAGTCCGCCTCGGTCAACTCCCCACTGCCGAGCTTGTCGGACAAGAACGTGCGCATCCCCCTGATCGGGTCGGCGACCACCGGTGCCGCGTCACCGGCGGTGCCCTCCGACAGGATGTAGTGCCCGTTGGAATACACCAACGCCTCGTCGATCTCGTCGATCTCGGCGTGAAACCCGAGCCCCTGCGCCCCACGCCCGCCCACCGACCCGTGCTTGAGCAACGTGAACGCCGCATCCTGACTGGTCCCCAGGTACACCGTGGGCTGCCCCGGCTTCGGCGGCGGTGGCGGATCATCGGAATTCAACCGGTGCACCGCGAACCCCAACGGCCCCAACACCGCCCGAAAATCCGGTTCCAACTGCTCGGCCAACACGTCGCGGGTGGTGTGCATGTGCACCGCCCCACCCTGCCCGGCCTTGGCCAACACCGCCGCCTCCAGCGCGTTGCTCATCAGGAACAGATACGACTTGCCCTCCCCGGCAGCCATGTTCACCACATCACCGCGCTCCAACGCACCGCCGGCCGACAGCTGCGTCCACCGCAACGCCACCCCCTTGGTCCGCCGCACCGCCTCATACAGCGCGGCCTTCATGTCATCGGACGTACCACCCAACAACTCCTTGAGCCCGTCGTCGCTCAGCTGCGTCAACCGCGCCGATTCGGGAAGCCGCGCATCCGAACGCCCGGCGATGTCGAACAACGTGCGCGCGGTGTCATGAGCCTGGTTCGCCCCCGCCAGCCACGCCTCATAACGGACCGGGTCCACCGGTGCCGCGGTTTCCTTCCACCCGCCCGACCCGTCCGGAAGCAACACCGCGGGCTGCGCCAACCGCTTCCCGTCGTCGTCCCTGATCCGACGGTAGGCGATCACCTCTGCGGTCTCGGTGTCGACCACCTTCTCGTTGTCAGGGCCCACAACGTCACCACGAGCCGTCTTGACCACCTGGACCTCACCCGGATGCTGCCGGGCCCGCGACCACGTCCCGTCCAGTCCGCGGTCACGACTGCTGCCGTCACCGAGCACGACGTGTTGCAACACGCCGTTGCCGTCGAACACCCCCCGAGCCCCGGCGGGAAGCTCGGCGAACCGATCACCCGAGCCGGGCCCCAGATCGATCCGACCACCCCGCCCAGCACGCAACCAACCCCCGGCATCCCGATGCCAGACCGTCCCCTCGGCGAACCGATCACCACCGCCCACACCACGACGCCCGACACCCCCACCACCGGCCCCCGACCCACCGACCACACCACCGGCCTGCGACCCACCGACCACACCACCGGCCTGCGACGACACACCCCCGGCGACCGGACCCCCCGCCAACCCGGCCACCACCCCACCCTCACCGCGCCCCACCGTCCGGGCCGTCCCGGCCTTCGCCGACGACCCCCCCTCGACGGCCTCACCATCCGACGCACCCGGAGACCCGGAACGAGTTGTCCGCGTAGCCGATTCACCCGAGGACCCGGAACCGGTCGTCCCCCCGACCGATTCACCCGAGGACCCCGACCGAATCGACGCACCCGAGGAACCGGAACGGGTCGTCCCCCCGACCGATTCACTCGAGGACCCCGACCGAATCGACGCCCCAGCCGACGAACCCGAGGCCGACGGCGGCGTCGACGGACCACCGGGCCCCGTCGTCGACGACGGAACAACCGACGCAGCCGGTGCAGAAGCCGCGGCCCCAGCCGCCTCCGACACCCCACCGGCGGTAACCCGCCCCGACCCCGAACCACCACCGACACCCCCCCCGGCACCACCACCGACCGGATCACCCCCGCGGACCGACCCCGACACCGCACCGGCCACCCCCGACGGAGACGACGCCTGCATCGGCGAACCCGACGCCCGCGTCGACGTGGCCGACGAAGAGGAAGCCGGCACAGCCCCGGTCGAGGATGACGGCGGCACAGCACCGGTCGAGGAGGACGGCGCGGTGGGCGGCGCAGCGATCGCGGCCCGGCCCGCATCGGGTACACCCCCACCAGCAGCCGACCCCGACACCGCACCGGCACCCGAACCGACCGACGGGGGCGCCGACCCCGACAAAGTCGGCTCCGAGATCACACCCACCGCGTTTCCGGTCCCCACTGCCGGACCACCGGGCCCCGCCACCCGATCACCACCGGAAACCACCGGACCAGACCCACCCGACACCCGAGCCGAACCCGACCCCGAAGCACCCCCCGAACCCGCACGCGAACCCGACGAACCCGAACCCGAGCCGACGTCGGTGGCCGGCGGTGTCGTCGACCCGGCACCCGCCGGCGTCTCCGCACCCGGAACCCCGCTCACAGCACCGCCACCCACCGCCGGCGACCCGGTGTCCCCCGCCACGCCGCCACCGGGGTCGGCACCGACGCCGCGGCCCGCACCGATGCCGTTGCCGGGGTCCGAGCCCGAGTCGGAGCCCGAACGGATATCGGGGCCCTTGCCCGCGGTCGGGCCGCCGCCGGTGGCCACCAGGACCGGGCCGGCCCCGACCGGAATGGGGTCGGGGTCGGGGTCACCGAACTCCGAGACCGAGTCGGCCACCGAGACCCCGTCGGCATCGAACAGCGAATCCACCACCGACTCCGCATCCGAATCCGTGCCGGAATCCGAATCCGCGGCCGAGTCGGAGCCGGAGCCGGTGCCCGGCGGCGGCACCGCGACCGGATCACCACCCCCGACACCGGGCACCACCGGGTCACCGCCCGGCCCGCCATCGGGCCCGACGCCCGGGGCGGCGGCGGCGTTCACCTCCACATCCCCCACCGACACCGGCGGCGGGGTGTGCCCACCGGCCCCCGGAATCGCCCCCGTCACCACCCCCGTGCCCGCACCCCCCAACACCGACACCGCCGACAGATCCTGACCACCCGACCCCGTCACACCCCCCACCACACCCACCCCGTAATCGGTGAACACCCCCTTCAGAACATGCCCGCCCTTACTCGAGGGATCCCCCACCAGATGACGCAACGGCCCGTGCGCCACCCCACCACCCGCACCACCACCGGCCCCCTGCCCCCCCGCGGTGAAGATCTGCCGCACCGACAAACCACCATGCCCCTCGGCGGCCATGATCCCCTCCACCACCAACTCCTGCGCCAACGCGAACCCCGTCTCCTGAGCCACCTCCACCCCCACCCGACGCGCCAACGCCTTCACCCCCACCACCGACACCGCCTCGGCCAACGCCGCCGCCAACCGCCGCGCCGCCGCCACCGCGATCTGACGCACCACCGCCACCGTCACCGCCTCGATCACCGGAATCCACGACAACGACCCCCCGAACGTCCAATCCGCCATCAACAACGCGTACTGAATCTCCAACAACGCCTCACCCAACGTCACCAGGATCTGCAACTTCGTCGACTCGATCACCACCCCCGCCGAGAACAACACATCCCCCAACCCCGACACCGCCCCCGACAACCCCTCCAACGACGCCTCCCCCGCGAACATCCGCCCGAACTGCCCATCCACTCACCCCGAAACCCTCCCGCGCCCCACCACCCACCCCGGCCCCCCACCGCGGCCACCATCACACTCACACCCACCACCACCGGGCAACCACACCACCACCACACCCACACCACGACCCACCACCACCACGGAGACGCCCCCGACGCCAACCGACCACACCTCTCCCGAACACCCCACAACCGCCGACCAAGCTACCAATTCACCCCACACCCCCCACACCACATGCACACAACGAACACCACCACACCAAAACCCGAATACACCCCGGCCCCACCCACAACCATTCCCGAATGACTGTCACTCGACCGCCCTCAACAGCCAAGTGTTGACGCGGGATCACACGATCCCTCCGGAATTGCGGGACTACAGAACACGTCCCGATGCGGACATCACACACGCAGAATCACAACAGCTCTCGAGCCAACAGTTCGAGTGTGGACTCGTTTGTCGGTGCCGTCGCCGGATCCGTTCCACGCCGCTCCGATGCGACGGGGCACACCATCACCTCGTCGATTTGGAATCGCGCCGCCAAGTCACGCAGTTGTTCGGCCGCCTCCTTGGGTGTGCCGACAACGGCGTGGGCGTTGAACTGCTCGAGCGCAGCGGAATTCGTCAACGGGAGACGGACGTCGTGGTCATCGACGAGTTCCACGCGTCCCAATGGCTGACCCGCGGCCTGCCTCGCGAAGAGCAACAACACGGGGACCATCGCCGCCCGGGCGTCAGCTCGGTTGGGTGCGACACTCACCATCGCCGTCAGAACAGCGGTAGGCCGCGCAAGCGGCGTTCGTGCTGTGAAGTGCTGGCGGTAGCGGGAAAGCGCCTCGTGGGTGCCCCCTCTGCCGAAGTGGTGTGCGTAGACGTAGGGCAGGCCCTTGTCTGCGGCCAGCAGCGCCGACGACGGGGAGGACCCCAGTACCCAGATCGGGGGCGTGTTCGTCGCAGCCGGGGTGGCCCTCAGTCGGCCGCGTTCGTCGCCCGCCTCGTGTTCCATGCCGTCCGCGGTCATTATCGTGGCGACGTCGTCGATGTGCTGCCCCAGCGTATCCGCGGCGCCGTCATCTCTTCGGCCACCTCGCAACGCGGCTGTCGCGAGCAGATCCCGCCCGCCGGGCGCTCTGCCGACGCCGAGGTCGATGCGGCCGGGAGCCAATGACTCCAACAACGCGAACTGCTCGGCGACGACCAACGGTGGGTGATTGGGCAGCATGACCCCGCCGGAGCCCAATCGTATTCTCGACGTCCTGGCAGCGAGGTGGGCGATCATCACCGCCGGACTGGTCGAGGCCAGCGCAGACGTGTTGTGATGCTCGGCCGTCCAGAATCGGGTGTAGCCGAGCCTGTCGGCGGTATCGGCGAGACGAACCGTAACGGACAACGCGTCCCGGCTGGACTGATCGGTACGGACGAATGTCAGATCGAGTACGGACAGCCGCATTTCACCATTGTGCCCTGCGCTCGGTGACCCCGTGTCGATCGGAATTCGTTGCGCAACAGGTCTGTTGCCACAACAACAGCCGACGCCGCCGACTGCGACACACGTCCTGACCGCGCCACAGTGGAATACACCGCATCGAGGTCAGAGGTCACTACTCGCGCACGGTGGGAAAGCGCGAGTCCTCACCGAAGTCACGGTCGCCCGGCTGAGCGCTCGTCGGCGGATGCGCTGACATGGCCTGCCTAGCCTTGGCAAAGATGTCTGCGAATTCGGGCACCGCATTGATTCCCGCCGTGAAGGACGTCGACTCCCGGCGTTCACTCAACGGCGCGATCAACTCGGCGGTTTGAGCGTCGACACGTTCCACAGCGGCGCGCGCAGCTTTAGTGACGTGTTGGGCTAGATCCTCGAATTCGAACTCCTCGAGGTAACGCTCGTCGATCACGGTGTCGGTGACGGCCCGCTGAGCGTCGACGGTCACCTCGACCAGTCCATCAGCCGAGGTTCCCGTCGCGGACAGCGCCGCTCGCTTCGCTTGGACGGCCGCAATCTCGCGCATCTGGTCTTCGACCATTGCGGTGATCTCGGTGACGTCATGCCTTAATGCGTCGTTGTCCATCTCGCGATACCACTCCTCGTTGTGATTCCCCGGTCCGGTCATGCGTCGTCGAGGGCTACGAAGGACGCACGAGATGCCACCGTCTGCTCACCGATGGCGGCGTGTGCGCCGGCCACCATCAGCCCGCTTGCCAGATTGTTCGTTTGCGCCGGAGCGTACGCCACCAGATACGGTGCTCCAATCGGGCCGACTGCTGCGGCAACCGCACCCAACATCGCCGCAGCATCAGCGCTGCTGGCGCTCGAAATCTGCTCTGCTGCAGCCTGGTTAGCGGCGGCGAACGCGTCCAATCCTGCGGGAACGACTGACAACATCATTGACACCTTTCTCCATCTCCATTATCTCGCGAGGGCGGTTTCCCACCGTCTGCTGACATCTACAGCACACCGCGAAATCAACTACTACTGAGGTCGACTGCCTCGACCCCCCGGGCGTGCCGCAGGTGTATCGATTGGCGCGGAGGGCACCGTGTCGTCCTGCGCTGCGAACTGCTTGCCCGCCGTGCCGGCCATCTTTGCCAGTTGGTCGAAGAACTCCTTATCGGCACTGAAGGTTCTGTCTACGAATTCAAACAGTTCCTTGTACTGCTCCAGAAATTCGTGCTGCTCGTTTCCAATTGCGTCCTCCGGCGAACCATAAGCGCGGATCTCGTCTTTCGTGGAACTCCACGTGCCTGCGAACACATCGCCGTATTCCTCGAGACTCTGCTGCAACACTCTGAATTCATCGGTTGCGCCACCGAACGATCCCGTCATAGTCCATCTCCTCCTTCGTTGAGCCAATTCGTCGTCGACGCCGCGGATCGGCGTCGCGGGTCAGTAATCGCGGTACTCGCGCAGAGCTTCGATGTCATCGGCGATGAGTGCGTCGATCCTCTCGCGCAGCAGCCGTCTCGTCATCGGAGTCGCGTGCGACTGGTCGTCGGCGTACACGTAATCGCCATCGCCGTCCACGCCGACCCAGATGAGCGCTGGCTTGCTCGGATCCCGTCCCCACTTCTTCGCGGGCTGCCAGTGACTCTGAATCATCGAGTAGACCACGACCTCAGCCGCCGGTACCAGCACCTCCGTCGACGTAGCGCGCCTGTCGCCGATCACGAACTCGTCACTGTCGAAGACATCCTCAGTCCGCGGTGCGTATTCGGGTACCACGATGGCATGGTGCCCACCCGGCTCGGCCAACGGAACCGCCTCCGCGATGGCGGCACCGAGGTCGTACGGTGACACCGTGTACACGTCGACCACGTCCTGCTCGGGTTGCTGCGTGACTAAGAAGCCGAGTTGCTCTGCCCGGTAGGCGAGTACACGTCCGCACGGGATGTCCGCCGGTATGTGCTGGACATGGCACTCCACCCGGATGTCGGCCGTCGAATACGCGGTGACGCACTGCGTGAACGTCCTCAAGTCGCCGTGCCGGAAGCGATCCGATACCGAGGCGGCGTGGGCCTCCGCTTCGTTCGCGCTCGCGAAGCGACCGGGTCTGGTGAACCTCAGCGGAAAGGGTAGGAAGCCTCCACCGTGCAACTTGTTGAGCGCATCGAGGTCGACGAGATCGAGACTTCCCACTTCCTCCACCAATACCGAGCTCACCTACACCACCGCCACCATCCGCCGAATGCGTACCGCGTCGCCGCATTCGGCGCGCCGCCGACTGGTCATGTCACACTCCGCCCGTGACTTGGCCCTGGGGCACCCGCGTGAGTGGCCGGGAAGCGGCCCGTTGCGGTACCCGCGGAGTCGTCTGAGCCGAGGGGGCCGGAGTGCTAGCCGGTTCGGGCCCGTTTTCGGTGCCGTCGTCCCCGATAACGGGAACAACCGGATCGACATCACCGATGAGCTCCTCACCGTTGGCTTTGCGCCGCAACGCCTTATTGGCCTTGTGCTCCTTGCCGGTCGGGCCGCGCTGGCCCCCGCCACCGCCCCCTCCCAAGGGTGCACCACCCGACTGGGCTCCGCTCGCGCCTCCACCGAGTGGGCCCCCTGCCCCGTTGATCGGTTGCGCGGCCGCTCCGGCGGTGGGAGTCGCCACTGGCACCCCGGCCGGTCGTGCCAGATCGTTGGCCCCGTGCGGACCGATTCCGGCACCCGCGCCGCCTCCTCCGCCGTGCGGTCCGATCGCGCTGGCGTCCGGTAGCCCGCTCGGATGTTTGCCGGCGAAGTCCGGCATACCGGGCGGAGTACCGGACGGTGTGTGCCCGCCGCCGAGGGCCTGTTTGAGGGCATCGCCAACCGAACCCAGCCCGGACGAGGCCTGATTGGCCAGTCCCGCTGCGGGATTGGAGACCCCTGGAGAACCGCCGAGACCGGCACCGTGGTTCGCGAGGAGGTTTCCGGGGTCGCCGCCGAGACCGGCCAGCGGACCCGTCTGGGGATCGGAGATCCCTGCGGGCAGGCCCGTTCGCGGGTCGATGACTCCAGGGGGGAGATCGCCGGAGAGATCCGCGTCGGGGTTCACCGACCCTGGTCCGCCGGGTGGCTTGAGGCTCCCCGTGCCGCCCTTGCCGGGCAGGCTCTTGCTTGGATCGCCCAGTCCGGCGGGCAGTCCCGTGTTCGGATCGATCAGTCCGGGGGGCAGACCAGCCGGCGGAATCGCCGACCCGCCATTGCCGGTGGTCCCGGACAACAGGTCATTCGGAACACCACCCGGAAGCCCTGCCAGCGACGGGTCGTCCGGCCCTCCGGGCAAACCTGGTAGCAGGCCGGGGGGCAACGGCGTGTTCAAGCCCCCGTCGGGCCCGCCCGGCGATCCTGCCAGCGACGGGTCGTCCGGTCCGCCGGGCCCATCGGCCAGGTCGGCCAACGAATCACCGAGGCCATCCGGCAAGCCGCCGGATGACGGATCGTTCGGGCCCCCTGGCCCTTCGGGCAGGTCGGCCAACGGATCGCCGAGCCCACCCGGCAAGCCGCCAGGAGAAGGATCGTTCGGTCCGCCGGACAGATCGAGACCGTTGAGGTTCTTCCCCGGATCTCCCAGTGCTGGTAGTCCACCGAGATCGGGACCACCTCCCGGCGGCCCGGCGATGTCGTTGTTGGGCGCCATGTCGGGCAGCGGACCGATGTTCGGCGGCGCTCCCGAGATGGACGGTGGTGGCGGGTCGATCTTCGGCGGCGGATCGATCTTCAGGTCCGGTTGCGGAATGTCCTTCGGGTCTGGTTTCGGAATGTCCTTCGGGTCTGGTTGCGGCCCGGAATTCGTCGGTGGCGGTTTGGGACCATCCGACGGTGTGGTGATTTTCTGCGCGGAGCTGAAGGCTGGGTTGGCGTCCGCGATGGCCTGGGTGTTGGGTTTGTAGATCTTGTTCATCACGGCGGTAGCCAAATCGTCGAACGCAGCGTCGATGACGTCCCAGGAATGCGGGAACTGCAGCCGCATCCACCACTTGTCGAAGTTGTTGTGGTCGGAGAAGTACCACTTGGTCTGAAACATCGTCTTGTCGAACGCCTCCAACAGGATCCCCAGGGTGTCCGAGCCCTTGGACATGGCGTCCAACTCGACGAGTGACTGAGTCAGATTGGCCATTGCTGCGTCATGGGTCTTGCCTTCCCACTGGTTTACGGTTTCGCCCTTCAGACCCGCCAGCCAGTTGGTCATGTCCTCGTGCACGCCGTTCAGTTCCTTCGCAACGTCACGAAACAGCGCACCACGCGCTGAGGCCACATCACCGTCGACATCCTGAAAGTGGGTGTACATCTCGTCCCATGAGACGGTGCTGAAGTCCTCCATGAAGAGATTTACCGGATTCGGTGCACCCGAGCTGGCCTTCAGATCGTGGGCGCTCGACTCGAAATCCTTAATGTCGTCCCCGTGCCACGTGCCGGTCCAGTCCGTACCCGTGACCCCGCCGGCTCCGGTGGCGTCGTTGCCGGCTCTCTTGTTGTCGGCTTTTCTGTCGGCTCCGAACCGCTTGTCACCACCCATAACCCGTTTCCTTCAGCGCCTGGCAGCCGACGAGGCTGATTCAGCTGTTTTTGATGATTCGGTCAGCGGCCGCGTTCACCGTATTGACGAAGGCGTCCAAATAGTTTAGGTAGTTGGTCATGGTTTTCTGAATTCCGTCGTGACCAGTCACGTCGTTCTCGAGGTTCTTGGCGGTTTGGATCGCCGAACCCAGACTTCCGACTCGCCCCACCTCCGGGGGGTGGGAGATCCGCTGATGCTGAGTTTCGACTAGACCTCTGTAGTAATTGATCGTATCGACGTACCACTTTCTGGTGGCCTCGTTGAGCTTCACGTCCGGCTTGCCGTGCTTCGCCAAGTCGTTGATCACGGTGCCTAGGTCGTCGATATTCGACGGGGCGCCCGGCGGTTTCTGGCCACCTCCCGCGCCCGGCTGCGGCGTGCCGACGCCGGGGGCTGGCGTCCCAGTACCCGGAGGCGGAGTGCTATTGCCGGAGTTGTCGGAATCGGGCTTGTCATCGCTTCCGGAGGAGGTGTCGCTCACGTGATCTCTCTCGTCGTGGTGGCGATCGTAGGTTGGGCCCGGCACTGAGCCGGGCCCAGCCTCCGATCAGAATGCTGCGGCGTTGGCCCGGTCCAGGGACTGCATGGCGTCCTGCTGGTCCTGCGCGAACTTCTGAGTGTTGGACACGTCGTTCAAGGCGTCGTCGAGCATTGCACTGACCTTCTGGTGTGCCTGATTCAGTGCGGTTGCGCCGTCACCTTCGTACACCGTCAGCAGCGTGGTGAACACGTTGTCGATGTCGGTCCGCACCTCCTGAATGGCGTTGATGTTGTGCGCGACGTCACCGATTGACTGATGGTTCTGGGCGAAGTTGTACTGGATCTCGGTCATGAGGGGCGGGCTCCTTAGTTGTTGTCTTGGTTGGAGATCGAACGGATGTGGGTCGAACCCTTTTCGACGACGTCGTTGAGGGTGTTGATGATCTGGTTGAAGTCCTCGTGCTGTTGGGCCGAGGTCTTGCCGTAGTTGGTGGCGCTGTGGCCCATCCAGGCCGCCGCCAGCATGGCCTGCTGCGTGTCCTCGATCTGGCGCATCTTCGCGACGGCCTGATCGCGCGCGTCGGTGATCTGGGAGATCTTGGCGTCGGCGTCCGCTGGGGTGAGTGAAACGGTCATCTTGGTGTCGCTCTTCCTTTCCTGGTGGTGGCCAGACCGGGACGTTCCCGGTCTAATTCCACGTTGTTGTTCCGATGGACGGAGTCCAACGTTGAGGGGACAGCTCGACCAGCTGCTCGATCGCCTGGGTGAAGGCGTGATCCGTTCCCGCTTTCAGCGTCGCCCACAACTCACCGCTCGGGGATGCACTGGGCGACGATATGATTCGACCCCGCCTGGTGTAGAAGACGGCGACGGCACCGGGGCAGCGCGCCATCCTGTCCTCGAAGTCGGTGATCGCGTGGTAGACGACTTCGGCGAACGCCTCGCGAGCTCCCAGCGCGGCGCCCAAGGTCATCGCGGTGGCCGGCTCCACTCCCATGGCGCGGATGGAATCCGCCAACTCGAGCGAGTCGTGGGTTCCGGATAGGCGCTCGGCCATCTCGGTCAGCGGCGCACCCACCGAGGCGACGAGAGCGGCCCGTGCCTTCGGCAATTGGGCCAGCAGTAACGATGCCGCCTTGGTCGCGCCGACGTCCGAGCCGACTGCTCGAAGGACGACGTCGTCGCCGATTCGTCGTCCGAGTGCACACGCGTCGCCGCGACGGGCGACGGTGATGCGGACGAAGCCATCGGGCGTCACGAACCGCATCGCCAACTCGCGGTCCGGCCGGCGAAGTGTCTGCAGGATG
The DNA here is from genome assembly GCF_010731815.2 of Mycolicibacterium arabiense. Classification (NCBI taxonomy): domain Bacteria; kingdom Bacillati; phylum Actinomycetota; class Actinomycetes; order Mycobacteriales; family Mycobacteriaceae; genus Mycobacterium; species Mycolicibacterium arabiense. The sequence continues at coordinate 206,365 of NZ_AP022592.1, forward strand.
CCTGCCAGATCGGGATGAACCGCGTCACCGTCGAGGAGCTTGGCCGTCCGCAGAGCTCGGCACGCGCGGTCGACGACCACCGGCTGTCGCCGACCTCTCGGAATCGCCAGTACCACCGGAAGCGTGTCCACACCGACCAGTGTTGCGGCGGCGGCACACTCATCCACGGTGAGGGTGAACTCGGGCGCAAGGGCGGTTGTCACAACGTCAGCTCCCTGTCTGCGCCGATGACCGCCGGGGCCGCCCAGTGATCCGACACCTGCTCCAGCGTCGAGCCCTGCTGGTGGGCGAACTGGTCCACGTCGGGTCCGCCGGCGGCGAGGCCGTCGTCGAATCCCGTGGCATCCCAACTCACGTTCACGAACGGCGCGTCATGGGACGACGTGACCGGTATCCACGACGCGTCGGATGACGACAACGAGGATCCCGACTCTGCACCACCGTCGGCCGGTCCGCCCACGATCGACGAATGGTGTTCGCGGTCAGCGGAGCCTCGGGCCATGGCCCCCATCGGTCCGTATCCACCGCCGAGGCCCGCTCCGCCGGACGTGGCGCCACTGGCGGCGGTGCTGGAGGTGACGGCTTTGGTGGAGGTGCCCGCCACAGCTTGAGAGCGAAAGGGGGCCAGCGGGATTGGTGCTGGCGCGGGCATTCCCGACGTACCGCCTGCACCACCGCCGGCGGCGGCGTCTTCCGCGTTCGTGTCCGATGCGCGCTCCGCATCCAACGCTCTACTGGTGCACACGTCGGGCGGCGGGGGCTGCAACCAGGGCGCGGCCAGCGCGCTGTTCGCATCCTCGTACTGATACATCACGGCGGCCGCATTGGCCTGCGTCCGCGTTGCGGCTTCGTCGAATTCGGCGAAGCGTCCGTCGAGAACGGCACCGTTGTAAGCCGCGAGTGAACCCATGATATCGCTGACCGTCCTGGCCTGAACGGCCTCGGAAACGCTCGGCATCGCCAACACCGCGACGCTGTAGGCCACCGCGGACTGCTCGGCCTGCTCGCCGTTGCCCGCCGCACTGAGACTCGCGGCCGCAAGCCACTGACCGAAGTCGTCGAGCTTTCGCGCTACGGCGTCTCCGCCCTGGGAAACGAACGCGCTCTTGATCTTTGCGACGGTTGCGACGTAATCGTTGTGAATGGCTGCCAATTCGTCGGCCACGCGCACCCAGGCTGCGCCGGTTTGCCCGATCGACGTCGGGCCCGAGCCCTCGGTCAAGTCCCGAGCCAGTACTTCGGCGCTACGCGACTCCCACGAAACACTGGTGAATGCCATGTCGTTACCTCCTTCCGGCGCCTGGTCGTCCCTTGTCGAGCCGTCTCTCAGACGGCGAAGCCCTCTTCGGCCGCCATCACGGAATCGGTGTGGGCACGCAGTGTCGCCGCCACCTGTCGTAGCTCGACGATGCCTTGGTCGATCGATTCTCCGAACGACGTCGACACGGCCTCGAGGGTCGTCGCCGCGTGCGTCGACACTTCGTCGCGACCCGCCGGCGTCGTAGCCAGGTTGGACCGTTCGGTAGCCATCAGGTCGTCGATGCGATTGGCCAAGTCGTCGAGTTGCCTGGCCGCGTCCGACACCTCCGTCGGCTGCATCTGAAGTCCATCGTTGTTCGCCATCTTCGAACTCCCTTCGTGTTGTTTAAATCCGCAAATCAACATCTGGTCGAGACTTGACCGCCTCGCCGACGACGGCAGGGCCCACCTCGGCGGTGTCGTCGCCGACCAGCGCGTCGCCCTGGTCGGTGGTGTGCAGGAACGACGCGGCGTTGTGGTTGGTGTCCTTGCCCCCGGACGTGCGCTGTCCCATCGGCATTCCGCCCATCGGCATTCCGCCCAGCCCGGCCGATTCCACCGCCGTGGCACCGCGGGTGACATGCGGGCTGGTGCTGTCGCCGTGGGGCGCGGACAACGACGTCGACCGCGCGGGGGTGATCTCGGCACCGCGATGCCCGAGTCCGGGACCGGCCCCGATCCCGCGCGGTGGGATCGCCGCTGCGCCGTCGACTTTGGGCGGCGGAGGTTGACCACCGTCGGGCGGACGCGCCGCCGCACCACCGCTTCGAGTGGCGTCGGTCGCGGCGCCCACCCCTTGCATGATCGGCGAAATCATTCCGGTGGCGGCTTGCATCATCGGCCCCAACGCCCCGGATAGCCCCTGGCCGGCGATCGCACCGGTTGGAGCCGCCAGCGCGGACCGCGCCCCCGTCATCGAGGCTTCACCTGCGCCGTTCGCCACGGCGTTCACCGGCACCTGGTTGCCCACGCCGGCCACGTGTGCGGCGTGGGTGGCGACGGTGCCCTGCGTTTCGGTGATCACCTCGTCGGTCTCGGTGACGGCCTCGTTAGCCGCCTGGATCGCTGCCGCCATGCCCCACGGGAAGACGATGTTCGGGCCGATGGCTGCGATCTTCGCCGTGAACTCGGAGATGATGGTCATCAGGCGCATTCGGGCCTGGGCCACCGTCGCCGCCACGGCCGTAACGCTCTGGCTCAGCTGACCGGATTGGCTGGCCACCTTGGCGCCGTCTTCCATCGCGGTCACCGCCTTGCCGGTGGCGGCCGTTCCGGCGGCGCCCTGCCACACCGAAGCCAACTGTGAGACGGCCGGTCCGATCGACTGTGCCGCCGACTGCAGAGCCTGCGAGAGACCGCCGAAGATCTGCGTCGGGTCCATGCCGCCCAGCTGACCCGAGCCCAGGGTGCCGAGCGCGTCGGTAACCGGTTGGATCAACTGCATGGGGTCGAACGGGGTCTGGGCGCCACCAGCGGGTGGGGGGACGTCGGTATTGCTCGCACCCTGCTCGGGGGCCGGCGGCGGAGCAGCCGGTGACGGCGCAGCGCCGGACGCGGGTAATCCCAGACGTGAAAGGATGTCGCTGACCGGCCGATTCAGATAGTCACCGAGAATCGCTTCGTGTGCGTTGATGAGTGGGTGGGGATCGGGCGCGGGCGCTGCCGCGGGGATGCTCGCGTGCTTGGTGGGACTCAGCGCGTGCGCGTTAGCCGGGGATGACACATCAGCCATGGCGAACACCTGCGCGAGCGGGCCCCGCCGCCGCGAACACGACGACGTCTTTTCTTTGCGGACAACACGTTGTCGCGTTCACGTTGCGTACCAGCAATTCTCGCTGCGCACAGGACACTCCATTCACCTGGTGGCTCACGGACTTCAGATCGAGGAGCAAGGACGAATAGCCCTCCCCCGCTTCGTTGCTCCCCATGTTAGGTCGCGGGAGGACCCGACACAGCCTCCGACATATGCGAATTGTTTCCCTTTGGAATAGACAGATCGAATGTCACCGTATTGACGTCCGTACCGCGGGGCTTCAGAAGACAGTCGCACGACGGCGGTCACTCAGAGCGCGACGCTTTCGATAACTCCCTGCGGAGGACTGTCGTTGGATACCGAGATACGTTGCAGACCAGCCCTTTTCAACAGTTCGTCGTACTCGGTGATGGAACGCTCCCTGCCGCCGGTGACGACCAGCATGTTGAGGTCCATCAGCGCTGCGACGCCGGGATCGTTGCTCTCCCCGACGATCATCTCGATGATCACGACTCGAGCGCCGGGCCGCATCGCCTCACGACAACGGGAGAGGATCTGAACGCACCGGTCGTCGTCCCAGTCATGCAGAATGAACTTCAGCAGATAGAGATCGCCGGCGGGCACACCCTCGAAGAAGTCGCCTCCGATGACCTGGATGTGGTCGCTCTCCCCTGACTCCGCGACCACCGGCGCCACGGCGGTTGCGACGTCAGGACGGTCGAAGACGACGCCGCGCAGGCCGGGGTTGGCGACTCGAAGCTCCCGAAGCAGAGCGCCGTTGGCACCCCCCACGTCGATGGCCAGCCCGACTCCTTCGGTGTCGATGACGCGCGCGAGGTCGATGGCCCACAGACCGGTCAAACTCTCCATGTAGGCAGTGAACTCCTCGGCCTCCACGGGATTCTGCGCCAGGTAGTCGAAACTGGGCATCCCCAGCTTCGCCTCACTTTGGCACTGTCCTGTTCGCGCCGCACCGGGGAGGCCCGACCACGGCGTCCAGTGAGAGTTGTTGGTGGCTCCGAGCGCCATCCCGCGCAGAGATCGCGGTGCTGAAGACTGCAGGGTCTCCGTCAACGGAGTCCCATGATGACGCCCGTCAGCGTCGACCTCGATGAGCCCGTAGACGATTCCCGTCCGCAGCAAACGCGCGACGACCACCGGCTCGGCGCCGGTCCGCTCGGCGATCTCGTCGGTGCTCCGCGGGCCGTCCGCGAGGTGATCGGCGATGCTCAGTTCCACGAAGGTGCGGACGATCTGACTGGCGAAGTAACCGTAGATCATGTCGGCCATCTGTTGATGCGACTCGCGTGACTTCGCCCAACGCCACGGCTTGTTACCCGTAACCTGCTGCACGACTGCGCCTTTCTCGAACGGAGGGTGGGGATCAACCTACGCGCCGTCGGGCGTCTTCTTGCCGCTGCACATGAATGGATCTTTAGTGGCACCCGTCGTCTCGCGAATGACTCGTCGGTGTTTCTTATCGTATTCTCGCCCAGCGTCTTTGCGCGTGGTTGAGTAACAGTAGTGCGCGACGAGCGCTCGAGTCCTCCCGGGCTGACCTCTCAGCCGTCCCCTCGACATGTTTCGGAGCTTCCGTGAGAATACGCGTAATGGGTCTGGGCGCGGTCGTGTGCTTGGGCGTGTTGGTGAGCACCGGCACGGCCAACGCTCAGGACACGACCAGCATGCGCGCCCTTCGCGGCCTGGTGCCCGTGAGTGCGCTCAACACGACCGACGCCGGTCGCGCCGCGCTGGCGCGCAACTTCGAAGTCACCGGCGCCATCCAGAACGGAACGAACGGCCAGCCGACGCTGCTGCCCTTCACCGAGCAACAGCAACTGGCACTGCGCGACGCCTTCATCACGGACGGTAACGCGTTCGAGCTGGCCGACGGTCTGGGTACCAGTCTGGGTGACTCGTACCAGACGGTCACGTCGTACACCCGCGGCGACGACGGGAAGGTCGGCTACACCAATGTCTCGCCCGCCGTCGCCGACCTGATCGCATTCACCTCGGCCACCACCAAGGCGGATTCCAATGCGGGCAAGTACTTCTTCGCCAACGCGACGACCGACGGGACGACGCCCGTCGGCGCAGCGGAGATGGCGATCATGCGGGAAGTGGGCGGAGTCACCGACGTCTTCGGCAGGGCCTACAACACGCCTGCCGGCAGCGAGAACGCCGACAGCCACGGAAATTCCCGTCCTTTCCAAACCGAACCGCACCTACTCACCTTCAGTGGAAAGGACTTCTTCGGCGACGACTCCGACAACGAAACGTGGCTACGCGGTCCGGCCCAGAATCTGGTGGACAGCCCGTCCTATCCCAGCGGTCACACCACGCACGGATACACCGAATCTCTGCTGTTGGCGTTGTTGGTGCCCGAGCGCTACCCGGAGATGATGGCGCGTGCCGCCGAGTACGGCAACAACCGCATCATCATCGGCGCGCACTACGCGATGGACGTACTCGGGGGTAGGACGCTGGCCACCTACGACGTCGCACAGTTGCTGGCGAACAAGTCCCATTACGTCGGCGTCGAGCGGGGCGGCGTCCGGATCGACGACTTCCAACAGGCGCTGACCGCGGCGCGATCAGACCTCACGTCAGCCCTGGCGGGCGCATGCGGGCACCCGGTGGCGGTGTGTGCGGACGACGACCGGAGTCGCTTCGCCAACCCCGACGCCAGCGCCGCATTCGTCGAGACCACCCAGACCTACGGGTTGCCGGTCGTCCACGCGCAGCAAGCTGACGCCGAGGTCGATGTCGGCAAGATCGCTCCCGAGGCCGGATACCTGCTGACGGCGGCGTATCCCTATCTCTCGCTCGAACGGGCCGATGCCATCCTCACCGACACGCTGGGTCCGGGCGGCGGCTTCCTGGATGACGGCAACGCCTTCGGGGTGTACTCGCGCCTCGACCTGTACCGCGCGGCGCGTGAGGCCATCGCGGCCGCACCGCCGCGATAACGCGGCCGGCTTTGGCGATCCGCGCGGACGCCGACTATCGCAAGGGAGATGGTGACATGGGTGTGCAGTTGGGTAGCAGGAACTTCGATCTGCCGCTTGAGGACTCGTTGCTGATCCGGCTGGATTTCACCGACGACGAGGCCTGGCGTGCGGTGTGTCAAGCAGTGCAGAAGCCCACGCCCGACGACGGATTCGTCGGCTTCTTCGACTTCGTCGACGAGCGGGCCCTGGATGGCACCGATGTCGACGAGCTCATCGCGCTGTTGCCGGACGAGACGTTCTACGTGGCCGATTCACGAACCACGTCCGATCCCGAACTTTCGATCCTGGTCGTCGGCTACGCCGCCGAGGACGACTCCGAGGAAGCAGCGCTGGTGCCCAGCTCCTTCCGCGTCATCCCCTCGGCCGCCTGGATGCCCGAGAACAACTTGAGGATCGGCAACATGGACTTCGAGGAGTTCCTCGACTCCGTGGACGAGGACGGGGTGCTCCGCGGCGTCGACTGAGCCTGCGTCGGTGCGTGGATTCGGCCCCGTTTACACCCGATGACGCTGCGGCTCAATAGGTGCACGGCTTCCGAGAAATACTGCGCAAGAATGCGATTAGTTTCATTGAAGGTCGTGTCAGCTACGGTTCACGGCATGGCGACGCTGCGGGCACTCCAATGCCTCGTCGCATTGGTGGAGCACGGTTCGATCAGTGCCGCGGCGGCGGCGTTGGAACTGTCCTTACCGGCGTTGTCGCATCAGATCGCGTCGTTGGAGAAGGAACTCGGCGCTCCCGTGGTGGAGCGGCAGCGGCGAGGCGTGCGCGTCACCGCCGTCGGGCGTGCCACTGCGGAGGAGGCGCGCATCGCTCTGCGTGCTGCCGAGCAGGCGGTCACCGTGGGGCGGCGGGTGGGCGGCGAGGCCGGTGACCGGCTGCGCATCTCCTGCGACGAGACGATGACGGCCTGGCTGCTCGCGCCGATCCTCAGGCGTTGGCGCGCGGCGCGGCCCGACGTCCAACTCGATCTGATGGAGTTCACCGATTCAGCGGCCGCCCTGGCTTCGATCGACGAGGACCGGGCCGACGTCGCGATCGGAGCGCATCACGCCCGCACGACCGGTCTGGTCACCATGTTGGGCGAAGAAGACGTCGTCGTGTTGGCACGGTTGGGGCATCGGTTCGCCGATGGGCCGGACGTGGCCATGACGGAACTGAGCACCGAGCCGTTCGTGCACTACCACCCAGCCGATCCGTTCGCCGAGTGGATCGACCGACACGCCGCACTCCACGACGTCGTCCTCAAGCCCATGGTCCGTACCCGCAGCCCCAATACCGCTGCGCAGCTGGCCATCGCCGGACTCGGGGTGACCATCGTCCCGGTATCCGTACTGCACTCCCTCCGCGTGGGGGTAGCGCGACCGCTGAGCCCCAGGCTCGACCGCGAAGTCGTGGCGGTCGTCTCCCGGACGCCACATGTCCTGGCCCTGGAATTCCTTGAAGACGCCCGCCAGCGGCGCGTCCCCGGCTGGCGGGTTCCCGCATGACGTGGCGGAGACCGGGGTTGGATCCGTCATCGGCACGGCCGGACGCCGCTGCGCGCTCGCGACTTTCGAAGTCCGCGGCCATCGCGCCCCAACGGGTACTGCCGCTGCCCGGTCTACTGGTCGTGCAATGCGCTGCGCTCGCGGGGTTCGCGGCGGCGCTTCTACTGAACGTGTCCGGCTCGTACCTCGCAACCGCAGCCGCCGCCGCGACGGCGGCGGTCGTCATACCGGTCCGCGGGCAGTCGATCGTCGGCGCGGTCCGGGATCGGGTCGCCTTCCTGCACGACAGACGGCGGCGGCGCAGACGTCCCCCACCGTCACACGAGCCGTTCGACGCCGATCAAACCGACGGTACGAAGATCGGATTCCGCTGGGACGGGGAGGTTCTCGTCTCTGTCCTGCGCATCGGGGCCAACCCGCAGACGATGACCGTGCTGGAACCGGCGTCCGTGGTCTCCGGTGAATCGGTGTCGGCGGCCGTACTGGCCGAGTGTCTGGAACAGTTCGGGATCGCGCTGGCGTCGATCGACGTGGTGAGCCAGGGATCCAGGTCTCACGGCCGCAGCCGGATAGCGGCGATCTACGACGCCGTTCTGGGGCCGCTCCCGGCCATCGCCCGGCGATCGGTGTGGGTGGTGGTCCGCTTCGACCCCACGCTGTGTGCAGATGCGATCCGGCGACGCGGCGGCGACTGGCAGGGCATCGTGCGCACGGCCTCCACGGCGACTCGGCGGGTCGCCAATCGCCTGGCCGACGCGGGATTGCACCCGGAGCTCGCGACGGCGAGCGAGATGACCGATGCCGCCGCGGATCTGGCTCACGGAGCCGACCTCGACGAGGTGGACGAGGAATGGCTCACCTGCCGCCACAGGCGACTCCAGCTTCGGAGTTTCGTCTTCGAGCCCGCGTCGTTCACGAATGCCTCCCTGGGCCGATTGTGGTCGGTTCCCAGTCTTTCGACCACGGTCTGCGTGTCGCTGCGGCGCACCGATCGCAACCGACTACTACAGCTGCGTGGCCTGGTGCGGTTCGCCGATCACCAGCAGATCCGTCTCGACCTCGCTGGCCTGGGCCCCCTTCCGGGTAGTCAGTACGCCGCACTGGCGGACACCCTGCCGATACCGGCGCCGCGACGGTCCGTGCGGCACTGGGTGGTCGGCGCTAGCGAGCAGGAACTCCACGACCTGCTGTTGCCGGTTTCGGGCTGCGGACAGGTGATCGGGGCCGATCATCACGGGCGTGCCATCGCTCTTCCGCTGTTCGGTCCTGGGGTTGATCGGGTGGAGATCTGCGGCACACTGCATCTGGCGCAACAGGTGGTGTTGCGATCGATCGCCCTGGGCGCCCGTGTCCACGTGCGCACTCGCCGGCCCTCGTCCTGGCAGGTGATGGCGAACCAGGTCGGCGATCGGGATCGCCTACGCGTCCTGGGCGACGAAGAGGCCGGGGGCGACGCCACAGACGCGACCTCGTCCGAGCGCGATCGTTCGGTCGTGGTGTTCGACGGCACATCCGAACGTCCGGCATCCACCGGTGGCACAGCCGTCGTGGTTCGCCCGGCTCACGCCGTGCCCTCAACGGAGGCCGACGTCAGCCTGGTCCTGCTCGATCACGATCGCGACCTGGTGCGCGTCGGCACCGCGGCGGGGTCCACCGTCGTCACGATGGTGGCGACGGAGGACGAGATGCGATTTCTCAAGCCCGTCGTTCGGCATGTCGGATCGGCGACGCCGATTCCAGCAGGAGGGCCTTCATGACGAATCCGCCGGAGCATCCCGTCCATGCCGGTCCCGCCGACTTCTTCGACTGGACCTCCTCGGCGATCGAGGCGGGCTCGAAGAGGAACCGTCTTCGTGGTTCGTTGTGGGCCGCGGTGGTGGTGCTCGGCCTGGCCGCCTACGGGGTGGATTTCTTTTCACCCGTGTCGCTTGGCATTCCAGTACACCTGCCGGTGTTGGCCGCGGGCATCGCCGCCGTCGGCCTACTGCCCCGGCAGCGGGTGCATGGCTGGCTCGTCGCTCCGGTGGCGGTGACCGCGTTCCTCGCCGCTGTCACGACCTGCGTCACGTCCGGTGGGGTGGATTGGACGCTCGTCGCGATCACCGTGCTCGACGGGCTGCAGTCACTGGCTGCAGTCGGGGCACTGCTACAGCACGACGAGTACACCGAATCCGGCGGACGCAGCGACCATATGCCGGACTACTCGGCCTACGCCAATCTCACGCTCGCCTATCAGGCCTATGCGGCGCATTATCAACGATCGGCGGCGACGCAGAGCACGGCGGGCCAGGGGGCGGGCGACGGCCGGGCATCGGCGGCCGCACCGGCCCGCGCGGCGGGGACCGGGAGCGGCGCGACGACCCACTCCTTCGAGGACCTCCAGGCCAGGTACCTGCAGTACGGCGCAGGCGACTCGCCGCCGCCGGCACGCCATCCCGGGTCCGCCGCCGCCCCGGCCGGGCCGGCGATACCCGGCGCCGATCACGGCAGCGCGACCCCTACGCCGTATCGACGTCAGGACGACTCCGGGGGCCGCGGCGTCGGCCTATCGGGGCATTAGGCCGTCGGCGCGGTGGCGCTTGTGGCCGAACGCATCGGCCATCGAGGCAGCGACGTTCATGTACTGCTGGCGGGTCTTCTCGTTCATCGCCGACTGCACGATCTCACCGCCCTCGGCGAGATGCTGGTCGTAGGGGACGGCGAACACCGAGCGCACCCTCGACTCGAAGTGTCGACTGAGCTGGTCGAGATCGATGGGAACGCCCCCCGGGCGGGCCGAACTGAGTACCACGGTGGCCCTGGCAACCAGCTCGGCGTAACCGTGATAGTGCAGCCAGTCCAGAGTCGCCAGGGCGCTGCGTGCCGAATCGATGGCGGGTGATGCCACGACCACCAGCGCGTCGGCGGTGTCCAAGACACCTCGCATGGCCGAATGCGTCAGGCCCGTACCGCAATCGGTGAGGATGATGTTGTAGAAGCGATCCAGGATGTCGTGGACGACGCGGTAGTCCTCTTCGGAGAAGGACTCGGAGATCGCCGGATCCCGCTCGGAGGCCACGAATTCGAGTCGGCTCGAGCTCTGCGAAGTGTGCCGACGGATGTCCGAGTAGCGCATCAGCTCGCCGTCGGCCATGAGATCGCGCACGGTGGATTGAGTCTGATTCGGCCCCCGTTGCGCCAACGTCCCGAAATCGGGATTCGCGTCGACGGCGATCACCCGGTCGCCCCGCAGCGACGCGAACGTGGTACCCAGACAGACCGTGGTCGTCGTCTTGCCCACCCCACCCTTGAGCGAGAGCACCGCGATGCTGTACGAGCCCCGCACCGGTGCGTTGATCCGCTCGACGAGCGCCTGTTCGTTGACCCGTGCGGACGACTCACCGGGGTTGAGTAGGCCGCCGGTGAAGCGGTGCAGGAGCTTCCGCCAGCCGCGGTGCGGTGTCACACCGCTGCGCCGCTGGAGGCCGAGTTCGTTGGCCGCAGGCGCGATCCCGTCGTGGCGGCCACCGAGACCGGCCGCTCTCGCGGTGAAGCGGGAGTCGATCGGGCCGGTGGACGGTTCGGACGGGTCGGACGCGGTGTGCTCCACGCCTCGGTGCCTACCGGGATTGGATGGCGGATTCGTGGACACGGCGGGGATCCTTCGTCACGTGAGGTTCAGGGTTTGGAGAATGCCGCCGAGCGCGGCCTTCATGTCGCTGAGTTCGATGAGTGTGAGGACGTCTTCGTCGAGGCTGCTGAGTTCCGTATCAACGCCTTCGGTGAGGCGGTAGGCGCGTTCCTCTTCGGCGGCCTCGATGACGTTCCGCACGAAACGGCCGTTGCCCGCCAGATCGATGTTGGAACGATCGTTGCCGTCGTGGTCGACCGACGTCGTGGCGCACAGCTGTGCGCAGACGTTCACCAGTTCGTCGTAAGCGGCCGACGACAACTCGGAGTCTCGGGACTTCGCGGTGAGCCTGCCGATGTCGCCGAGTTCCGCTGCGGTGTAGGACGGAAAGCGGATGCGCTTGGTGAAGCGCGACGACAGTCCCTCGTTGGAGGCGAGGAATCGGTCGATCTCCGCGTCGTAGCCGGCGATGATGACCACGAGGCGGTCGCGGTCGTTCTCCATCCGAGCCAGTAGGGTGTCGACCGCCTCACGGCCGAAGGCGTCACCCCCGGACAAACCGGTCTGAATCAGGGTGTAGGCCTCGTCGATGAACAGCACACCGCCCATGGCGCTGTCGATCAACGCACTGGTCTTGATGGCGGTACTGCCCAGATGCTGGCCGACGAAGTCCTGTCGCTTCGCCTCCACGACGTGGAGTCGTTCGAGAAGGCCTAGCCCGCAATAGGTCTGGGCGACCACCCTGGCGACGGTCGTCTTACCGGTGCCGGGGGGCCCGGTGAAGGCGAGGTGCAGGCTGCGTGACGAGGTTCCGAGCCCCTTGTCCTCTCGTAGCTTCGCCAACCGCACGCCGGATCGGAGTTTCGCCACCTGCATCTTGACGTCGGACAACCCCACCTGACGATCGAGCTGGTCCTGCGCCGCCCGCAGGTGCTCGTTGTTGCGTTCGGTCATGTCCTCGGCATCGAGGTCCGCCGCGGACGACGCGCTGCTCGGATCCCACTTGTCGGTCCGTGATTCGATGCCCTCCTTCGTCGTGACGACGAGGCGGAACTTCGGATCCTGCAAGGCGGTGTAGTTGGCCTCGAACCCCGGCTCCTCGCTGTAGATGCGTTCGAAGATCTTGCGCGCCTCCGCTTCTTCGCCCATCTCGCGAAGCGTGAGTCCCTTGCAGAACTCGGCGGCTCGTCGCGCCGCGGGAATCGGGCCCTGCATCGCCTGGTCGAGGCGGCGTATCCCCTCCCCGAAGAGACCCATCTGCGCACAGGCGGACCCCACCATAAGATGCGCGCCAGCAGCCATGTACTCGTCGACGAACGACGACGAGTCGGCCAGCGCGGTCAGGACGTCGGGCCATCGCTGCGTGGTGAAGTGCAGGATGCCGTGAAGGTAGGCGTGTATCTCGCTGCCCGCCGCGTCGGGCGCGGAGCCGACCTCGAGGAGGGTGCGCTCCGCCTCCCCGTAGTCCTGGCCCTGAATCAGGCTGGCGGCGTAGGCAAGCTTGATCTCGGTCAGCGAGCTGAGCGTGTAATCGAGGTAGAGGCCGGTCTCGAAACGCCCGCTGAGGGTGCGCGGTGCGAGACCGAGGCGGCGTTGCTCCCGTCCGAGTAGCCCGCTGGTGCGGTGGAGGTGGTGAATGACCTCCGGGGTCGACTCACCCGTGGCCGCTCTGCCCAGCCACGCATCGCACATGTCCGGGTCGTACTCGGTTGCTCTGGTGAACGCCATCGCCGCGTACTCGACGTCGCGTTCGACCTCCAAACCGTCGATCGCGATGCCCATGGAGAGCACCCCGGCGTCGAAGACGCGCTGCGCGCTTCCATCACCACTCATCAGTGTTCCAGCTTCCACTCGATCGGACTCGGGCACGTGCGGCATCGCCAACCCGTCTTCATCGTACTAAGTTGACGGTCACAGGATTTCGGCACTTTGCGAGGTATGAGGATGTCATGAACCAACCGCTGCAGTCCCCCAGTGGGGGCATCGTCGTCGTCACCACCGAACGGGGGCTGCCGACCGCGATCAAGCTGGATCGACACCAGCTCAAGACCGCGCCTGCGCACTTGGCGCGTGAGATTCTGGCGCTTTGCCAACTGTCGGCCAAACGGGCCCAGGTCACACGCCGACGGGAACTGACTGCCCGCGGTTTCGGATCGACGGCTCTGGCGCCTCTGAAACTGACCACCGAAGCCGAGCTGGCGGTCGCCGAAGCCGAGGTCTTCGGCGGCACCGAGTTCGAACCCCACCCGAGCGCGGGCACGAGATGACCGACGGGTTGGCCGCCTCGCTGCTCGCGCGCATCGACGAGCAGCGGGACCTGATCCAGGCCCTGCACGACGAATGCCAGTCGATTACGGTGCGCGCCACCAATCGTGATCGCTCCGTCAGCGTCGAAGTCGACGGCATGGCGGCTATGACCGGCCTCTGGCTCGGCGAGACCGCGTATCGCAACGGCGCCGACGACCTCGCACGACAGATCGTCGACACCGCACAGGCAGCTGCCAAGATCGCCGCGGACCGGCAACGCTACCTCCTCGAACGATTCGCCGAACGGCTCTCAGTACTCGAGCGAGCACCGCTAAAGCGCTCCGACGGCAGTACTCACCAGCCGTCCGAGTGACGAGCCGCTAGTCGCCACTCAATGAGCCTGAGGCCACCCTGGACCCTAGCCTGATGCCGTCCGGTCCGACTGCGGCTGCGCCATGAAAGTTTTGACGACCGGCCGTGAATCATGCGAATGTGCGCTTGATCGGCCATGTCTCGCAACGGGTCCGGCTCCTAAGATGAGAAGGACGTCGAGATGTTCCGCAGAGGCTGATGGGGGCCACGAATGCCAGCTCAGGTGACGACCCGCGCCCAGGTCAACGGTTATCGATTCCTGCTTCGGCGATTGGAGCACGCTCTCATCCGTGGTGATTCGCGAATGATCCACGACCCCATGCGGGGCCAGATGCGCGCTCTCCTGGTGGGAGTGGTGATCGCCGTCCTCATCAGTGGTGCGGCAGGCGTCCTGGCGTTCATGAAACCATCCCCGAACTTCGGGCAATCGTCGATCATGCTCAACAAGTCCAACGGCGAGTTGCTGGTTCGAATCGGCGATCGTCTCCATCCCGCCCTGAACCTCGCCTCGGCTCGTCTGATCGTCGGCAAGAACGATCCACCCGGCGAGGTGGACGCCAAGTTCCTCAACACGGTGGCGCTGGGTCCGACGGTCGGCATCGTGGGAGCCCCCAGTGGAATCTACGGCGGGGACCAGTCGTCCACGGCGTGGATGGTGTGCGATGAGACGCGATTTCCGTCGGCCACCGGCGATGACGGAGCACCGTCGACGCGAACGACGGTGCTGGCCAACGACTCTTATCTCGACGGCGGGATCCAGGTGGCGTCGCCACATCAGGCCGTTCTCGCCACGGCCGGCGGCTCGACCTATCTGATCTACGACGGCGTCCGGGCGAGGATCGATCCGGCCAACCCGGTGCTCGTGGCGGCGTTGCGGCTGGACGGTGGGGAAACCCGCCGAGTGTCCCCCGGACTCCTCCAGTCGTTCCCCGAGGTCGATCCCATCGTCCCCGTCGCCATTCCCGAGGCGGGTGCACAAACCGATTATCTTCCGGCGTCTTACCGAGTGGGCTCGATCCTGCATACCAGCGACTCACGGGGCGAACAGCTGTTCGTCGTGCTGCCGGACGGCTTGCAACCGATCTCCGCGCCGACCGCCGACATCATTCGCTACGGAAACCCGCAGGCCGCAACCGCATCGGAGCCGACGTCGATTTCGCCGGCACTGGTCGGCCGGGCACCAATCGTTCACAGAATCCCCGTCGACAGCTACCCGATCACCTCACCGGATCTCGTCCGGTCCGAATCCAACCCCATGGTCTGCATGTCATGGCAGCGGGCCGTCGACGAGTCCGCGTCCACGTCACGCCTGGTGGTGGGTACCCACCTGCCGCTACCCGCCGCCGCCAGCCCGGTGGACTTGGCCACGTCCGACGGTGCCGGCCCCGGATTGGACGGCGTCTATCTGAAGCCCGGCACCGGCGAGTACGTCCAAAGCGTCGGCGGTGGTCCGGCTGACCGCCCCGTCGGACAGTTGTTCTACATCAACGATCTCGGCGTGCGGTACCACGTCGGCGACTCATCGGCCGCGGCGGCGCTGGGCTTGGGCGCCGATCCCCCGAAGCCCGCCCCGTGGACCGTGTTGTCGTTGCTTCCTCCGGGCCCGGAGCTCTCTCAGCAGGCGGCCCTGATGGCCCACGACGGGATACCCGCCGACATCCGGGGAGTCGCGCTCCCCGTCCCGCGGAACTGACGGTCAGATCCGCAGCTCGCGAAAGAACGAGTACAGACTGATGATCGAGCCGAGCAACGGAAACATCAAACCGATGGCCAGATACTCACCGAGCTCGACCCACCGCCGCATCACCGGGGAGAAGTCGACTCGGGGTGCCACCAACCCACAGGCCAACGTCATCACCATGAAGACGACGAGGACGACGGCGGCGTTCACCTGCCATCCGACGGCCAAGGTGGCCGTTTCGACGATGAGCACGAGCCCGATCACGAGGCCTCCGCCGATCAGCACGCCCGACTGTGCGAAATCGTGGTGGCTCCGCCCGCGCAGACAGAGCGCGGCAGCCACCACGACGACGAAAGTCGTTCCTTGCCAGGGTAGGCCCTCCGACACGTCGAGGGCGAAGTAGCAACCGACGACCGCCAGCACGGCCGCACCGGCGACCGTTCCCGTGAGATAGCCCCTGGCCCGCCGGACGCGATCGGCCATCCCCGCTTCGGTCGGGATCACCTGCTTGCCCACGGCGCCCACTCCCTCGACCGCGGTGCCGCCCTGGGTTTCGATGTCGTCGAGCGGCTCACCGGCAGTGGGCACACGGGGCACCGGCAAGCGGGACAACAGGATCGTGGCCCTGGGTGCGAGGTACACGGTCATGACGGCGACCGCCGCCAGGATCGATCCGACCACCCTGGGGTGCGGATCCAATGCCACCTGCGCCAGAACGGCGGGACCGCCGAGTAGCGCGAGCACGATCACCGTGGTGTGCAGCGCCGCAGCGCGGCCGGTAGCGAGCAACTGGATCAAAGCGGCCAGACCCACCACGGCCAGGGCCATCGGCAACGACGGGAATCCGTGTGCACCCGGCAACACGGACAACGCCCCACCGAAGATCAACGGAAGCGAGAGGAACGCGAATCCGTCGGAGACGCCCCGGCGGGCTGGTCGCAGCGAGGTCGCGCACGCGACCACGGCGCAACAGATTCCGACCAACAGAGTTGTGACGGCGGTGACGGGTATCGACCGCACCGCGGGTTCGGCACGACTGGTCAGCGGCACCAACGACGCCACCGCGCACAGCGTCACGCCAAGGCCGAACCACGTTGCCGGCCAACCGTGCTGATCGATCCACCGGTCGATCGAACCCTTTGCTTCGCGGGCGCCGTCGAGGTGGTCGACGAGAACCGAAGCAGCCGGTCCGTCGACTTCCTGGATCACCAGGATGTCACCGTCACGGACCCCTGCCTCTCCCAGCGAGCTGCGCGCGTCGATGACCTCTCCCGTCAGCCGCGCGAAGGTCCATCTCCCATCGGTGTTGTCGAATTCGACGTCCGTGCCGGCGAGCTGGACGCCTGCCATCTCGATGACGTCGCTCACGACCGCGGAAATGCTCACCCCGGCGGAAACGCCGATGTCCAGGAGCTGCTCACCGATGAGGATCGTGATGCGGCTGAGTTCCTCCTCCGGTTCGGAATCGCGATCCGCCGACGTTTGTGGTGACGTCATGCGATCTCAGTACGCCCCGTGTGACGCGCGCGCTCGCGAGAACTTGGCCGCCACGGCGGCGGCTAGCTCCAGATAGGCGGTGGCGGTGCCGGGTTTGAGCAGTTCGAAGTCGAAGTCGGCGCCTTCGGCGAGGTGGGGGTCGAACGGAATCACGTGTATCGAGCCGGAGCGGGCCTCGAAGTGCTCGCACACCTTGTCCAACTTCAACGCGGGCGAGCCGGGCCGGGATGCACTCAGGACGACCTGCGCGTCACGCACCAGATCACCGCGGCCGTGCTCGACCAACCAGTCCAACGTCGCCGACGCGCTGCGGGCCGCGTCGATCGCCGGTGAGGTGACCAATACGATGGCGTCGGCCAAATCCAGCACGCCGGTCATGGCCGAGTGCATGATCCCCGTCCCACAATCCGTCAGGATCACGTTGTAGTAATGGCGCAGAACGTCCATCGTGCGCCGGTAGTCGGTCTCGCCGAAGACCTCGGCCACCGCGGGGTCCTGCTCGCTGGCCAGCACCTCGAGACGGCTCGGTGCCATTCGGGTGTGGTTGCGCACGTCGGCATATCGTCGAATGTTGGGGTCCCGCAACAGATCACGCACGGTCGACGATGTCGACGCGTCCAGCACGCGCTCGGCGAGCGTGCCGCGATCGGGGTTCGCGTCCACCGCGATCACGCGATCGGTGCGGACCGTCGCCAGAGCAGAGCCCAAGCCCAGTGTCGTCGTGGTCTTGCCGACACCGCCCTTGATCGACAGCACCGCCACGCGGAAGTCGCCGACGAAGGGTTGCCGGATCTGCTCGAGTAACTCATCGCGTTCCCGATCCGCCCGCGACGGACCGAAGTTGACCAGGCCGCCGGTGAGCACGTACAGCACGCGTTGCCATCCCGACCGCGGCGTTTGACGATCGCGACTGAAAACCTCGGCTTCGTCGAGCGACGGCGCCGACCAGTGGCGTTGCGCTGTCTCATGTTGCTCCGGTGGGCGTCGAGACGGCCCGTGGCGCCTCCGCGACGAGCCGCGGCGACCCGACTGCCCCGGCGCCGGCGGCGTGGTCGATCCGGCGCCTGCCGGCGTCGTCGACATGTGCTCGTACGGCGGCATCCACGGCGGTAGCCCCTGCCACCCCGGTGGTGGCGGTGGCAGACCAGGTGGCCAACCCTGCGTCGACATCTGCCAGCCGGGTGGGGGAAGCGGCGGCGGGGACTGCCGATGCACCCCCTCCACGTCGGCCGGGTACGCGGGCCCTGGATCCGCAGTCGGTTCTTCTGACGGCGCATCACCCGAGAACGTGCCCGACGGCGTGGCGGCGTCGGGTCGATCGTCTAACGTCGAGCTCATCGAAGGTGCCCCCCGCTGCCAGGGTGGCAAGGCCATGCGCCGTGGGGGCGCGGCGCCGTCCACACCCTCCACATCCCGACCCGACTCGGTCTCGGGCGGCGGCAGTGGCGGCGACGAACCCGTCAGCTCGGTGGCGTCGTCCTCGCGGTACGGCGGAACCTCCTCCGCTTGAAATGAATCCAGAGGGTCGAAGTCGTCACCGAACCCCGTCGGCGGACCGGTCTCGTCCGCGGCCGCGGAGACGGCTTCGCCCATCGGTAAGCCCGGTCGTAACGGGCGTCCGGGTACGGGTGGTCGTGGCGCCTGCTGCGACGTCCGGCGGGCCTCCATCCGAGCCATCAGCTGGGCGGCGCGCCCTTCGACGTCGTCCAAGTCCAACTCCTCGCGTGCCGGCCGCGGGCGTTCCGGCGTCGAATAGTGCTCTGGTTCATCGGTCATGGTCGGAAGCACCTCGGTTCGTGGGTCGAAGCTTCGTGGGGTGGTGGGGTGCGCAGCCGGGGTTCCGTGCGCCACTCGTGGCGGTCTCTTGTCATCTCACCCTTGCCTCGGCTTCTTGATCACCACGACGGCCAGCACTGCGAGTAGCGCACACACGCCCATCACCGCCGCGACGACCTCGAGAGCTCGGCGACTCTCGGCATCTCCCCCTGGCGCGGCAACGATCGGATGACCCGTCATGACGCTGCGGCCCTGAACGTCGGGGAGCACCTCGTCGGTCAACGCGGCGACCGGATCGACCACCCCGTACCCCGTCGCAACGTTCGGGCCGGCGTCCGGGGTTTGGGCGGTTCGCTTGATACGTGTCATGACGTCTGCCGCCGACATGTCGGGGAAACGGGACCGGACCAAGGCCACGACGCCGGAAACCAGGGCCGCGGCGAAGCTCGTCCCGTTGATAGCCACCAGTTCTCCCTGCGCGTTCTGCGTCGCGTTCGTCAGTCCGATGCCGACGGAGTTCAACGACGTCACCCTCTCGCCGGGGGCAGCCACGTCGATCCACGGTCCGTGCAGGGAGAAGCCACTGGGCTGACCGTCGGGGGCCACCGCACCGACGGCCAGCACGTAATCACCGAACCAGGCGGGACTGGCCGTGGTGGATACCGAGTTCCAGGCGTCGGCCGACGACCCGTTGGGGTCGCGCACCTCGTTCTGCGTCCTGCACAGGCCCTGCGCACTGACGTTGCCGGCGGCCGCCACGACGACCACGTTGCGCTCGAACGCGTAGCGAACGGCTTGGCCGAGTGCAATGTCGTCAACCCCGACACCCACTGGTGCGCAGGCGACTTCGGAGAGGTTGATGACGGTGGCCCCCAGGTCGACGGCGTGCACGATCGCCAGCGCGAGGGTGAAGGTGTTCCCGTAGCCCGACGTCAGTGCGTTCGGGTCGTCCCCTCCGGAGCTGTCGCCCTGCACCGAGAACGAGGCACTGTTCTGACGGATGGAGATGATGGTCGCATCCGGCGCAACACCGGCGAAGGCGTCGTCCGGGCTCGGTGACGCTGCGATCAGCCCGGCGACGAGCGTGCCGTGCACGTCGCAGTCGACGAGTCCATCCGTCGTCGACACGTAATCACCACCCGGTTCCAGCGCCGCGAGCCGGGGATTGCGTGAAACACCGGTGTCGATCACCGCCACGCGCTGTCCGGCGCCACGCGAGAAGCGCCAGGCGCCCGTGTAGTCGAGCATCGCGTCGGCTGCCGGTGTCTGCTGGAACTGGCTGCCGGGCGCTACGGCACCCGAGCCGCACATGGACTTCTGCTCGGTCGGATTCGGAGGGACGACCGGTCCGGTCGGGGGCGGGCCCGGCGCGATCACCGGTGGGTCGATGGCGTGCGCCGGCCCCGGAGCCAGTGCCGTCGCGGCGATGAACACCACCACGGAAAGCAACGCAGCGCCGCGCGTCACGATGCGCCCGCCGAGCCGTCGCACCCGATTGCCCACGCCGCCAACGGGATCAGTGCTGCAGCGCTCAGATAGTTCAGATACGCGAGCACGGTCACCATCCGGCGTGACGCCGGGGCGGATTCGGCGCGGGCCCCGATGATCACGAACGCGACGGCAGTCACCAGCAGCAGCGCGAACGCCGCCACAGGCATGGGCTCATCGCCGCCCTGGGCACGCCAGCAGGCCAGCACGACGAGCGCCACCGCCGGGATGCCCAGTCCCATCCGCTCGGCCGCCGCGGCGACGGCGTGCGCGTAGAGGGCCAGGGCGGTCGCGACGCCGAGAGCGAATGCCACGGCGGGCCACTGCAGTGGCACGGGCTCGAGCAGGACCGCCGCCGCACCCAGCCCTGCGCTGCTCGACAGCGCGGTGTACAACGCCGAACGCGTCACCACCGCCTCGCGCACACGCTCCCAAACATCAAGCGGTGTACCGGGAACGGAGTCGTCGTCGGGCCGAGCGACCTCGGTCGGCCGGGGTCCCATACCGTCCAGACCCGACGTGAGGTGTGGCACTGCCCGACAGGCCAGGGTGCTCGCGACGGCCACAACCACACCCACGGTGGCAGCGTCGATGCCCGCAGCGCTGGCCGCGGACGCGACCCCGGTGAGGCCCACCACGCCCCCGGCGGTCAGGTATCCCCAGCGCCCGCTGCCGATGATCCGGAAGAACGCAGCGGCGAGGACCAGCACCACCAGGCACCCCGCAGCAAGCCCGTAGACACCCCATTCCGGGGCCCACGCCGCGATCATCGCCGCCGCGATCGGGAGTGCCGCCCAGCCCAGTGCCGCTCCGATGCTCCGCTGACCGTAGGTCCGGTTCGCCAGCGCGCCCGCACCCACCAGCGCCAGGATCCACGCGATCGATACGCCCGTGATCGCCTTGAGGTTCGGGGCGAACACGGGGCTCAGCAGGAAGTAGATCCACGCCGCTGACGCCATCGTCACCGCGGCGAACGTCATCGCGCGCGCGGCCTCGGCACCCCACCCGACGTGTGCGGCCTTGTTCAGTTGCGCAGCCGCGTCGACGACGTCGTCGAAGAGCGTGGGCACGGTCAGGGCCGACATCGCCCGGAAGCTGAGCAGTTCACCGTCGATCACGCCGGCGTCTCGCAGTGTCGCATCGGGCACCAGCGACTCGTCGGCGTCGGACCGCCGCAGCACCCACAGGTCGCGTGTGCCCTCCTTCGCGGAGCCGTCGCCCGCCTCGTCGGACCGAGCGGTCCCGTCGGACTGCATCAGCTCGACGAGCAACGGTGTCAGGCTGGCGATCGGAATATCGAGGGGCAGCGCCACATCAACCTGGGTGTCGTCACCCCGCAGCGAAAGTCTCACTCGCGCAGGGGCGGGTGTCACCACTCGCGCCGTCTCGGTCTCTCGTCCCGCGCTCACTGGTCGGGCATCCGGGACAGCTGGATGACGTCGCTTCTCGTGGTTCGCGAGCTGAAAATGCCGCGGCCGGCGGGCATCTGCTGGGCCTTGAACCCGAACAGCGCGCCCTCCTCCTTGGTGCCGCTCATGACCAGACCGTTGCAGGAGAGGTCCTTGAGTCGTCCGATGATCGGGTCCATCATCGCGCGACCGGCGCCCCCGATGCGGCGCGCGACGACGATGCGCAAACCGATGTCGCGCGCCTGAGGAAAGTACTCCACCAGCGGGCCGAGGGGGTGGTTCATCGATCCGCCGGGAATCAGATCGTAATCGTCGATCAACAGGAAGATGTCGGGGCCGTGCCACCAGTCGCGCGCCCGGAGTTGCTGCTGGGTGACGTCGCTCGGCGGCAGTCTCTCCTTCAGCGATTCCGCGAGCGCGGTCATCAACTCACTCAATGTCTGTGCGGCGGTGGCGTATCCGGCGAGGTAGTCGTTGTCCACGACACCGAGCAGCGTGCGCCGGAAGTCGACGAGGATGATCTTGCACTCCTGCGGTGAGGCGTTCTCCATCACACCGGTGGCGATGTTGGCCAACAGCCCCGTCTTACCGCACTCGGCGTCACCGAAGACGACCAGATGGGGCTGAGCATCGAAGTCGAGGACGACGGGCGCCAATTCGGACTCGTCGATGCCGATGGCCACCTTCGCCTTGTCCAGCGCACCCGCTCGCCTGGCGGCCTCGACGACCGAGGTGCGATCGACGTCGTGCGGCAACATGCGAACCCGCGGCGCCTCCCGATCCCCGTAGAACTGCCGGACCACGTCGCACGCGTCGGCCACACCGGCGGGCAGGTTCTCGACGTCGGAGCTGGAATCCAGCCGAGGCAACCCGATCAACAGGTGCAGCCGGTCCGGGCTGATGCCGCGGCCGGGTCGACCGATCGGCACCAGGTCGGCGAATTTGCGGCCGATGTCGCTGTCCATCGTGTCGCCCATCCGCAGCTCCACACGGGTGCCGAGCATGTCCTTGACCGCGGGTCGGATCTCCATCCAGCGACTGGCCGTGACGGCCAGGTGAATTCCGTAGGACAGACCGCCGATCGCGATCGCCTGCAGGGCGGGTTCGAGCATGTCGAAGTCACTTCTGATCGTCGCCCAGCCGTCGACCACGAGAACGAGATCGCCGAATTCGTCCGCACTCAGCGGATCCTGCGCGGCGACGTCCGCCGGCATCTGCGCCAGGCGCGCCTTGCGCTGACGGAAGTCCCGCATGGATTCGATCCCGAGATCCCGGAACCGCAGTTCGCGATCTCTCAACAATCCCGTGACCTCGGCGATGGTCCGCCGAATGCGGTCGCCGTCCATGCGCCCGGCGACACCGCCGACGTGGGGCAGCCCGGCCAGACTGCCCAGTGTCCCGCCACCGAAATCGAGGCAGAAGAACTGCACCTGCTCGGGCGTGTGGGTGGCTGCGGCCGCCATGATCAGGGTTCTCATCGCCGTCGACTTGCCCGATTGCGGACCGCCGACGATGGCGACGTTGCCGCGGGCGCCGGCGAGGTCGATGACCAGTACATCGCGCCGCTGATCATAGGGACGGTCCACCACCCCGATGGGGAACAGCAAGCGCCCGTTGGCATTGCGCGGGTCGTTCCACGTCGAGTTCGGCAGCAGCGCGTTGACCGGCGGGCTCTCCTCCAGTGGTGGCAGCCACACCTCGTGTGCGGGCAGCCCGTGCCCACGCAGCCTCCCGACCACGACGTCGAGAAGGGTGGTCTTGGTGGGACCCTGCAGCACCTCGGGTCCCGTGTCGTCGGCGGACTCGACGGGCGTCGCCGCTGGCGTCGGATCCCTGTCCACCGGCGTGGCGGTGAACAGCTTCGGCGCCCGCGCCCCCAGTCTCGACGCCCGTCCCGTGCCGGAGAGCGCCTTCGGTTTCACGTATTCACCGGAGACGTAGGAGGCGTTGAAGCGGACGGGCTGGTCGGCGTCGCACTTGAGGAACGCGGAACCGGGAACGCTGGGCAGGTGGTACGCGTCCGGAACGCCGAGCACGGTTCGCGATTCGCCGGCCGAGAAGGTCTTGAGTCCGATTCGGTAGGACAGGTGCGAGTCCAGGCCGCGGAGCTTGCCCTCCTCGAGTCGCTGCGACGCGAGCAGGAGGTGGATGTGCAGGGACCGGCCGAGGCGGCCGATCATGACGAACAGCTCGGCGAAATCCGGTTTCTGAGACAACAGTTCGGAGAACTCGTCGACGACGATGAAGAGCGCCGGTAGCGGGTCCAGCTGAGCGCCGTTCGTCCTGGCCCGTTCGTACTCCGTGACGTTGGGGAAGTTACCGGCCGCGCGGAGAAGCTCCTGACGCCGGTTCATCTCGCCGGCCAGCGCGTCGCGCATGCGGTCGACCATCGTCAGCTCGTCTTCGAGGTTGGTGATGATGGCGGCGATGTGGGGCGCGCCGTCCAACCCGAGGAAGGTCGCACCGCCCTTGAAGTCCACCAGGACCAGATTGAGAGCCTCCGGCGAGTGCGAGGTGATCATCGCCAGGACGAGGGTGCGCAGGAACTCGGACTTGCCCGAACCGGTCGCGCCGATACACAGTCCGTGCGGTCCCATGCCACCCTCGGCGGACTCCTTGATGTCCAGCTCCAGCGGCTGACCCGACGGGGTGTAGCCCACGGGGACTCGAAGTCGTTCGCGCGCTGTACGTTTGCGCCACACCTCGGCCGGAACGATCTCCGCGGCGTCAGGGATCTTCAACAGCGACATCAGCCCGGGGTCGGTGGCGCGCGCGTCGGCGCCGAGGTTGACGATGTGCGCGGCGCCGCCGGGTCGGTAACGACTCAGCGCGCGGGCCGCGGCGTTCGCCTCGGCGACGGTGATGAGATCCGCGGTGGCGAACCGCTCCACCCCCGCTGCCGTCCGGGCACCGACGTCACCGTCCTCGACCACCAGTTGCAGACCGCGTCGTGACACCACTCCGTCGACAGGACCGTTGAGGTCGAGGACCGTCACGCTGTCGAGACCGGCATCGGTGCTCAGGCGTTCGTCACCGGTGACGTAACCGTCGTCGATGACGACGACCAGATGCCGCAGCCCCGCCGGCATCTGGGCGTTCCGACTGAAACGACCCCGTTCCGCCAAGTCGTCGCCCAGCAGGTTCTCCAGCAGCTCCAGCGAGGGGAAGAGCATCCTCAGGGTGCCGCATCCATCGCGCACCGACTCGTGTTGCGCGTGCGGCAGCCACTTGACCCAGCCCCACGTCTCGCTGTCCGGATCAGCCGTCACCACCGCGACCTGGAGATGGTCGGGACCGTGAAACGTGCACAGCTCCAGAATCATCGATCGCAGCAGCTGCCGACTCAGGTCGCGATCCCCTTCGAAGCTCAGGATCGGAAAGGCGCGCAACGACACCGCTGTCGGAAGAGCGTGCACCACCGAGTGCGCCGTCACGAAACGCCGCAACGCGATGGCGGACACCGGTTCGAGGTCCTCGGGCGGCCCCGTCTCGGGGGCCATCAGCCGAGTGGCCAGCCGGTGGGTGCCGACACCGACGCGCGCGTGGCAGAAGTCGGTATCAGTGGGGCGACGCTCCCACATGCGGCGTGTTCCCGCTAAGTCGGCGAGCGTGCGCGGGTCGGGATGGCTCCACTCCAGCGCCGCCCGCTGGCTGTCACCGGTCTCCTCGGCGTCCCCGCGGAGGTCGGCCAGATAGCTGAAGTAGTCCTTGCGCTCCTCGTTGAGTTCTGCCGCCGCCTTGCCTCCTCTGCCTCCTCCGCTCGCGAACATGCCGGCCATCGACATGACCATCATCATCGGAAAGATGAGAAAGGTGGGATTGCGCGTCAAGTCTCGACCACCGACGGTCACCATCAGCGCGATCATGCCCACCACGGCCACGATCATCACCACGGGCATCAGCTTCGTCAGCAGGCTGCCCGGCACGACGCGCGACACCTCGGGTGGCGCTTGCAGAGTCACTTCGCCGCCGGGCATCCGAGGCGGTGCGATGCGCAGCCTCCGGACGAAGCCTTCGCTAGCCAACCGACGACCTCGGGTACGGACCGATCGTCGGCGAGTCGGTCCGGGTGCCGGCGCCGGCACCGCTGCGATCGAACATGGTTGGGGGCCTTCGAGGTCGAGGGAGTACTTGGCTCAGCGCACCCGCTGCTGCATCTGAACAACCTACCCAGTCGGCCCGTTCCCGCACCCGCCGCGGCATGACGGTTCTTTCTACGCCCCTGCGATTATCCGAATACCGCCTGCATGCGCCGCAGCAACATCATCCTGCGTCGTGCGCAGACCGCCACGGCGCGTCGGCGTGGTGTAGATCGGCGAGCAGCCATCGGACGAGCGGGTCCGACGGGGCCGCGACCATCGCGACCAGATCGCGCTCGACCTTCGGGCGCAGGGACCTGATCACCGCTGCAGGCACAGCCGTCGCCGCCGATAGCGGCGCGATGGTCACACCCATTCCGGCGGCGGCCAGTTGAACTGCGGTACGCGAACTTCGGGTGCGCAGCACTACTCTGAGCCCCGTCTTGGTGCGAGCTGCGAGCGCGTCAACCCACACCGCCATGTCGCTGCCCACGTCGTAGTGCACGAACGGCTCGGCAGCAAGCGTGCGAAGCGATACGGCCGCCACGTCGTCGAACTCGTGCCCCGGCGATGCGACGACGACCATCTCCTCCTGGGCGAAGATCTCGACGGGCACGTCGCCTGCCGGGGCCGGATAACCCATGGCCACGTCGATCGCACCGGACTCGATCGCCGCGATCACGGCGTTGGTGCCGGTGAACTCGGTGAGCTCCAGTTCAACCTCGGGGCGCCGGGATCGCCACCGATCCAGGAGCGGAACGAGCACCCAGCCGGTGATCGACTCGGAACAGGCGATCCGCAGCCGGCCCGCATCGCCCGCGGCAACCCGGCGTCCCACCTCGAGGGCCCGTTCGGCCGCCTGCAGGGCGACACGCGCCTCTGCCGCACTCGCATGCCCAGCCGCCGTCACACGCACCCCCCGCCACAGACGTTCGATCACCGGTGCGCCGAGCTCCCTTTCCAGACCCGCGATTTGATGCGACAGGGCGGGCTGCGACAGATGCAACGAGGCCGCCGCGGCGCTGACCGAACCGTGTTCGACCAACGCGGCCAAACACTCCAACGCGCGCAATGTCGTCATCCCTCGAATATAACGAGGGCTGAAAGGATCACTCGCGTCTCGAAGATTCCGACGCCCGATGAGCAGCGCTCATCAGATGCAGCCGATTGATGCTCGACATAGATTCGACGAATGACATCTCTGCGAATACCGGAGTGCCTGGTGGCGTTGGTGGAACACGGCTCGGTCAGCGGTGGCACCGACCCAGATCGTGACAGGGCGTCAACGTCACGATCGGGATCCGACGTCTCTTACGCGCCTGACATATCCGGTACCGGTTGAATGCGTTGTCGTTCACCAGGTCCCACAGCCGTTCGTAGTCAAGATCGTCGAAGTGGACGACCTTCGCGGTGGCGGGCATGCGATGGCCGGCCACGGTGATCTCGACCCGATGGTCGGCTCTGATGCGGTGGTACCAGCGTGGTGACCACGGTTCGCCGTGGTTCGACGCGACGACGACGTACTTCGAGGCGTCGATCGCGTAGACCAGGCTGTCGGTGTTCATGGGACCGGTCACGGATCTCATCGTGTGCAGGAGCAAGAACGGCGGGCCGACCGACATCCACGGAAGCCGTTGACCGATCCGACCGCGGGTGCCCTTGTGGATCGCGTCGTGCAGTCGCACCAGCGGAACGCCCAGATAGCGCTCCAGCAGCGGGATGTTGCTCATGATGTCTTCTCCTCCCCGACACTTCGAAGCCGGTGGCGGTCGTCCTCACACCATCGGGGTGATGGGCTCGTCGATTCCGAGTAGCGCGCGGCCGTACACTTCGGCGGCGACTGCGGGATTGGTGACCGCGTGTCGGCTCGCGACTTCGCTGTCGCGCCAGATGCGCTGCAGCGGATTGCTTTCGGCGAACGATCCCGAACCCTGAACTGTCATCAGGATGCGTACGGCCTCCCGTGCGTGAACGATCGCCTCGGCGGTGTGCATCTTCAGTCGGGCGCGCTCGAGCGGGCTCGGGGTGGTGGTCGTCGCTCCGGCCTCGTCCACGGCCCGGACGACACCGACGGCCAGCGTCTCCGCGAGGTCGATGTGCTGCGCGGCGTCTGCCATGGCGACTTGGGTCGTGGTGGCGTCCACCGCGCGCTGGTAGATCGTGCCGGTGATCGACTTGCCGTCGAGTCCGTCGCGGACGAGTTCCCAGGCGGCGGCCGCTAATCCGAGCTGGGGACCGACGAGATCGGTCGGTGCTGCCGTGGCGAAGGGAACCCGATACACCGCGCCTCGCGGTGACGAGGCGGCGAGCCGACCGGACATCAGCATGCTCATCGGGATGAACCGGTGCGACGGAATGAACACGTCGTCGGCCACGACGGTGTTGGATCCGGTGCCCCGCATCCCCGCTACGTGCCAGGTGTCCTCGATCGACACCTCTGCGACTGGCAGGACGGCCAGTCCGGGTTGGTCGCGCCCCCGGGGTGCGCCGGCCCCCAGGAAGAGCCACTGTGCGTGCCAGATTCCCGAGCAGTAACCCCAGCGTCCGGTGAGCCGGTAACCGCCGTCGGCCGGCACGACCGCCCCGGACGGGGCGGTGACTCCGGCGATACGGGCATGGGGGTCCGCGTCCCAGATCTCGTCCTGGAGTTCGTCGCCGCACATTCCCGCGAACCAGGCCGCACCGGACATCAGGCTGGCCACCCAGGCCGTCGCGCCGTCCCCACGGCCGAGCTCGCGCATCACGGCGAGCTTCGTCTCGAAGGTCTCCTCTAACCCGCCGTGCCGCATCGGTTGCATCAGCCGGAAGAGTCCGGCGTCCTCCAACGCGCCGATGACCTCGTCCGGTATCCGCCGATCGGCCTCGATCCGGGCGGCGTTACCGCGGAGCAGGGGCACGAGCCCTGAGGCGACCGCCACGAGACCTTCCGACGTCTGCTCGGGACGCTCTGGTCTTTCGGTGGTTCCTGCCACGTCAACCTCACTCTCACGGCCACCGCACCCGCCTCGCGGCGTCGACAGTGGCACCCGACTGCATCCTATTGGGTTATCGACCCCAAATTAGCACCAGTCCCTGGCAGCTTTCCAAGATGCGGCGTCAGATGACCGGCAACAGGTGGCGCAGGATTCCCGCCGAAGTCTCGGCCACTTCCTCGACGAACCGGAGGAAGTCGAACCGGGAATCCCGACCGGCGAGATCGGACAGTCCACGAATCACCAACCAGGGAATGCCGAAGGACTCGGCCACCTGCGCGATAGCGCCGCCCTCCATTTCGACTGCGCGGCCGTTGAATTCGCGGTGCAGTCGGTGCCGGACCGACTCGCTGTGGACGTATTGATCTCCTGTCAGGACCGTACCGTAGGCGATCCGCGGAGTGCGGCCGTTCCCGCCCGCCGCAGCCGAAAGCGGAGCCATCCGATACCCGTCCAGGCGCGCGGCAACCCGCTTCAGCAGCTCGGGGTGAACGCGGTAGCCCAGCCGATCGGTCGGATTGATGAAGGGCACGTGGCCGGCCTGATAGACGTGTGTCTGGGCGTCGTCGACGAGTCCGGCGTCGTGCTGCACCACCCGATCGGCGATCACGACGTCGCCGATATTCAGGTCCGGGTCCAATCCCCCTGCCACGCCGGAGAACAACAGCGTCGTGCACCCGAAGCGATCAGCCAGAACCGTCGCGATGACGGCGCCGTTGACCTTGCCCATACCCGAACCGACCACGACGACGTCGCGCCCGTCGAGGGTGCCTGTGGTGAACTGGGCGTGGGCGACCAGCCGCGGTCGCGGGTGGGTTAGCAGAGTCCGCACGTAAGCAAGCTCCTGGGTTATCGCACAGATCACGCCAACGGACACGGCTCAGTGTGACCACGAACGCCGTTGTCGTGCAACGTCGTGCCGCTTATGGGAAGCCATAACCGTGGCTACCTCCCTCCCGCCGAGCCTATTCCGGCTTGCGTGGTTTGTGGAGTTTGAGTTGCGCTCAGCGCAACCGAGGCTCCACAAATCGCACGTCGCGACTACTCGCGGGCGTTGTTGACGATATCGGCCTCCGGTTGTCGGCCATGACGGCCGGAACCGGGGACACGGGCGTGAATCTCGGTGGCCGTCACCGCCCATCGAGGGGCCCTATCAACCGTGGTTATGCGATGCCCAAAGCAGCGTGCATCGAGCACCTTTAGACTCGAAAGCCATTGGGTGGCACGCTCGTTTTCACGAGGGGCGACGGCTGTGCACGACACCCTCCGACTCGGCACGCCATCGGCGTAGGAGGCTCTCGTGGAATCGACCACCACCGGCTCGACTGGGCAACTGCACGGGCTGGTCGCCTTCGTCGCCGGAGCTACCAGTGGGATCGGCAGACACACCGCCGAGTTGTTCGCAGCCGAAGGCGCGCACGTCGTGGTGGGAGGCCGACGACAGCAGGAAGGCGCGCAGGTGGTTGCCGCGATCAACGCGCAACGGGCACGTGCATCCGCCGTGTACGAGCCGCTTGACGTGACGGATGAGGGTTCGGTTGCAACAGCGGTGGGACACGCCGTGAGCCGATTCGGCCGACTCGACATCCTGGTCAACGCCGCCGGTGGTTCCGGGCCCGCCGACGGGCCGGTCACGACCGCGTCGCTCGATCAGGTCTGGCAGAACATCAACGTCGATCTGTACGGCTGCTTCCTGATGTGTCGCGCCGCCATTCCGCACATCGCGCGATCGGGAGGTGGATCGGTCGTCAACATCGCGTCGCTCGCGGGTCTCGGTGCCACCACCGGGCGTGACGGCTACACCGTCGCCAAGGCCGGCGTACTAGCGCTCACCACGTCCACGGCCCGTGAATTCGCCCCACAGAGGATCAGGGTCAATGCGATAGCTCCGGCGGCTGTGCGCACCGACCGGATAGACGAGTTGATGAAGCAGAGCGCCGAAGTGCGACAGACCATCGCCAAGCAGACCCTCGGCGTCATCGAGCCCAGCGAAATCGCCCATGTGGCAATGTTCCTGGCGTCCGAGCGGGCGCGCAGCGTCACCGGCCAGGTTCTGACCGTCAACGGTGGCCTCTTCGATTAGCAGGCAAGCGACCCGTCGTCCACGACCCGCGAGCCGGGTTCAGAGGAGTTGGACCTGCCCGTTGTCGAGGTTGTAGTACGCGCCGACCAGTTTGACCTTGCCCTGACTCTCCAACGGCCCTATGACGGGTGACTGGCGGAGCTGGTCGCGCACAAGGGCGACGTTCTCGAGGACGGCGTTGGTGATCCGATCGCCTGGTTTCCCGGCAATCCGTTGGACCGCCGGCGACAGGGCGTCCTCGAGGAAGCCGAGATCGTCGGCGTCGGTCTTCTTCTTGTCATAGGCCCCCACGGCCGCGGTCAGGGCTCCACAGCGTTGATGTCCGAGCACCATCAGCAGCGGGGTGTTCAGCTCAGCCACACCGAATTCCAGACTGCCGGTGACGGCCTTGTCCAGCACCTCGCCAGCGCTGCGAACGACGACCAGATCGCCGAACCCCCGGTCGAAGATGAGCTCTACAAGCACCCGCGAGTCCACGCAGCTGAGAATCGTGGCGAACGGCTTCTGTGACGTCCGCACGGCGAGGCGGCGATCCACGTTGTCGTCGGCGCGCTCGAGATGGTCCGCTGCGAAACGTCGGTTTCCGGCGACGAGCAGCGCCAGCGCCTCGTCGCCGTTGGCTGCCAGTGGCGCAACGGTGGCTCCACCAGCCGGTGTCGGGGTCGACGGGTCGGCCGTCTGCGGTACGGCGGCGGTCGTCGAACCTCCCCGATTCGGGGACCCGCACGCCGCTAGCGCGAACGCTCCCGCCGCACCGAGCCCACCGGCCAGAGTGGACAGGAACCGACGACGAGACGGGTCGTTCGACCTGGGCATGAGAACGTCCTCCAAAGATGTTGGCAGTGACCGGTTCCTGCAGTTACAGCATCGTGCATACAGTATCCGATCGAAGTCGGCGGGCCCGACTCCTATGGTGGGCACACGTCCATTCAGACCGCGAATGACGCGGTCGGCGGAGGTCATCGAGCCGTTACGCGCGCACCCGGCACGCAACGGCCGCGAGCGCGTTTTCGAGACCCGATCGTGACGCCTCGGGGCTACCGCAAGGGTTGACGCCGTAGATCGTAAACACCTACATCGCTAATGGTCTAGTTCCTATACAACATTAGCTGGAGGTCGGTGTGATGGCGTCGATTCGCGATGGTGGCACACCCGGCGCCTCGAAAAGGACTGCGATTACTGCGTGCAACCGGTGTCGCGCAGCGGCAGTCGTCGCGCTCGTGCTGGTCGGTGGTTGCGCCGCTCTGCTCGACGCCGATCACGTCGCCCATGCCGAGCCCGCCGGCAGCACAGTGGATCTGGTCGTTCAGGTGGCCGAGTCCGAACAGCGCCTCCACGACCTCGGCGCCTCGATCCAGCAACGGCAGGAGGAGGTGAACCGGGCCATCGCCGATGTCGGTTCCGCCCGCGACACCGCCGCCGAAGCCGGGCGCAGAGTGGCCGAGAGCGCGGCGGCGGTCTCGAGCGCCCGGTCCGCCATTGACGAGGCTCAGCGACGATTCGACCGCTTCGCCGCGTCGACGTACGTGCACGGCCCGTCGGCGTCCTATCTCGCCGCCGGCAGCCCCGATGACCTGATCGCCGCGGCAACGGCGGCCCAAGCCCTTCCGGTGGCCTACACTCAGACGCTCACCGCCCTCCGACGGTCCCGTACCGAGGCAGCGAACGAAGAATCGGCGGCGCGATCGGCGCAGCGCGAATCCGACGCCGCGGCAGTCGAAGCCGTACAGTCCCAAGCGGACGCCGTTGCGGCACTGACGTCGACCCAACGTGATTTCGCTGCCGAACACGACGAAGTGGCAGCCCTCACCGCGCGCCGCGACGCCGCCCGAACGCGTCTTGCGGCGCAGCCGACCGCCGGCCATGCGGACTGGGACGTGGTGGCGGAGACGGATCACCCCGCCGCGAGAGCCGATCAGTGGGACACGACGTTGCCGATGGTGCCGAGCGCCAACGTGTCGACGGATCCGTTGGCGGTCGTCAACTCGGTGTTGCAGATCGCGTCCACGTCCGCCCAGACGACCGCCAACCTCGGCCGGTCGTTCCTCGCGCGGCTCGGCATCAACCTCGGGGGGGTCTCCGGCGCGGACGGGAGCGGAATCACCAACGGCGCGATCCCCCGGGTCTACGGCCGTCAAGCTGCCGAGTACGTGATCCAACGGGCCACGTCCCAGATCGGCGTCTCCTACTCGTGGGGAGGCGGTAACGCCTCCGGACCGTCGCGCGGAATCGACTCCGGTTCGCGAACAGTCGGTTTCGACTGCTCGGGAATCGTGCTCTACGCCTTCGCCGGAGTGGGCATCAAGCTACCCCATTACTCCGGTGATCAGTACAGGGCCGGACGCATGGTGCCGTCATCCCAAATGCGCCGTGGTGACGTCATCTTCTACGGCCCGAACGCCAGCCAACACGAGGCCCTCTACCTCGGGCAGGGCATGATGCTCGAAGCGCCCTTCACCGGCTCCGACGTTCACGTGTCACCGGTGCGGACGTCCGGAATGACCCCGTATGTCACGCGTTTCATCGAGTACTGACCTCGGCCTCATACCGCTCCCGTCAGGTAGTCCTCCAACGCCTCCCTGATGGCGGCGCGCCCTCGATGAAGCAGTACACGTTGATTCGCCGTGCTGATCTCGAGTAGCGCGCACGCGTCGGCGGCCTCCAGCCCCAGCATGTCACGCAGCGTGACCACGGCCCGCTGCCGCTCGGGAAGCCTGTCGAGTTCGCGCCGCGCCACTGCGATCAACTCGTTACCGAGAACGAAGCCCTCCGGCGTGTCCGGAAAGGCGACGAGCGGGTGGGCGGTCCGCCAGTGCCCGGAATAGGCGAGCCCGGAGGCGCGAATGCGGGCGGGATCGACGACCCCCCCGGTGAAGGCCAGCATCGCGAGGTCCGCGTGGCGCCGCTCGCGCAGCCCGCGTCGTTTGGCGACGTTGGTGAGAACCGCGAAGAGCCAGGTACGCAACGACGACCGGCTCTCGAATGAGACGATGCCCCTGAGCACTGCGATCCACGTCTCCTGCACGACTTCCTCGGCGATTTCACGGCTGGGCACGTAAATTCGTGCGGCCCGGAGCATGGCCGCCGTGTGCAGGTCGACGAGGTCGGCGAACGCGGATTCATCGCCGCCTCGCAGCGCGGCGACCAGGGCCGCGTCGTCTGCCTCCGATGCCCTCGTCATAACGGTCGAGATGCTAGCCACGGAGGGATCGCGGCGTACTCCTCGGCCGATGAGCCCGGTGAATTCCGCGCTTTCGCCGCGCGAACCAACGCCGCGGGCGGCGCGATCAGTAGGACCCGTCGCAGCGCCCATATGAGCGATCCCCGTTGCCACGCAATGCTATTCACCTGCGCATGTCGAGCCGGCCCACACGCGCGATCCGACGGCCGTCGACTAGCCTTCACGGCATGCTCGAGTCTTTGTGGGACGCTGCCACGCGCCACCCGTTCCTCACCCACGTGCGCGAGGGCACCATCGCCGACTCGGATTTCGATCGATGGCTGGCGCAGGACGCGCTGTTCGTCGCCGACCTTCTGGCTTTTCAAGCACGTCTGCTCGCCCGCGCGCCACGGTCGGCTCAGCCGGTGTTGGCGCGGGGGTGCGTTGCGGTCGTCGAGGAACTCGAGTGGTTCGAGTCGCACGCCGCTCGACGTCGGATGGATCCGGCCCAGCCCCCACTCGACGCCACTCTGGCCTACCGCGCGCTGCTGGGAAGGCTCGACGCGGCACCCTACGAAGCCGCCGTGACCGCGCTCTGGGTGCTCGAGCAGGTCTACCTGCTCGCCTGGCAACACGCCGCCGCCGACGCCTCCCCGTTCGCGACGTTCATCGAACACTGGACGGCGCCGGAGTTCGCGACCTACGTCGGCGACCTCGCCGGCCTGGCCAGTCCCCGTGGGCACGACGATCTGACCGCGGAGGTCCTGACTCACGAGGTGGCCTTCTGGGATATGGCACTGACCTGATTCGGCGCTCCGCAAGCCGGCTCCCCATGACGAGCCGGTATGGTCTGGGTTGACCGTCCCAC
Source organism: Mycolicibacterium arabiense (assembly GCF_010731815.2). NCBI lineage: Bacteria > Bacillati > Actinomycetota > Actinomycetes > Mycobacteriales > Mycobacteriaceae > Mycobacterium > Mycolicibacterium arabiense. The sequence goes on from NZ_AP022592.1 coordinate 241,160, forward strand.
CGCTGATCGCGACGTCGCGACCGCTCGGTACCGGCAATCAACGCGGCGAATCGCTGCCATGCGGAAGATTAATGAAGCATCCGTCGATCCTCTGCGCGCTCGCCCAATCGGCACCGAATGCCGCCCGGCGCCTCCTAACATCGAACGATGAGCGCAGACATGCTGGCGGACCTGAACGCCGAATTGCCCGACGGCACCGTTGTCACCGACCCGGACATCGTCGCCTCCTACCGGCAGGACCGTGCCGCCGACCCGAACGCCGGGACGGCGGTCGCGGTGGTGCGGCCGCGCCGCACCGAGGAGGTGCAGACCGTCATGCGATGGGCCACCGCGCACCGGGTGCCGGTGGTGCCCCGTGGAGCGGGCACCGGATTGTCCGGCGGCGCGACGGCTCTCGACGGCGGCATCGTGCTGTCGACCGAGCGCATGCGCGACATCACCGTCGACCCCGTGACCCGCACCGCCGTCGCCCAGCCGGGCCTGCTCAACGCCGAGGTCAAGAAGGCCGTAGGCGAGTACGGACTCTGGTATCCCCCCGACCCGTCGTCGTTCGAGATCTGCAGCATCGGCGGCAACATCGCGACCAACGCCGGCGGCCTGTGCTGCGTTAAGTACGGCGTGACCACCGATTACGTGCTGGGGCTGCAGGTCGTGCTCGCCGACGGCACGGCGGTGCGGCTCGGCGGACCGAGACTGAAAGACGCCGCGGGCCTGAGCCTGACGAAGCTCTTCGTCGGCAGCGAGGGCACGCTCGGCATCGTCACCGAGGTGACGTTGAAACTCCTTCCCGCGCAGCCTCGGGGGTGCACCGTCGTCGCGTCGTTCGACGACGTGGACGCCGCCGCCAACGCGGTCGTCACCATCACGGGCAAGATCCGGCCCTCGATGCTGGAGTTCATGGACAAGGTGGCAATCAACGCGGTCGAGGACAAGCTGAAGATGGGCCTGGACCGCAACGCGGCCGCGATGATGGTCGCCGCCTCCGACGACCGGGGTCCGGCAGGCGCGGAGGACGCCGATTTCATGGCGAAGGTGTTCACCGAAGCCGGTGCTACGGAGGTGTTCTCGACCGACGACCCGGACGAGGGTGAGGCCTTCGTGGCCGCTCGCCGCTTCGCGATTCCCGCGGTCGAGACGAAGGGTTCACTGCTCCTCGAGGACGTGGGGGTGCCGCTTCCCGCGTTGGCGCACCTGGTGTCCGGCGTCGAGAAGATCGCCGAGCGACACTCCCTGATGATCTCGGTGATCGCGCACGCGGGCGACGGAAACACCCATCCGCTCATCGTCTTCGACCCGTCCGACACCGGCGAGGCGGAGCGCGCGCAGGTCGCGTTCGGCGAGATCATGGACCTGGCAGTCGGACTCGGCGGCACCATCACCGGCGAGCACGGCGTCGGCCGCTTGAAGCGACCGTGGCTCGAGGGCTACCTGGGGCCCGAGGCCATCGAGCTGAACCGGCGGATCAAGCACGCCCTCGATCCCGACGGCATCCTCAACCCCGGCGCGGCGATCTAGTTCAACGCGGCCCGTGACGGCCGGAGGGTGTGGGCGACGCCATTCGCAACGGGTCGCTCAACCCACAATCAAGATCGAAGCCGGGTTGCGGGTATCGGCGGAGGTGTCCCGGCACTAAGGTTCTTCCATGGGTTCTTCCACGGGTCCTTCAGCCGCCCAGAACCACCTTCGCGTGGAAAGTCTGCACCGCTACCCGGTCAAATCGATGCTCGGCGAGAGCGTCGACGTTCTGTTCGTCGACGACCAGGGCGCCGAAGGCGATCGCCGCTTGGCGCTGATCGACGCGACCACCGGCCGGGTGGCCAGCGCCAAGCAGGCCCGACTGTGGCGCGACCTGCTCAAGTGCAGCGCGACGATCGAGGGCGACCGGGTGCACATCCGACTGCCCGACGGCACCACGGCAGTGGCCGACCAGGACGGTATCGACGAGATACTCTCCCGGCTGCTCGCGAGGCCGGTCCGCTTGCTGGACAGCCGCCCCGACGGAGCCACGCTCGAACGCGCCGACCCGGATCAGGTCCTGGAACGCGGACTCGACGCCGAGGTCGACGCGCCCCTTCTGGAGTTGGCCCAGGCGACTCCGGGGGACTCCTTCGTCGACCTTGCGCCCCTGCACGCGATCACCACCGCGACCCTCGCGCAGATCGGCACCGAGGCGCAGCGATACCGGCCGAACCTCGTGATCACGACACCGCCCGGTTACCCCGCCTACGCGGAGAACGAGTGGACGGGACGCACGCTGATGGTGGGCGGCGTGCAAGTCACCGCGCTGGGTCCCACACCTCGCTGCGTCATTCCGACGCTGGAGCACGGCCGACTTGCTCGGGCCCCGCACGCGCTGCGCACCCCGGTGACGGAGAATCGCGTGCAGGCCTTCGATTTCGGCGTGTTGCCCTGCGCTGGAACCTATTTAGCGGTGAAAGTCGAGGGCGCCATCCGCACCGGCGAGCAGGTATCGCTCGGTTGACGCTGTCCGAATCCGAAGACACGAACGGGCAGCCCTACCCGGATGAACTCGTTCACGGACGATGCGACGAGCGTTTCGGCGCCGTCTGCACCGCACCGGGCGTCCTCGATTCGGACCCGTTCTCCTTCGCCGTCACTCGGCGGCCGGGGCGCTGACGGCCGCGCCTGCCGGTTTCTGGAACGAGGTCACGTAGTCCACCGCGGCGACCAACAGCACGGTGGCCGGTTCGACCGAACCCATGGCGTGGCTGAGTGTCGCACCGCCCTGGTGCGCCGTCAGCAGGCTGACCGCCAGGTGTCGCACATTCGCCTCGGCGGATAACTCGCCGCGTCGCACCATGGACGTGAGGCCGTCCCGAAGTCGTTGCAGCCACTCGTCGTAGCCGTCGACCAGCGCGTCGACGAGAGCGCCGTCGGAGTCCAGGAGCTCGGCGGCAAGAGAGCCGTAGGGGCATCCGCCGGCCAGGTACACCGTTCGGGCTTCTCCGATACAGTCGTCGCGCCAGGCGCGCAGGTCGTGCATCGTGGCCAGCGCCCCGAATTCCACGCGGCTCAAGCAATCCTGCACTCCTGCGCTGCGCACCGCGATGACCTGCAATGCCAGATCTCGTTTGTCGACGAAGTAGTGGGACAGTTGGGATCCGCTGACGCCGACGCTCTTACGTACATCGTCGAGGCTGGTATTGCGGACACCGCGCTCGAACATCAGCTCGGCGGCGCCTTCGACGATGCGCCCCCGCGTCGCCAGACCCTTGCGGGTGAGTCGCGGCTCCGCCGGATGAGCTCGTGCCGCTCGCGGTCCTCGCGGTTCCCACGGTTGGCGGAATCTCCCTGGTGCGCGTTCAGTTGGGTCGCTGGCGAACATACGCAGGTAATTGACGATGAACCGCAGCGTGCTCGCCAACGGCCAGGCCCGGCGGTGGGTGAAGCTCACCAGGCACCCGCCCTGGTGCGCGGCGACCACGACCAGCGCTAGCCGGCTGGGATCGGCGGTTGATACCAGAACACCTTCGGCCTTCATGCGGCTGAGCCGATCTTCGAAGAACTGCACCCACCGCCGGTATCCTCGGGCCACGGCCGCACGGGTGCTGTCATCCGACTTCGCGAGTTGACCCGCTAACCCGTGATAGGTGGGACGTCCGCAATAGCCGAACCTCCGCAGGGATCGCACGTTGACCTCGACCCAGTTCTCCCATTCCTCCCACGTTTCGAGGTTTCCCAGACTCGGCGTCTCGTGAATGCTCATGACCAGGTTCATCTGACGGTCGAGGACAGCTCGAATCAACGACTGCTTGCCGTCGAAGTAGTGGGTGAGCTGCGACCCACTCACTTCGGCGCGAAGACGCACTTTGTCCAGACTCAGCCCCACTAGACCGTCAGCGAGGATGATCTCGGCGGCGCACGTCAGGATTCGCTCACGGGTGGCCACCCCCTTCAAGGTCAAACCATCTGTCCGAGTGGGTTGTTCGGCGGTCATCTCGATGCGACGCCGATGCCGCGAGGGACGGCGCCGGCGGCGTCCGCCTCGGCGCCCCATGCACGCAGCGCCCGTCTCGCCCGATTCATCATCCCTCCTGGACGTGTACGCGGATCCGTGTCGCCGATACGAGTGGGGTCATATACCCATTCTTCTAGCTGGGCGACACCGGATAGTTTAGTACCGACAGGGACGTGCGTTCACGGAAGTCGATCGTGTTCACCGTCGGGTGAATGACGCATGAGACACGTGGTTATCGGCCGCCATGCATGCTGCACCCCCGCGCTCGCAGACGCCCAATCGAGCCCGGGTTCGACAGTGGTTCGACCCGAGCAATGGGTTGGATTGCCCCATTCACAGAGGAGAGTCGACGGTAGCGCTCGACGGCTCGGCGACGCGGGAGGACAAGCGAGCATCGGACACCCGAACCGGGTGTCCGATGCTCGTGCCGCGTTGCGGCGTCAGTGATGAACGGTCGTGTCCACGTGCGGTACGTACACGTTCGGCTGAGTGATGATGACCCAGCCGTGGTGTCCGATGTCGGCCTGAGCGGGCCCTGCAAAACCCAGCAGCCCGGCGGTCAGGGCACCGGCAACCATGGACGCGATCCCGAACTTCTTCATGGGGACTTCTTCAACTCGTGTGTTCAGTTGTGCTGGCGGAACCGGCAACCGTGGTGGCCGACTCTCAATCGGTGGGAAGGCGATCCGTTCGGATCTACTAATGGTAGCAGCACACCTTTAGCATTAATTCCAACGCGGTGACTTCCCGATTCACAGCGCTGACATGCTGCGTGGTTGGCGTGCACCCTCGACTGCAGCACCGCCTGGAGGTGCATCCGCACCGAATGCGCACTTCAGAGGTCGATTACCGCGACGATCACGGCGGTAAATCAACCATCCGGGCGACGAAGGCCCGCCCTCAGCGGCGATCGATGATGGGCGCAACATCCCTAACGGTCACAAACTGGCGTATCGTTACTAACAGTTCCATCACCAAGTCAGCCCGGCTGCTCCGAGACCACGTCTGGAGGGACGATGTCACCAACCTCAACGAGCTCGCATTCGTCCGAACCGCTGCCCATCCTGTTGGCGAACACCGTCTCCATCGCCCGCGGCCGTGTCGAAGACGCCTTGGCCGACCCGTCGAAGGTGAACGGGTGGGTGGGTACGACCGGCGAGCAGTTCGCGCTGTTCCCGCCACCGTCGAGCACCGAGCACATCGACGAGTCCGACGCCGTGCGCCTCGTGTCCCTACGCGACGCCGTGCGGCGGCTGGCCGCGGAGAAGACCAGGGACCCCCGGACGCTCGGGCAGTCGCCCGTCACCGATGTGGCCACGGCGACGTCGATCCTCAACGCGAGCGCCGCGCTCGGCTCGGTGTGGCCGGAGTTGCAGTGGCACGGTCCTGAGGCCTTTCGCCGCGACGTGTGGGCCGACGGAACGTACGTCGATGCGCTCACCACGATCATCGCGCGTCAGACGATGGAGTTGATGACGAGCCCACAGTGGGATCGGCTCCGGCCCTGCCTTGCTCCCGGTTGCGCGTACTTCTTCGTCAAAGACCATCTGCGGCGCCAATGGTGCGCGGCGGCCTGCGGCAACCGCGCGCGCGTCGCCCGTCATGCGCAACGACACAGCACGGACTGAGCGGCTACCGCCCCGTCGCGGCCATCACGTCGTCGCCGTTGCCGAGCACCCAGATGCCGTCGTCCTCGTCGTAGAACGCGTCATCGCCGGTGAAGTACCAACTGCGGCCGGCGAATCGGGACCAGTAGGCCTCGACGAAGCGCTCGTCGTCGCACCAGATACCGCGGGGCATGGCCGGCCACGGCCGGTCCAGGACCAGACTGCCGCGCTCGCCCGGTGCCACCAGATCCGTCTGCCGGTCGACGATGTGAGCGCTGATGCCGGGAAGCGGCTCGACCGGAGAGCCCGGTTTGGCCGAGTTCAGGCCCGGCAGCGGTGCGATCACGATCGCTCCCGTCTCTGGCTGCCACCACGTGTCCACCACAGGACAGCGGTCCCTACCGATCACCTCGCGGTACCAGCGCGACGCCGCAGGGTCACCGTGCTCAGTCATCGTCGCGAGCAGCCTCAGCGACGAGAGGTCGTGAGCATCGGGCACGTCACGCCCCCACGACATGAACCTGCGGATGACACTCGGTGCGACGTAGTAGACCGTCACGCCGTAGTCCTCGATGATCTGGAAGTGTCGGTGCTCGCTGGGGAACCCCGCCGCACCCTCGTACAGCACCGTGGTCGCTCCAGCGGACAGCGGGCCGTACACCTGATACGTGTGCCCTGCAATGGATCCGAGGTCGGCACCACACCAGAAGACGTCCTCCCCCTCCTTGTGGTCGAAGACGTAGTGGAAGGTGTAGCGGGCTTGCGCCAAGTACCCGCCAGAGGAGTGCAGGATGCCCTCGGGTCGCCCCGCTGCGCACCCGGCGTAGAGCACGAACAGCGGATGTTCGGCGTCGAACGACGGGGCGGCGTGGCGGTCCGGGGCGGTCTCGACGGTGTCGTACCACCACACGTCGCGCCGGTCGACCCAGCTGCCTGCGACGTCGTGTTCGGTACGACGAACCACGACAACGGTTTCCACCGTCTCGCAGCCACCTGCGGCGAGAGCGTGGTCGACCGCACACTTCAGCGGTACCGACTTCCCCCGGACGTAGTGCCCATCCGAGGTGATCACCACCTTCGCCCCGACGTCTCGGATCCTCGACCCCAGTGCCGTCGCGGACAGGTCGGTGGACAGGAACACGTGCAGCACGCCGATCCTCGCACAGGCCAGCATCGCGAAGACGGCTTCGGGAACCGTCGGCATGACGAGCACAACCCGGTCGCCGGCCGCCAGGCCGAGTTCGGTCAGGTAATTGGCGACTTTCGCGACCTCACTCAGCAGGTCGCCGTAGGTGATGTCACGGGCGTCGCCGGGCTCCCCCACCCAGTGGATCGCGACCCGATCCCCCTTGCCCGCATCGACGTGTCGATCGACGCAGTTCACCGAGACGTTGACGGTGCCCCCCACGAACCACCGCGCGAACGGTGCGTTCGACCAGTCGAGCACCTCGCTGAAGTCGCTGTCCCACAACAGTTCGCGTGCCTGTTCGGCCCAGAACTCGAGACGATCGTCGTTGGCCCGATCGCTCAGCTCCCGACCGGCGTTCGCCTGCGCGGCGAACAGGGCCGACGGCGGGTAGGAGGTTGTCTCGGGCTCGATGAGGGTGACGTCGGCCCGCCCAACCACGTCCACGACGGACCGGTCGACTTCGTATCCGGCGAGGGCATCCTCGAACAAGTTCGTCACCCCGCGTCCACCTTCCCCGGCTCCCCTGTCAAGGAACATCCGCTACGGCACAGGCCACCTCGATGTGCTTACCAGGCTCGCAGTGCCCGACCGCCGGGTCCATTGCACGGCGGGTAATCTTTTGCCTTGCGAAGGGTTACGGATAGTTATTGACGCTCGTCGCGCTCACAGCCAGGCCCCGGGCACTGGCTTTAACCCGGCAGGACCTTGAGCCTCGCCCGCCGGGCTATGGCGCCACCTCCTCTCGAGTGCCAACGTCGGAAGCTGCCATGTCTTGTCCGAACGAGCAGGAGGCGACGTCGTGATGACCGATCCTGCTGAAGGACGCTCAACAAACTCAGGGGGTACGGTTCCCGGCAGAACTCACTGAGCCGTCACGTTGACCGAAGCGCTCTCCAGGGCGACCCGACGGCGTCACCCGCACTGAATCGAGCCTGCGCGCTCACTGCTACATCGCCAGCCCGGTGTGGCATAGTGGGTTCGTGCACCCATATGTGTGGGGCGACGACGTGACGGTGCGATCATCCCGCCAGGTCGAGGTGCATCTAGCGCGGGAGGTGAGTTGGTGACCACGGGCCGGCATCGGTGCGCGATTAATGGATGGTGTCACCCACTCGCGGTGCAATCGGTCTGGTCGCCAGAGCGCCGCGGTCCACGGCCACGACGAGCAGCACAACGCTGAACGCCGACTCGACGCGGGATGCCTTGGACGGAGGACGCGCTGCGCCCATCCGTGGGCGCAGTGCGGAGCTGGCCGTCCTCGACGAGGCGATCTCCGCCGTTGCGAGCGGCCACGGCAGCGTGCTCGTGCTGGAAGGCCCTCCTGGCATAGGGAAGAGTCGCCTGCTCGCCGAGGCGTGTCAGCGAGCCGGGAACCGAGGGGTCCGGGCTCTACACGCTCAGGGCTTCGAGTATCAGCAATCGGCGCCCTTCTACGCGTTGTTCGCGGCGACGTTGCACGCCGACCCGCCGGTGGGCGATGCCGAGTCGTTGCGGCGATCCGGGGACGTGACCGACCTGCGTTACTGGGTCGTCCACGACCTGCGCGCCGCCATTCACGCGGCCGCCGCGAGCCAACCCCTGATGATCGTTCTCGACGACATCCACTGGGCGGACAACGCCACTCTGCTGGCATTGCGCTCGCTGGCGGTGGGAGACCAGGCACCCGTGTTGTGGGTCCTGGCGACGCGCACTGGCGCCGGCGGCGCGGCCGCTCGGCAGGCCATGGCCGAATTACGCCGCGCGGGAGCGACCCTCGTGCGGTTGGCTCCGCTAGCACCCGAGGGCGTCGTCGAGATCGTGCAGGATGCGGTGCGCGCCCGAGCGGATCGCTCGTTGTTGGATCTCGCCGCCATGGCTCACGGCAGCCCGTTTCTGCTGATCGAGTTGCTGCGAGGACTCGATGAGGAAGGGCGTCTCGACGTCCGAGGTGGACGCGCAGGCGCCGAGGGAGACCAGCTTCCGCGCAGACTGGCACTCGGCATGGAACAACGCCTCGACGAGCTCGCCCCGGACACCGCCGCCGTCGTTCGTGTCGCCGCGACGCTGCCCGACCACTTCTCCGTCGCGCTTCTCGCCGCGGTGCTGGACCGTCCCCCCGCTGCGCTCATGCCAGACGTACAGGCGGCGATACGCGCCGACCTGTTGGCCGAGCACGGCGACGCCCTGACCTTCCGGCACGAACTGCTGCGGAGCGCCACACGCGCGTCGATGCCGCGGTCGTTGTGCAGAGCCATGGAGCGACAATCAGCCGGTGCGATGCTGGAGATGGGTGCGCCCCCGGAGGAGGTCGCCACCCAGCTGGCGCGCAGCGCCGAGGCCGGCGACCAGACGGCCGTCGGGGCGCTGCGGGACGCCGCACGCTCGGCGGGACGCAGCGATCCCAGCGTGGCCGCCGACCTCAGCAGGCGTGCGGTCGAACTGCTGCCACCCGGAGATCCCCAGGTGGACTCGCTGGTAGCCGAGACCGTGCTGATGTTGAACCGTGCGCACCGCTACCGCGAAGCCCAGGAACTCGCCGACACCACGCTGTCGAGCCCCGCGTCGCAGGAGGGCGAGGCTGAGATCCGCCTGCGCATCGCCGCGGGCAACGAGGCTCCGGAACAACGCATCGCCGAGAACCGACGTGCACTGGAACTGAGCATCATCGACGACGTCACCCGGGTGCGGCACACGGCGTGGTTGGCCTACTTCGAGACGGTCAACGGCATCCACACGGACGCCTCATCGGCCGGTCGGGCCATGGACGCGGCGACCGCCAACGGCGACCTGGAGGCCAGGATCGTCAGCGCCACCGCTCTCGGCATGGTCGATCTCCAGCAGGGGTACGCCCTGCGGGCGATCCGGCGCATGGACGAGGTCGCCGCACTGGCCCGCCTCGGCGAGCCGACCCTGGGGCACATCGTCGCCGACATCCACCGGGTGCGGCTCGTCGTGACCGTGGGCTGTCTCGAGGAGGCCGGCGCGGAGGTCGCGGACTGCGTCGAGCGCGCCCGCCGCGACCGCTATGCGATGGCACTGCCGCCGTGGGCGGTTCTCGAGGGCACAACGCATGCGGCCGCCGGTCGACTCGCCGAGGCCCGCGCGGCCGTCGACGCGCTGCCCATGCGCGAATGGGGAACCGTCACGGAGAACAACCTGATGCGCATGGTCGTCCTCTCCGAGGTGGGCGTCCGGACCGATGACCGAAACATGCTGCAGCAGTTGCTCACTGATGCCCACGCACTGTCGACGAGCACCTCGCCGTTGCTCGCCGGCGGTGCCGCGTACTTGATCGCATTGGTGGCGTGGCATCGCGGTGACGTATACGAGGCAGCGCGCCGGCTCGGCGGCCCGCAGGCGTCGGCCGTCACGCCGCTGTGGCTCAACGTCTTCGATCAGCTGCTGTTGACGGCTCGCGTGGCGGTTGCCGCCGACGACGCCGCGCTGCGGGTTCGAGCGGCCGACGGCATCGAGGTGCTGGAGCGCGAGCGTCCCGGCGCCCCGCTGTTCGCGGCAGTGGCTTCGTATGGCCGCAGCATCCTGGAACGAGATGCCGATGCGCTGCTGGACGCCGCGAACTCGCTGCATCCGTCGCGGCCGCTACTCCATGCCGGAGCCGCCGAGGACGCGGGCCGAGAACTCGTGCGGGCCGGGCGCCGGCGGGAAGGCGTCGAGCAATTCAACGTCGCCTTCGACACCTTCGCGACGTGCCAAGCCGTCGCCGACGCCCGCCGCGTCGGCCGCCTGCTGCGCGGGCAGGGCGTGGAACGACGGATCGTCGTGCAACCGCGCAGCAAGTCGGGCTGGGACAGTCTGACCGATGCCGAACTCCGGGTGGTCAACGCGATCGCCGACGGCGGGACCAACCGCGAGGTGGCCGCACAGCTGCAACTCTCCCCCAACACCGTGAAAGCCCATGTACGCAACGCATTCGCCAAACTCGGCATCAGGTCTCGCCGCGAGCTGGCGCGGTCCATCGACGACGGGGAACCCGGTCCCAAGGCCGAAGTCCCGCCCGGCTAGCGACCTCCCGCTGGGGAGTAGCGGTACTCCGATGCACACCAGTCACTTTCGCGGATCTAAACCAGATCCAAGGCCTTCAGATCCTCGCGGTACTTGCGGATCAGTTCGATGTCCAGCCGCGGGATGCTACCCGCGTCTCCGATTCCGCTGCGCTGGACCGCTTCTCGGAAGCGCGCGCTCGGCGCGACCGCGCCCCGGATGGGCACTTGAGGCTCGCGATAGGCGTCGAGCAACGTCAGCACCGAAGCGCGTCGACGCGACTCCGGCAAACCCTTCAGTGCAGAGGTGAATCGGGAGAGCCACTCGTCGTAGTCGGCTATCCGTGTCATGGTGACGCCGTCGCCGATCAACCAGTCGACGAAGCTGTCCAGCGAGATCCCGTCGTCGTGTGGGTTCACCACGTCGAACGACTCCATGCCGACGAGGTTCGAGGAGGAGATCGAGGCGATCGCCGACGCCACGAAGTCCACGGGCAGGCCGTCGTAGTGGGCTCGCGCCTGCTCGCCGGAGCCGTCGGTGGCGTAGAAGCTCGCCGGCGCGACCCCCGTCACCATCAGGCTGATCATCAGCCGTGTGAGGGCGTCGGTCACGTTCAGCTGTCCGCTGTAGGTGCGGTGCGCCAGAATCATGTCGGATCGAAACACCTTGACCGGAACTCCGCACAGGTCGTGCGCTTCGCGCAGCAGCACCTCGCCCGCCCACTTGCTGTTCGCGTAACCGTTGGCGTAGGTGGTGGTGATCGGCCGCGACGGACTGACCTCGCGGATGTCCCCGTCTTCGGAGAAGTCGTCCACGCCCATGGCGACCGCCACGGTCGACAGGTAGACGATCGGCTTGAGCCGCTGGCTGATGGCAAGTCGGATCACCTCCGCGGTCCCGACCACGTTCGGGCCGAACAGCTGCTCGTAGGGCAGAACGTGGTTCACCAGCGCGGCGGGGTGCACGATCAGGTCGACGTCGTGAGTCAGCCGCCGCCAGGTCGCATCGTCCAGGCCGAGGTTGGGCGCGCCGACGTCACCGGCGACGACCTCGAGGTGCTCGGCGGCCAGCCGGTGGAACAGGTCGTACATCGCCGTGTCCGTCTCGAAGGACTGCTCGAGTCTTCGACGAGCCGCGTAAGCGTCGGTGCCGCGCACCAGCGACACCAGCCGCCCGCCCGTCTTGGAGAGCCTCTGAAGCCATTCGAGCGTCAGGAACCTGCCCAGGTAGCCGTTACCGCCGGTGAGCAGGACGGTCGTCGGGTCGGGGGTCGGCGCCGCAGAGGTGGGCGCGGCGTCGAGCGTGGCGCCGTCGATGAACTTGTCCAAGGTGAGGTCAGCGGCCGCGAGTGTGCCGGCGTCCATGCGATGGACGTCTGTCGCCGACACGCGGCGGCGACCACTGGACCCGTCGCGGGCTTGGGATTCGACGTAGTCGGCGATCGCGGCAAGATCCGCCGAGGGATCGATGATCACTCCCACCGACACGTCGACGCCGAAGATCTCGCCGAGCAGATGCGAGAAACTCACCGCCGAAAGCGAGTCGCCGCCCAGGGCGATGAACTGATCCAGGGGCGCGGGCACTGCAGGAAGACCGAGCAAGGCGTGCGCGGCACGGGTGACGGTGTCGATGACCGGTTGCGCTTCAGCTGTGTCGCACAGATCGCGCAGTTCCTCTTCCTGGTCCCTGTCCCGCTGGGCGTACAGCTGGTCGAGACGAGGCTTGTAATGGTCGATCAGCTGCCTGCGCAACAGCTTTCCCACACCCGACAACAAGCCGTTGTCCGTCGTGAACGGTTCGGTCTCGATGACGACGTCGACGGGGATCTCGTAGGACTGCAGCTCCGCGGACTGAGCGGTGCCACGCAGGGCTGCCAGTAGTTCGGGCTTCAACGAGTCGTCTTCGCCGACCCGGTCGAGTACTTCGGCGGTGGGTACAACCACCGCCGCAAGTGCTGAGCGTTCGCTGTCGCCGTAGAGGAAGATCTGGTGAATCTGCGGCGTGCGGGCGTAGATCGCCTCGAGCCGTGCCAGTGCGACGAATTCCCCTTGGGACAACTTGATCACGTTGTTGCGCCGGTCCAGGTAGATCAGGTGATCGGGGGCGACCTCGGCCATGACGTCCCCGGTGCGGTAGTAGCCCTCGGGGTCGAAGACCTCGGCGGTGACATCGGGCCGCTGGAAGTAACCGGTGAACGTGGTCTCCGATCGAACCAGGAGTTCGCCTCGGGGATGGGGTTTGTCACTGGTGTGGTAGCCGAGTTCGGGAACGTCCACGAGCTTGTAGTCGATGACCGGGGGGCGGACGACGACGCCGTTCTGCAGGACGCCGCCGATCTCGCTGGTGCCGTAGCTGTCGGCCACGGGCCGCCCGAGACACGAGTCGAGGAAGGCGCGCATGTTAGCGGCAAGCGGCGCGGTACCCACCCCGGCGCGCAGTACTCGGCCTCCGAGAACGTCCTCCCGCAGCTCCGACATTGCAGCCGCATCGGCCTCGTCTGCGGCCATCCCGTTCCTCTGGAAACGCTGCACAGCCATCTGGTGCCGCTGGTAGAGCATGTCGACGACGCGGGGAACCAGCGCCAAATGGGTTGGGCGGACCAGCCGCCAGTCCTCGAACAGTGTCGAGAGGTCGCTCTTGGCCGTGAAGTGACTGACCCCTCCGGCCTGGAACGCCGCCACCAGGCTCAGGCGTCCGAATAGGTGGTTCAGCGGCATGAAGTTGACGTTGAACACGGGGACCGAGGCGCCGCCGGTGAACGTGGTGGTCCACAGCGAGCTCATCATCGCCTCGGTGTACATGGCTCCCTTGGGCGCCCCGGTGCTGCCCGAGGTGTAGAAGATCGCCGCCAGCCGCGAGGGAGCACCGTCGACGTACATGGGCGGCTCGGGCAGAGCGCGGCCGCGTGCGACGACATTCGACATCGATTCCACCGATATCCCTCGGCCCGCCAACCGAGTACGCGCCCTGGTCACGGCCTCGCGTTGATCGTCGACTGCGGAGTCGTAGTCGAAGACCAGCAGTCGACGGAGCTTCTTACCGTCCTGCGCGGACTCGACGGCTCGGTCCAGATAGGCGGCGCTGACAGCGATCACCGCGGGATTCGTTTCGCCCAGAATCCGGCGAAGCTGATCCGGTGACGAATTGTGTTGCAGGGGAACCGTCACCAAACCGAGGTAGGCACAGGCCATGTCGATCGTCACGTAATCGGCACTGGCGAAGCCGATGGTCGCCACGAAGTCGCCCGCGCAGACAGGTGCCGGGTCCCCCGCCCAGGCGGCCGCGACGGCCCTGACGTTGCTCCAGAGTCGGCCATAGGTGATGGTGTCGAAGGCCGGTTGCAGGCGATGCTTCATCCGCCCGCTCTCCTCGTCGGCCAGCAGCACGGTCGACCGAGTTCCGAGCGCGGGACGGTCGGCGTAACCCTCGAAGAAGGTCGCGAGGACTTCCGACAGTCGAAGACCCGCTGATCGTGCGCGGGACAGAACCTCCGGATCCGGTCGTGCAGCGGCGAATTCCCGATCGCACCCGTAGAGCAGCGCTTCGCGGTCGGACTCGTCCGTGACCTCATTCATCTGTTGTCTGCCTTCCTCACTGATCGAACGGGTGGGCCGAAATCGACATCAGCGTGCGCTTGCCGCTGCGATCGTGCGCCGTACCCTCGTACCGAGCCCCGTCACGCGCCTCCGGTCTACCCGTGTCGTAGAGCCGCCGGTACGAGCACCGCTTATCGCCGCCATCAGGACGACGAATTACGCTGAGTGACAGGTCGTTCGAGCAAGCGCCTACCGTTCGACGTATGACGATCCGACTCGGCCTGCAGATTCCGAACTTCTCCTATGGACGCGGCGTCGGGGAGTTGTTTCCATCGGTGATCGGTCAGGCTCGGGAGGCGGAATCGGCTGGCTTCGATGCCCTGTTCCTCATGGATCATCTCTATCAATTGCCACAGGTGGGCGCGCCCGAGGATCCGATGCTGGAGTGCTATACCGCGCTGGCGGTGCTGGCGAGCGTCACCGAGCGAATTCAACTCGGCACGATGGTGACGGGCAACACCTACCGCAATCCCACCATGCTGGCGAAGATCATCACGACGCTGGACGTCGTGAGCGCCGGCCGCGCCATCTTGGGTCTCGGTGCGGGATGGTACGAACTCGAGCACATCCAACTGGGCTACGAGTTCGGCACCTTCACCGAGCGGTTCGAAAGACTCGAGGAGGCATTGAGCATCATCGCCCCGATGCTGCGCGGTGAGCGACCCACCGTCGCGGGCAAGTGGTACCGCACGGAGAACGCCCTTGCCGCACCGCGTTTCCGCGATGACATCCCGATTCTGCTGGGCGGGGGTGGTGAGAAGAAGACGTTCCGATTGGCCGCTCGCTACGCCAGCCACCTGAACGTCTTCGCGCCGCTCGATCAGCTCAAGGCCAAGCTCGACGTGTTGTCTCGGCGATGCGAGGAAGTGGGACGCGACCCCGCCACGCTGGAGACGAGCGCTCTCGTCGGAGTACACCTCGACGGCGTCGGCGAACCGGCCGCGATACCGGCGGGGATGGAGGGCTTGATGATCACCGGCACCGCCGACCAGATCGCGGAGCGATTGCGGACCGGCGTCTTGGACGTGGGCATAACATCGATCGTCATACACGCCGCGAATCAGGGCCACCTTCCCGGAGTGATCACCTCACTCGGCGAAGCCCTCGGCGCAGTCATCAACACTTAGACTCGATCTTCGTGAAGGTGGTCGATCGTGGTCGATGCCATCGGCGCGGCCTCTACCGGAGACCCACAACTTACCCCCAACGTGCAACGACGGCCGGCAGATTGTCGTTTCAAATGCTCGATCGAGGCGCGAATGGCTTGTCAACCAACACTTCACGCTGAAGTTGTTGCGGATGGTGCCGAGGTCGAGTCCGAGGACTGTGTCCGTGCCACTACCAGCGGCGGGCCGACGCCACAACGCTGGCCCCGCCGCCCTCAGACCACGTCGCCGGCTCGACCGTTTCACCGCACACGCAAACAACAGCCCAAAAGTGATCGCGCACCCTCGCCTGCGACTACCGCTGCTCCCCCCGAGGCGGACCCTGTCAGCAAGCACACCCGGCAATAGAACCGAGCCCCCCGCCCCGTTGTGGCCCCGCGCTCCACTCGCGTTGCGCCACGCTCACCCCAACACCTGAACAGCCCACCGCCGCTCCGTCACCGACGAGTTCTCCGCCCGACTCTCTTCGACAGCGGCATCGGCTTCCCCGGAACACCATCGCAGCCGTTCACTTCGTCGCTACATCTCATCGAACACGTCCCGCGACGTGGAAGGCGCCGCATCGCCGAAAAACCCCGGCCCGAAGTCGGACGGACCCCGCAGCATGTCGAGGAAGGCGGCGAACTCGTCGTCGGTCATCGGGGGGCCCAACCCCGCATCAGTAGCAGCAAGTGCCACCGGAGCATCGGTCCCGTCGAAGACCCCATCCGGACCCTGCACCCCATCCGGACCCTGCACCCCCGCCGGGCCCGCGCCGGTCCACGGCACCGCGTCGAACCGACCGAACGGCACACCGTACGGCGGCGCCCACACCGAGAAGTCCGCACCCGCCGTCCCGACACCCGCACCGAGCCCACCAACACCGGAGACACCGGCAGCGGGGGCTGACACATCCGACCCCTGCTGATCGGGCCGCACGACGTCGATTCCGTCCCCCCCACCCGGCTGCGGGTACGAGCCCGGCTGCGCCACCACCGTCGACGGCCACGGCGACAACCCGACATCCGGACCCCGCCTTGCCGCGTCCCCGACAACCCCCGTCGTAGCCGAACCCGCACCACCGCCGAACCGCCGATACACGGACTCCCACGACGGCCCCGACGCCGCCTCCTCGAACGCCCCGCCGACCCCGCCCCCCCGGATGGCCTCACCACCCGCACCCGGCGGCCCCACCTGCCCCGCCGGCGCCGGGATCGCCACGGCCGCCGACTCACTGCCGCCGACCCCCTCACCGGACCCACCGGCACCGACCACCGGCCGCCGCGCCGACGCCGAGAGCGGCTTGCGGGTGAGTCGCACGCCGTCGGCGAAGACTTCGATGTTCGCCCCGTCGACCTGAACCCGCACCTGCTGTCCCGCGTACCTTGTGCTCAACCACACGTTGTTTTGGTTGAGATCGCCCCGCTGCTCCTGCACATGGATGTAACCGTTCTTGCTGACCTTCTGTATCCACGATGTGACCGCCGAGCGATGCGGGATCGGCTCACCGGTCTCGGCGTCCACGACGGTGACGTCCGCCTTGTCGACGCGCATCCGGACCCGCCGTCCCGTGTACGTCGCGTCCACCGACACCTCATGGGTGTATCGGCCCACCCTCACCTCGATCCGACCCCCACCGACACCGGCGGTGACCTCCGAGGGCCACCAGACGCGGCGGCGGGGGGGGTCAGTCACGGAGTAGTAAAGGATCTCCGTGTCTCCGCCGGCGTCGAACACGGTGACGCCCGCCTCGTCGACGTGCACCGGCAGCTCCTGCCCCAGGTACGACGCGTCCACCGGCACCGAGTACGTGACCCCGTTCACCTCCAGGTGGACATAACCCTTTTTACCCCTACCAATGGTGTCGACTTCCATCAGCCGGAAACCCCGGCTGTCGCTCTCGGCCAGCGCACGGCGGTCGACCCGCTCACCGCCCCCGGCATCACCGGCGCCACCCGCCGGGTCGATCCACATCCGGCCCTGTTGCCCCCCACCACCCGCGGCCTCCTGCACCCCCACCGCCGGCCCCGCGACCGCCGCCTGCCGGGGGTGGCTGCCGTCGTAACGATTGTTCTCATATCCCGCGGGGGGATGCACCTGCGCCTCCGAGCCCACCGCGGACCCCGACCGGCCCCGCAGGTCGGGCAAGGCAGGCCCGAATATTTCCCACAAGTCCTCGTCGGACATCCCCGCTGCCGCAGAACGAATCTCCGATGAGACAGGCCACCCGAGACCCTCCCCCACCACACCACCCAAGCCCGCCGTCGTCGTGCCGATCCCCGCGCCAAAGCCGTTTCCATCGAACGGCTGACCCGCCCCCCCTGCCACGAGTCCCCCTGCTTGCCCCCGCCTCTGCGGCACGGCGTATCCGTCGACGTCCGACGGCACACCGACCGGATCGCCCCCTAAGCCCACGCCCGCCTCCAACGACAGCGCAGGCACCCCCTGCTGACCCGCCACCGGCAGACCCCCCGGCTCGATCCGCCGCCGCTGCCGAACCGGCCCCCCCAACAGCTCACCCTCATCGACCACCGACCGCACCCGAGCCACACCCTCGGTGATCAACGCCTGCACCAGACCCCCCGCAGCAGAACCACGCCTACCGAAGGCGTTCAACCGCTGCACGGCCACCTGCGCCGGCGATTCCCTTCCCGCCAACTCGTCCATGCGGACACGCCGAAACTCCTCAGCACCCACCGCATCCCGCGGCTGCTGACTCCACGCATCCGTCCACGCACGCGCCTGCGCGAACTCGCCCGGACTCAACGCCCACCACGCCCTGGCCACCTCCAGGACCCCCGAATGCGCCGACACCGAAGCCACCAACCCCTCGACCTCACCCACGTCCTCAACCAGACCATCCGGCCGCCGACCCAACACCACCTCACGCACCCGCCGTCGCACCCCGCCATCACTAGCCCGCCACCGCGCAGCCACCTCCTCAAAAACCCCACCCGAACCCACCCCCGGCTCAACCGTACCCACCCGACGCACCGTCGGATCACCGTCGCCCGAACCCCACTCAACAACTGACCACGACCCCGGCACGGGAACGTCGGCACGCTGCCCACCAGCACCGGGACCGACCCTCGCCGGTCCCTGATCGGCCGGATCGCCATCGACGTCAGGCGCCGCCACCGTTGTTGGCTGCGGACCCGCCGACGGCATAACCGGGCGCGGCACGCCACCCCCCGGCTCGGCCGCGTGCTCGTCTCGGCGCCGCCAGGGATCTAGCACACCCGCAACCCCGTCAGCACCCGCGTCGACTATCAGCTGGAAACTCCGGCGGCCGCCTGCGGCCTCCTGCACCCCCACCGGCACCACCCGCGACGACCCCGCCGCCGACGATCCCGCCGCCCCCGACACACCCGACGCGTCCGCGCCGTGACCGCCGGCACCCGCACCCCGATCGGGCCGCACGACGTCGAACCCGCCCCCCCCACTCGGCTGCGGGTACGAGCCCGGCTGCGCCACCACCGTCGACGGCCACGACGACAACCCCACATCCGGACCCCACCCCGCCGCGTCCCCGACAACCCCCGTCATAGCCGAACCCGCACCGCCCCCCCGGACGGCCTCACCACCCGGACCCAGCGACACCTCACCCACCACCACATCCCCACCCACCGGCCCCACCTGCCCCGCCGGCGCCGGGACCGCCACCGCCGCCGACTCACCGGCGCCGACCCCCTCACCGGACCCACCGGCACCGACCACCGGCCGCCGCGCCGACACCGGGTACGGCTTGCGGCGGATCCGCGCGCCGTCGGCGAAGACCTCGATGTTCGCCCCGTCGACCCGAACCCGCACCTGCTGTCCCGCGTACTTCTTGCCCATGGACACGTTGACACGGTTGAGATCGCCCCGCTGCACGTACATCTGACCGCTCGGCGCGACCTTCAACATCCACGAGGTGGCCAACGAGCGATGCGGGATCCGCTCACCGGTGTCGGCGTCCACGACGGTGACGTCCGCCTTGTCGACGCGCATCCGGACCCGCCGTCCCGTGTACGTCGCGTCCACCGACACCTCATGGGTGTACCGGCCCACCCTCACCTCGATCCGACCCCCACCGACACCGGCGGTGACCTCCGAGGACCACCAGACGCCGCGGCCGGGGGGGTCGGTCAGGGAGTAGTAGACGATCTCCGCGTCTCCGGCGGCGTCGAACACGGTGACGCCCGCCTCGTCGACGTGCACCGGCAGCTCCTGCCCCAGGTACGACGCGTCCACGGGGACGTGAAGTTCGACCCCGTCCACCGTCCGCAACTGGACCTGACCCCCTTTACCGTAGTAGTTGGGGAAGACTTCCATCAGCTGGAAACCCTGGCTGTCGCTCTCGGCCAGCGCACGGCGGTCGACCCGCTCACCGCCCCCGGCATCACCGGCGCCACCCGCCGGGTCGATCCGCATCCGGCCCTGTTGCCCCCCACCACCCGCGCCCTCCTGCACCCCCACCGGCACCACCCGCGACGACCCCGCCGCCGACGATCCCGCCGCCCCCGACACACCCGACGCGTCCGCGCCGTGACCGCCGGCACCCGCACCCCGATCGGGCCGCACGACGTCGAACCCGCCCCCCCCACTCGGCTGCGGGTACGAGCCCGGCTGCGCCACCACCGTCGACGGCCACGACAACAACCCCACATCCGGACCCCACCCGCCGCATCCCCACCCACCGGCCCCACCTGCCCCGCCGGCGCCGACTCACCGGCGCCGACCCCCTCACCGGACCCACCGGCACCGACCACCGGCCGCCGCGCCGACACCGAGAGCGGCTTTCGGCGGATCCGCGCGCCGTCGGCGAAGACCTCGATGTTCGCCCCGTCGACCCGAACCCGCACCTGCTGTCCCGCGTACCTTGTGCTCAACCACACGTTTTGTTTGAGATCGCCCCGCTGCACCTGGACGTAACCGTCCTTCTTGACCTTCTGTATCCACGATGTGACCAACGAGCGATGCGGGATCGGCTCACCGGTCTCGGCGTCCACGACGGTGACGTCCGCCTTGTCGACGCGCATCCGGACCCGCCGTCCCGTGTACGTCGCGTCGACCGACACCTCATGGGTGTACCGGCCCACCCTCACCTCGATCCGACCCCCACCGACACCGGCGGTGACCTCCGAGGGCCACCAGACGCGGCGGCGGGGGGGGTCGGTCACGGAGTAGTAAAGGATCTCCGTGTCTCCGCCGGCGTCGAACACGGTGACGCCCGCCTCGTCGACGTGCACCGGCAGCTCCTGCCCCAGGTACGACGCGTCCACCGGCACCGAGTACGTGACCCTGTTCACCACCAGGTGGACATAACCCTTTTCACCGTTACCGAGGGTGTCGACTTCCATCAGTCGGAAACCCTGGCTGTCGCTCTCGGCCAGCGCACGGCGGTCGACCCGCTGACCGCCCCCGGCATCACCGGCGCCACCCGCCGGGTCGATCCGCATCCGGTCCTGTTGCCCCCCACCACCCGCGCCCTCCTGCACCCCCACCGGCACCACCCGCGACGACCCCGCCGCCGACGATCCCGCCGCCCCCGACACATCCGACGCGTCCGCGCCGTGACCGCCGGCACCCGCACCCCGATCGGGCCGCACGACGTCGATACCGTCCCCCCCACTCGGCTGCGGGTACGAGCCCGGCTGCGCCACCACCGTCGACGGCCACGACGACAACCCCACATCCGGACCCCACCCCGCCGCATCCCCGACAACCCCCGTCATAGCCGAACCCGCACCACCGTCATCGGCGCCGCCGAACCGCCGATAGGACTCCCGCCACACCCCCACCGCCGGCCCGTCGACCGCCGCCTGCCGGGGGCGGCTGCCGTCGTAATGATTGCGTTCATGGTCGTAGAACACCCTGATCACCCGCGCCCCCGGATGAACAGGCCCCAACCGCGCACGTTCACTCCCGTCACCGTTGAGCACGACCAACCGCACCCCCAACGCCCACGCCACCAACGCCGCGAACGCCTCCCCCTCCTCACTGGCCCACCTCGACCCCCAATCCCTCACCGCATCCCTCAACGCCGCGACCTCACCCTCGACCAGGCTCAGGTCGTTATCCAAGTCCGCCAGGACCATAGTGATCAGCCCGTCGCGATCCAGGAGGTGCAGCGGCCACTCCGGCTCACCACGCGCCTGCTGCCGACCACGCAGGAAATCACGCATCCCGTCGAGGTCGGCTCTCTTCAACCGCTCCCGCTCGCCTCGGGCCCGCGCTCGGCGATACAGCGCCAACGCCTCCAGCGGCACGCCCTGCGCGAGGCGATCGAGCACCAGCTGCGGCAACGCCACCACGGGATCGACCCCGCCCCATCCCGCCTCGCCAAGACTGTCCTCCACCCACCCGGGATCACTGGCCACCACCGCACGCACCAGACACCACCCGTCCCCCTTAACCTGCACCCGCTCCAACCCACCACCATCGACCCCGGCACCCGAAGACCCCGCCGACCCACCGGCGCGGTCGAGCTGCTCACCGCCCCCAGCATCACCGCCGCCAGCCGGCGGGTCGATCCACATCCGGCCCTGCGGCCCCCCACCACCCGCGGCCTCCTGCACCCCCGCCGGCTCCACCCGCGCGGGGGCCCTCTTCTGCCGAGCGCCTCCGGGCAGACGGGTCCGATGATCGCCCGTCAGCACCTGCTGATACAACATCTCGGACAGCTCCTTGGTGTTGGCGCGCAGCTCCCGCTCCCCCAACGCCGCCCACGCCGACTCCACCCGCCTCGCCAAGTGCGCCAAACCCTCTCCGGTCAACCGCGCACGCACCACCCCCCGAACCCCCTCATCCCACCTGAGCCGGTCCGCGCCCGCACCGACGTCGAGGACTGGGCCGGCGCCGCCCGCAACGTTAAACCCCGACTCCTCAACGGTCGGAGTCCACTCCGGCGGCCACGAGCGCTCCACCGCCCTGCGGACGTGCTCCGCGGGGGCGACCTCATCCCGGTCCCGCTGCCGCTCGAACGCCTGCTGCTCACCTGAAAGACCAGCGGGGTCCGCGGGGCCCCGATCCGCCTCAACCTGCTCCTCGCGCAACGCCAGAGCATGCTCGGCGCGGGCGACTTCCTGCGTCGCCTTCCGATTGTCCCCGTCGGCCACCGATTCGCTCAGATCCTGATGGCGGCCCCGCAGCGCCTCCTCATTGCGGGCCAGCTGCTCGTGCTCCCGCTCCGGTGCCGGCGCCAGATCCCGGAAGCCGAACGGATCCGAACCCAACCGATCCTCGTCGACCGCCGAGTCCTCGGCGCCGCTTCGCCTTCGCCTGACCGCGGCCGCCCGTTCCCGCAAGTCGGTCAACGTTGGTTCGACGTCGAGAACGTCGGGCACACCCGCCTGCTCGCCGGCGGAGTCACGACGACCAACCGAGTCGACGTCCCGCCCCGACGACGAATCCGAGCGCTTCGACGAACCGGGCGGTTCGACAGGCGTTGATACGTCAGGCGCGGCCCCGCTCGGCGATTCCGCCACCGAACCCGCCTCGCTGACGCCGACATCCGAGCCCGACTGGCGCGCGGAACCGTCATTCGGAGAGCCGATGACAGCCTGCTCGAGGTCCTCCACGTCGAAACCGGTACGAGGAGAGTCGACTGTACGTTCGCGCTCGGAACCGGCATCAGCGCCTCGCAGATCAGCGACGTGGCGGTGCGCAACCGGGGGGGTTGCTCGAACAGGGGAAGCCTCGGTGGGGGCCGCGCTCCCAGAGTCGCTAGCGGTGATCGTTGCAGCAGTGTCACCGGTGCCCATCCGAGCACCACCAGAGGGGAGCGGATCCTCGATTTGATCGCCGAGATCAGGGCCCACCGACATTCCGCCGGACTCCTCGCCGGCGGGCTCGCCACGACCCGGCACCTCGATGCCCTGCCCGAACGTCGGATCCCGGCGAACCGCCGAACCCGACGGCCTCGCCTGCCAACGCGATCCCGGCACGTAATGAGCTGCCTCAGTGGATGACTGCGACCGGAAGCCGATCCGAATCTGCACCACCCGACGCGCCGCGGCATCGACATCCTCATCACCGGTCTCCGCCACCCCCACCGGCAACGCCCGACCCCGAGAACTCGCCACCTCGAACACCACCGCATCCACCGGCAACACCCGACCCGAACGCACCGGCAATTCGGCGAGCTGCCGAACAACCTCCCGACGCAACGCCGCACGCGTCACCTCAGCCCGACGGTGCCCCACCTCATTAGCACGGCCCGCACTGCCCCACCACCCGTTACCGCCGCCCTGCACACGCACCACCACCGCCTCACCCGCCACCACCCTGGCCACCACCGCCGCCGCAGCCTCCCGGATCCCCTCCTCACGCCCACCCAGGCTCTTGCCCCCCTCCTCGAACCCGACCGAGAACACCTCATCCCCAGAAACCTTGCCGAGACCACGGCGCCCGCTGTCCGGGGGAACGAGCTCTGCATGTGCCGTCGGCGTCTCGATGTGGGCCGTAACGAATTCGAGCGGCGCCACGCTGTCATCGTCGGAATCGTCGTCCCGCAGTGGATTCACGTCCTGGCCGGTAGCGAATCCGAGCGGTGCCACGCCGTCATCGTCGGATTCAACGTCCGGCAGTGAGTTCCTGATGTGAATGACCATGGCCAGGACGACGTGCATCGTCGAACCGGTGCGTTGCCGATCCGACAGCGCCGCAAACGCCTCTTTGACCCCGCCTTGGAGGCTGGGAACCTTACTCTTCATCGTGTCCAGGATTTCGCCGGCGCGGCGGGGACTGCGCACCGCGAAGGCGTCCCAGGCATGATCGGGCGATGAGCCGCCGGTGAGCGCATCGGCGATCAGCGCCGCCCGGTCCTCGACACGGCGCCACCGGTCGAACACAGGGAGCCGCTGCTCAGCATCCTCGATCTCCGCGTCACTGAAACTGACGGCTCGAGAACGCTGCTTAACGGCGGCAACCAGACTGTTCAACCGGTCCGTCGTCATCGTCGGCGGCGACACCGGCCGGGCCCCGTCCTGAGGCAACGGGCCACCCAGAGCCACATAGAGTTCCTCCAGGCGGGCCTTCAACACCGGATCGTCGTAGGACCGGTGCAGTAATCGGCCCACGCCGTACTCGGCGACGAACTCGAACGGGGCGAGGCCCACGTAGGAACTGACCTCGGTGACCCGCGGCATGTCGGCGGTGTCGACCAGCTTCGTAAGGGCCAAGTCCACGAATCGTTGCCGATGCTGCTGGAAGTGCAGCCAGTGCATCATCTCGTGAAGCACGTCCACGAGCGCCGTGTCCTCCATGACATCCGCAACGGAGTGTCCCCCCGTATCGTCGGTCGGAGAGTCGGCCAAGGTCGTCAGTAGCAGCTCTCCCGGCGCCGTGAACACCCCCGCGACACCATCGAGGATCGCGGTGCCCGGATCCACCTTGATTCGGAGGCGGCCGTCGGCGTCCGCGCTGACGACGAGCTTGCGGTGATAGCGCGGAAGACGGACATCCAGTGTCTCGGGCAGATCGAAACCCCCTTCGCGCAACACCGTCAGCGCGCGAAGCACCATATCTCGCCGGGAGTCCGCCGGGTCGGTTCCGGTGATGTGGTATCGGACGTCGACCCCTTCGTGCCGTACGTCCTGCACGACCCAGCCCGGATTGCGGTCCACGCGGGTCTGCTTATCCGGGCGGCTCAGATACGTCCGTAACTCGGGATACTTGGCGCCAACGCCCTCATCCTCGGCCAACAGACGCTCGAGTTGTTCGTCGTCCACCCCCTCGACGACCACCGCCGTCTCCTGCAACACCTGTGAATAGGTGTCGCGTACCCACGCCGACGAACCCTGCACGTAGTCGTCGATCGCCTCCTGGGACAACTCACCGTCGGCGGTACGGGGGAACGCCGTGAACGGCCGATACTGAGGATGATCGGCATCCCACCGCATCGGTTTGCGCGTCACGAGACCGGCCAGATCCGGGGCCACCGTGCGATACGCAACAGCCGGGTCCGGGCGGCCGCGCTGCCCGTCGTGACCCTCACCCCCCAGACCCGACACCACCGTCGAGCCCAGTCCCGTCCCGCCGTCCCGGACGGGCCCGTCGGCATCGACCGAGCGAGCCGCGGGCGTACCGACCCACCAACTCGTCACCGGATTCTCCGCACTACCCAACCCCGGCGGCCACGCCGTGACCGTGCCGTGCTGCCCGTCGATCGCCCACGTGTTCTCACCGTCGAACAACGCGTTGAAACTGTGCGCCACCCCGTTGCCGAACCGAACAACCACCACCGTGTGCGCACCCGCACCCCCACCCCGCAACAGCTCGGCGATACCGTGAGGATCGCTGTCTTGCAGCGGCAAACCCGTCGCCGCACCCACATCCACAGCCCCCATCCGGCTCCGATGCGCACGCCCGAAACCGGGGATCCCCGACAACCGATCGAACACCGCCCACGTCGTGGGACCGCAATTGGTCAACCGATCTCCGACCGGAACCACCGAGGCGTCCCCGTCGTGGTTGACATCCCCGATCCAGCCCTTCACCTCCCCCACCGACAACCCCGACACCGGCAACGCCTCCCGCACGTCGGCAACCCCCACCTCACCGATCGAATCCCCAACCGAGCCGGAACGACCCGAAAGACCCGCCTCGACAGACTCCGATCCACCACCCGCCTGCCCACCGACCACCACATCCCCCTCGGACTCCAACCCCGCCCGTTCATCGCCCGCCGACCCCACGACCCGCCGCTCGGACGTCGAGGAGGCGACCGGCAACCCTCGAACCGAGTCGCCGTCCGAGAACCACTGCGACGGGAGCATCTCAGCGGACAGCCGCTGCGGCGGTTCAACCTCCGCCCCGGCCTTGTGAGCTGATGCGCCGAGTCGAAAGTCACCGTCGACCCGCATCACGACGGTCCGGTGTGCTGCCGCCACGGACGCCGGACTTCGATCGCTCTCAGTCGTTGCGAACCGCAGGTCCTCCACCGGTGCTCTACCGCGGGAGCCCGGTTCGGTGAATTTCACCAAGTCGATCGACTCGCCGCGCTGAAGCAGTTCGCGCTCGACCGCGCGTCGCACGACGGCCTGGACAGCGGCGGCACGCTTGCGGCCGACTCGGTCGGCTCCTCGACTCAGCCGTCCGCCGTTGCCGCCGCCCTCGGCGCGAACCGCGACGGCACCCAGGCCGGCTGCACGTCGGCGAACCGCGAGTTCGGCGACGTAGACGGCGTATCGAGTCAGTGCCGGCATCTCCTCCGGGTCGACTGTCTTCGCCCCTTCCGCGAACGGGACGCGCACAGCGCCATCCCGCATCCGCGAGTCGATGTCGCGTACCACGCGCCCGATTTCGTCGTAGAAACCCTGGATGTCGTGGGTGTCCTGAATATGTCGCTTGCCGTGCGCACGCAGTTCGACGACGGTGAGGTCACCGTCCATGGCGTCGAAATCCTTCTTAACGAGGAGCGCATGGCTCTGGCTTATGGGAACCGTTTGGTGCGGGCTCCGGGTCGCATTCGCCAGATAGAGACCCGCAGTGACGCCCTGTTTCTTCCCATCTCGGGGGACGTCGAGCAAACTGCCGAAGGTGATCTGAGCCGACTCCGTGATCTCGCCGTTGTCGATCGCGAATCGGTCGTGAAGTAGCTCCTCAACCACTTCAGCGTTGGTGTCCAGCCAGCCTTTCACCGCCTCGGGCAGCGCTGCGCGCATTGCTCCCAAGGCGGTACGCATGATGACGAGCGTCCGGTTCTTGGCGAGGGTTTGATCGGGCGCCAAGGCGTGGTCCAGAAACGCGGCAAGCTGGGTGTAGACCCCCGCTGCGAACCCGCGAAGCTCGGCGATCTCGTAGTCGTGCGCCGCCAGGGCGTCGAGCCGAACGGCCACACTACGGTCGTTCGGCACCCCCGCGAAGGTGGCCGCTACTTCGTCGCCGAACCGCAGTGCACTCCGCAAGTGGTGCGCTGGGGGAGAATTCGGCCCGGCGAACGTGCGATTCGCGACGAACTTCATGAACTCGTGCATTCCCGCCATAGGAATTCCGGCACTGTAATGGGTGTTCATCAACCGGGGGAAGACCTCGCCGATGACCTTCCAGTCCGCGAAATCGGGGTTGACCCTGACCGGTTGGGAGGCGGGAAAGATGTCCCCGAGCCTGGTGTGGGGATCAGCCGCACGCAGCCGGTTCACAGCGGCGCGGATGTGGTCGAACGCTTCGTCGGCCCCGACGGCGCCACCTTGGCCCGGCTCTTCACCAGTCCGCATCGCCGCGGGTACGGATACCAACTCGAGGATCTTCCAGACCTTGCCGTCAGCACCCGTGACCACGTCTATCACGATCTTGAAGTACGGGGACTCGGCGATAATCGCGGACGCATTCCGCAGAACTGTGCTATCGCTGACGTCGAGTGCGAATCCGGACTCGATCTCTATGCCGCCGCGCTGATACTTCAGTGTGGGTGCGGGATCCAACAGTGCGTTCACGGTGCTGCCGGGGGTCGCCGTCGTACTGAGCGTCAACGGCACCGGCTCGCCAGCGGGTCCGATGACGATGGCGCGCGCATCAGTCGTGTGCACCAACGGCATTTCCGACACCGGGACGACGCGGCTACCGGTTCGATTCTGCGTTTCGATCCACAGCAGCTCACCGCCGACGTTGCGGATCGCCACAGCGTGACGCGCCCGCGCCGAGGTGCCCGGCGAGGTGAGGATGAAGGCCATCGCCCCGTCGCCCAGCGTGCGAAGCTGGTCGGTGACCGTCCTCAGAGTGTGGTCGACGGGTTGCCAATCACCGCCCAATCCCGCCGCCAGCACGTCCTGATCTCGTTTGAGACCCACCGCCCAATCGTCGCGAGCACCCGTCCTCGGCCGCACGTTCGGCGAACCGGCCGACGATCCGGCGAAGTGCGCCCGCAACATGTCCAGACGCAACACGCAATCCCGAGCGTTACCCGCATACGGCGGAAGCACCGACTCGAGTTCCGCCTCGAGGTGATCACGATGGCTGCGAACACCCGAGACCGGCTGCCGGGATTCACCCGGTGTCGGCAGAGCGGAAAGATCCGACTGCCCGCCGACGGGCGCCTGTTCCTCGAGTTGCACGGCGGAGCGACGGCTCGAAGGGCCGGCCGGCACTGACGCGTCGGTCGGGGGCGTTCGCAGCGCCTCCACATCGTGTGCCAGCCCGGTGTCATCGGCTGCCCGTCGCGAGCCGGTCGATTCGACGGACGTCGCTTGGCCACCCGCGCCGACGGGACCGGCCACACCGCCGTCAGACGAATAGACCAGCGTCTCCAGGCTGTCAATGTCGGATTCGTCATCCGAACTCCGTGAATCGCTGTCATCACCCCGCTGCTGGTCGAAGACCACGTCTCCGAGTCTGCCGAGCGCCGCGGAACTCGCCGGGGCGGGAACACGTTCCGCGAGTGGGGGGGACAACTCACCGTCGGCGGTACGGAGGAAAGCCGTGAACGGCCGATTCTGAGGATGATCGGCATCCCCCCGCATCGGCGTGCGCTTCACGAGACCGGCCAGATCCGGGGCCACCGTGCGATACGCAACAGCCGGGTCCGGGCGACCGCGCTGCTCGTCGTGACCCTCGACCCCCTCCCCCGACGCCACCGAGAACTCCGCGGACGCCGGATCGTCGGGCAACTCGCCGCCTGAGGGCACCGCGATGTCGACGTCGGACTCGACTCCGTCCTGAACGACACCGGCGAGCCAGGTTCGCGTCTTGTCCTGCGCTCTGGCTTGCTCTGCCGCAGTGGGCACCGACTCCGCCTTCAAGGAGCCCGCGGTCACCGACCCCGAGGTCGGTGAGGCCGTCGGCTCCCACCGGCGTTGAAACGTCGAACGAAGCGACTCCAGCCGTTCCTGCGCCGCAGCCACGGCCGGCACCCTGCGCGCGTGCGCGAGCGCGAACTGCGCCCTGATCAGTACGTCGACATCGTCGCGGTACAACGCGGCGATCAGCTTCGCGCGTTCGTCGATGTCCAGCAGCCACTGCTCTGGCTGCAGCCGCATGTCCGCCTCGACGACCAGCTCGGCGTTCATCTCGGCCACCCCCGACGCACGCCGCACCGCCTCCACGAGTCGATCGCGCTCCCCGGTCGACATCTGCGGATCGATCTCGACCCGCAACACCACCGTCCGCCGCACCTGCTCCACGGACCCGGCGACACCCGCGGCCAGGGCCCTACCACGAGACGTCGGATCGGCGACCGTCACGAAATCCTCGGGAATCCCCTTCGCCCGCAGAGCATCCGCAATCCGCGACCCCACCGCGTCCAGCGCCGCCCGCGCCCGCCTCAACCCGACGACATCCGCCCCCTGACTGAACAAACCACCGTTGCCCCCACCCTCCGCCCGCAGAATCAGACCCCCCCGCCCCGCCCGATGCACACGCTCGGCAGTCGCAACCACACCGGCCACGATCGCCGCGACATCGGAATTCGCATGCACCTCAACCGACTCCACCCCCCTGTCGAAGCGCAGGTGAAGATCGCCGCTCCCGGAGGCGGCCGGTGTCGTCGCGGCCATCGCTCCGGTCGCTTGACGTGATACATCCAGTTCGGCCGCATCGCGGGAGTCTCGACCGTCGCGATCGGACACCAGCGGCTCACCACGACCGCCACCGGCACGCTCAGGCATTTCACCGGGCTCATCGCCGGCGGGCTCGCGACCACCCGGTAAGTCGATGCCCCGCCCGAACGTCGGATCCCGGCGAATCAACGAACCCGACGGCCGCGACCGCCAACCCGACCCCGGCACGAAATGAGCTGCCTCAGTCGACGATTGCGACCGGGGACCGATCCGAATCTGCACCACCCGACGCGCCGCGGCATCGACATCGCCATCACCGCTCTCCGCCACCCCCACCGGCAACGCCCGACCCCGAGAACTCGCCACCTCGAACACCACCGGCGACACCCGACCCGGACGCACCGGCAATTCGGCGAGCTGCCGATTAACCTCCCGACGCAACGCCGCACGCGTCACCTCAGCCCGACGCTGCCCCACCTCATCGGCACGACCCGCACTGCCCCACCACCCGTTACCGCCGCCCTGCACACGCACCACCACCGCCTCACCCGCCACCACCCTGGCCACCACCGCCGCCGCGGCCTCCCGGATCCTCTCCCGAGGCCCACCCAGACCCTTGACCCCCTCCCCGAACCCCACCGAGAACACCTCATCCCCAGAACCCTCGCCGAGACCACGCCCATCGCCATCCGCACCGCCACCCTCCCCGCGCGGCGATTCGCTGACCACCGAATCATCCGAGGCGAACCTGACAACACGGCGACGGTCCAGCGGCCGAGACCGCCCGCGACTAACCGCACCTTCGTCGACTGGTCGATCGCCGCCGACGTCCCCGCCCTCGATCCCATGAGCCTCGCTCAGGGAATCGCCGTCAAGAGGCGTCCGCACCGCCGAAAGGTCACTGGCCCTTGTGGTCTCGACCACCGAACCGGACCGCCGCCCGTGACGCGAATCCGGTGCGGAATGGTCGGCGTCCGGCCGCTCGGGCTCGGCGGCCGCAACCAAGCCACCCTCACCTGAGCCGCCATCAGCAGACTCCGCGGCGATTCCCGCATCCCCCGCGAGGACCGAAGGTTCACTCGAGGCGCCGCGCTCGATCGGAAGCCGTGCGTCGTCAAGGGCTCTTCTCGCCGATTCGTCGTCGCTGTCGGTGCGGGAATAGCCGTCAGCGGCCGAGAACGCGCTGGGCACCGGTGACGGCGAGTTCGTCCGGAGGTCTTCCATTGGCGTGCCGGGTGGTGCGGAAACCCTGCCATCGGACCTTTCATCATCCTCACCCCCAACACCATCCCCCGATTCGGCGACCGTTTCCAATGCCGCGGCCACTGCATCGAGATCGACGTCTCGCCCCCGATCGGCCGCGCCGGCCTCCGAACCTTCCGACGGGCTGGCCGTCCCGATCGTGAACACACCCTCCACCCCGTCACGCTCGCCGACCGGTTCCTCATCACCGCGGGTGTGCGCTGCCGAGACAGCACTGGACGCCGCAGGCTCGACAACCAAGCGAGAGCGCTCCGCATCACGCGAACCCGATTGCGCATCAACGGATTCGGACCGCTCGGAGTCGACGGAGCCCGTCCCACTCCCGCTCAGGTCACTACCGGAAAGCGTCCCAACCGTTTCCGCCTCCGCCGCACGCACCGGAGGTTCGCCTGAAGCGCCACCCTCGACATGCGCGCCGACCACCGTCGACGACGGCCTCACACCATCACCGGCCGTCGCCGGCGTGGACGTCTCACCCCCAACACCATCCCCCGATTCGGCGACCGTTTCCAATGCCGCGGCCACTGCATCGAGATCGACGTCTCGCCCCCGATCGGCCGCGCCGGCCTCCGAACCTTCCGACGGGCTGGCCGTCCCGATCGTGAACACACCCTCCACCCCGTCACGCTCGCCGACCGGTTCCCCATCACCGCGGGTGTGCGCTGCCGAGACAGCACTGGACGCCGCAGGCTCGACAACCAAGCGAGAGCGCTCCGCATCACGCGAACCCGATTGCGCATCAACGGATTCGGACCGCTCGGAGTCGACGGAGTCCGTCCCACTCCCGCTCAGGTCGCTACCGGAAAGCGTCCCAACCGTTTCCAGCGCCGCGGCCACTGCATCGGGATCAACGCCTCGCCCCTGCTCGACCGCACCGCCTTCCGAATCTTCCGAGGGGCTGGCCGTCCCGATCGTGAACGCAACCTCGCGGTCGTTCCTGGACACGACGTCCGAGCTGTCGATGTCAGCGGGTTCGCGCCCGTCGAATCGGGCATCGACCCGTTCCTTCGCGAGCATCCAGACTCGGCGGGTCCGCCGAACTTCCTGCTCGGCGGACAGCACCGCGTGATGCGCATCGAGGAGTTGGAGCCGGCGCTCGATCTCCTCCTTCTCGTCGAGGTGGGGCAGGTCGCGTTCCAGCGCGAGCGCGAGATCTGTTCGTGCAGTCGCCGCGACGTAGCTGGCGGCCCACGCCGCGCGGTATTCAGCCAGCTCGGCGACAGGCTGGCGGTCGCCGGGCGGCGGGGCCCGGTAGCCCATGAACTCGAATGCGATGTCCGGGGTCATCCGCAGGAACGTCCCCTTGGGCACAATCATTTCGGAGACCTTGTCTCCCGACACCATGAGCACGTGCAGGTCCATCTGCACCAGGACCGTCGCCCCGTAGGGTTTCAGCATGTGCAGAAGGGAACCGGAAGCTTGCTCCGATTGCTGCCGCTGGGTGCCGAATAGAGCACGTGCGTTCGCCTGGAAAGTTGAGCGAACGGCTCCGGTCGTGTGGGTAGTGCCGAGCCACTCACCGAGCGCCGTGTTCTGGCCGGCCGTGACCTGTCGCTGCGCGGTTGCCCGCGGCTTTTTCGGCGCGTACAGGCCCATCGGGTCATCGAGTTCAAGACCGACGTCGTTAGCCGTACTGACGACTGTCGGCTTGCGAAAGGACGTGTAGATCTGAATTCCGGCTACCGGCGCCTCCTGGCCATCCGGGTCCACCGCGGCGATGCGAGACCACGTTCTGACGAGGTTGTTGGTGCTGAACGCCCGCGCGTTATGCCGGTCCTCCAGGGTCATGGATTTCCCTGTGGCTGCTGCCATAAGAGTCAGCTGGTGGTGGATGCCTTCGGTGCCCACCAGGCCTTCGAGGTGGGATTGCGCGGGCAGCGCCATTCCGTCGGAGAGGAATTGCTTGACGTGTTCGGCGACGTTAGGGGAAGTCTGTGGCTGGCTCGAGTGCGGTGACGCATCGGGAACGCGGGGGCCTCGACCTCGGGACGGCGCTGGGCCACCGTCATCCAACCGCAGGGGGCTCGCCACGACCTCGATCCCGAGCTTGGGGAGCTGGTGCGGTGGCGCGCCTACGGCGCTTTGCTTCGGCCAGACGACCGTGATGGGGATGTCCCTACCGGGGAGTTCGACGGTTAGTACGGCTCGTCGTATCGGCACGTCGAACTTGGCGTAATTGCCCTGCGCGACGCCTGCGGTGCTCGCGCGGGCGATGGTCGATCCTTGATGGGCCGCGTCGTTGTGCCAGCTTTGGTTGGCCACGCTGATCGTCGTGATGATCGGGTTGAGTTCGCCGATGTTCGTGAAGTTCGTGCCGTGTCCCGGACGGGCGCGCAGGATCCTGGTTGACGACGTGTTCCTGGTCTGTGCGTGTGTGACCGAGGCATCCGTGGTGATTTCGAGTTCGCCGCCATCGGCAACGGCGTCGACGAATTCGGCGGTGCCGAGCTCGAGCTTCAGGTGCGCGAAGGCCGGCTTGATCGTGGGGGTGGGGTTGAAGGGGTGGACCGTGGCGGGGGCGTAGTAATGCAATTTCACGGGTGCGCCGGAGTCGATGGCGTTTTCGATGAGCGACGCGACCGACAGAGGCGTGAGGAACTCGTGGAGCCGACCGCGGTTCTCCCGTGAATCGTTGCGCTCCGGGAAGAGGGTGTCGGCGGCCGGCCCCAGCTCTGCGATCAGGTCGTCGACCATGCCGGTGAGATCGGGAGCGCGCGATACATCGCCGAGACCGAGGGACGACGAGGAGCCGCCGCGCAGGGTGACGGGCGGAAAGAACCGAGGCGGATTCGTGGAGAGGACGGGAGGCGCAGCAGGCACCTCGACGCCCAGCTTTTCGAGTCGGTCGACGTTGGTCGCATTCAGCTCGTCGATCTTTTGGAGTAGCCCCTCGTCTCGCGCATCGCTTTCCGGCACCGATCGGTAGGCGCCGTTTTCGATGAGGATGCCCTCCGCGGCGTGGACCGGAGCCTGGGGTGCGCCCATCGCTGTCCGAAACCTGTCCCACCTGTCGGCGGTCGTACTAGTACCGCGTTGGACCGCGACGTCCCAGACCAGGTCGTATTGAACGAGCACCGACGGTAAGGACGTACTGGCGACTCGGTCGAACTGAGTCGCTCCCGAGAGGGTGACGCTGGTGCTGAGCGACGTCATCTGGCCGCCGCCTGCACCGAACCGCAGCGTCGGGTAGTTGACGCTCTGGCCGCCCCGCCAGTTCAGCCCGGCATCCATGCTGAGCGTCGCGGCGCCACTCTGCGCGATGCTGATTGCGTATCCGCCGTAATCCATGCTCTCCGACTTGCCTCCGGCAAGCAGAGTCTTGAACGGCCGCGGGTTGGTCAAGCGCGGCCGTACGCTCACGTTGATATCGCCGTAGTAATAGTTGCTGTACGTGCGGGTCCACCCGCGAGTGGTGAAACCGGTATCCATGTACTCGGGGCCGAAGTCCGTGGCTAGCCGCTGGTCGTAGTCGCGAACGAAATCGGCCCCGGCGACCTGCGTTGCCAGTTTCTTGATCGAATCGAGCACCGCACCGGGGGCGGCGACGTGGAACACGGTCTTGTTCGTCGCCTCGGGGTAGTCGTGCCGGACGCCTTTGTTGGACACCACCTGATGGCGGCCGAATCCGGCGGAGGCGGGTATCGGGACCGGAGTTGAGGGCGGCTGCGGCTGGTGGGCGGGCTGGTCCCGGTTGTCGAGTTCGGGATCGGTGAGCGCGCTCGAGACGGCGTCGATCACCGGCACGGTGATCGGTTCCGGTGAGGATGACGTTCGTAGCGTCCGACTTGAATCCGGCGGGGTTACGCCGGTGATCATCCGATTCGCCGTAGCTCTGTACATGTTCGACCAATCGTGCCCCCGCCGCTCGACGGCGACGGTGACGGTGAACGAGACCTCACCTCTGAACAGATCGAGTTGGGGATCGCCGATGCGCAGTGCGTCGAGCTTGTACGTCACACGCGACGACCAGGTTTTCCGATGCTCGTGCATGAACGACAGATCGGCCGAGGGGCCCGCCGAGATCGGGCCGAACCGCGGGCGGAATTCGAACCAGGTGCCCAAGCCGCGAAAGGTCGAGCGACCCGAGGTTATCGACGTCGTCTTCGACGGCCGCGAGCGTAGCGGTAACTTGTGGTAGAAGCCGATATAGGGGTCCGACGACGGGTCGGGCGACGAATGTCGCGGGGTGACGACGATGCGGACCACGTCCTTGTAGGGCGATAACGACGTGGCGTCGGCGATCCGGCTCATATTCCGGCTGACCGAGTTCTCTTGCTCAGCGGTCGATTTCGGCAGTTCGAACTCGATGCTGCGCACCTGCAGCGCGGCCAGCGAACTCAGCGACGTGAGGTTCCGCAGATTCTGCTCGGCGGCAAGCCTTTGATCTGGGCTGAACGCACTTATCGGTTGACCGCCGCCGCCGAGGTCGGACCCGGCTAACGCCGGCAACAAGCCGGGCTGGTCGATCACTTCCAGCTGGGCGCGGATGTCCTGCATGATCCGCTGTTGTGTGTCGGCTGGCAGGGTGACGTCGTTGAGCGCTCCCGACCGGCTGCCTCCCAACCACGGGGGTGGTAGCCGGCGGGGTCCCTTGTTGATTCCGGTGGCCGGTGAGCCGTCGGAGTTCTCCGCGCCGGGTAAGCCGAATTCGGCGGCTTCGTGCACCGACAGACTGACAACGGCGGTGATCCGGACGTTGGTGTTGCCCTCGACGCGCCATGAGGACGTCTGGTGATCAAACCATTGCTCTGCGACCGTCATTCGCGCTTCGTAGAGCACCCGATCGTGGTTCACCTGAAATCCGCGGCGGTTCTGGTTCGACACCGCGAGTTTATCGCTTGACGAGCCTCCCCTGTGGCCGTTGAACCACATCCACCGGCCACCGACGAACTGACCGTCGAACGACGCACCGGCTTGCGGGCCCAGCGATAAGGTGAGGGTGCTACCGGACGACCGGTCGTCGCCACCTGCCCGCGTTACGTTGCGGTCGGCTCGCAGCTGCTGATTCGCCACCGTGCCGATCGGCTTGAGCGTCTCAAGCCTCGCGGACGACTTCAACGCCGTCCACTGGCGCGCACTGCTAACGATACGACTCGAGATATATTCCTGCTCAAGCATATTCGGCAGTTGCTGTTGCAGACCAGTCTGAGTGGAGAATTGCTGCAGGTACTCGCGTCCGGGACTTTTGGGTGCGTGCGTCGCGAGGGGAAGCGCCTGTCGACGCGCGAGGTATAAGTCGCCCACATCGGTGACCGCATCCACGAAGAAAGATCGCGATGTGACGATGTGATCGGCTTGTTCTCGCGTGACGGAGACAGTGGGCGCGTCCGGTCGCGCGGGACGCCAGGTGTGGTAGTCGTGGGGGCCGCGCATGGCCACACTGGCGTGGACCACCGCCGTCACCGCTCGAGTGGCCTGTACATGCTCCGACAGTGGTGCTGCGGCGGCGGGTGCGACGGTGATGTGCCATCTGGCCGGCCCGCTCACCTTGTCCGATCGCGCTCCGCCGCGCAGTGTGCGGTTCTCACCGCGGACGAAGTCTGTTGTGCGGTTGTGTGATCGCCGATAGCTTGCCGCCACCTCGGACATGAAGCCGATGCCGGGAGCGGTTATCACATCGAACCGGAAGGGGATGTGGATGCCCGCGTTGGTGCGCTTCGCGTCGCTTACGCCGGATGTATGTCGCGCTCCGAGGTCGGACCGAAACACTTTCTCCTCGTCCTTGATTCGCTCGGTCGGTTCGCCCACCTCGACCCGGACTGTCAGATCGATCGCTAGATCGGCGTTGTTGGTGGCCGCGAACGTCCAACGGCGGCCGTACTCACCGAAATGGCTGCCGAATTCGTGAGTCATCGCCTCGCCCACCCGCGCGAGATCGTCATCGGCGATCACGGCGTCGAGGCTGGTCGCGAGCGCTCGGATCCGTTGGATCGAGTCCGGAACACCGCCGACTTCGGTGGCCGCGATCTGACCGAGGGAGTGGGGGAAGTACGCGGTCAGAAAGCCGATTGGAGGTTCGGCCGGAGACGGTGAACCATCTTCTGCCGCGGGTGGCTCCAACTGCTCCGGCGTACGCTCGTGTCGCTGTGCTGATTCCGCGCCCTCGCTGGTTGAACGTGAGCTCTCCTCGACGCTTGGCCCCGAAACGTCAACGGAAGTCACGCGTTCGACGGGCAGCTGCACCGTCGGCGACGTGGGGCCCGGCCCGGCGGATTCGTCGCGCGGCGTCGTACGGGCGCGGTCTTCGGAGCTGAGTGGTGAAGGTCGGGGCGGGTCGGCACCGGCGTCCGGGCCGTCGGGTCGAGGGTCGGGGGAAGGTTGGCGGACGCGATCATTTGGCGCCATAACCGATGTGGCCGTAGACGACGCTTCCTTCTGACCTTCCGGTAGGATCTCGGGGCCGGCTTCGTTCGCGGTGCTCGAACGCCGCGACACCGGCGCGATTCCCGGCGCCGGCGGCCTCGACTCATCAGGGGACGGCGATCGAGTGGGCAATGCCGCGGACAGAGAGTCTTGGATGTCGCTACCGGCTGATGAGGCGCCCTCAGCCACGGCCCCGACGTCACTGCTTCTGCCCGCCTCGACCGGCTTGATGACAGGCTCCGACCTGGCCCCGCCGGGTAAGCCGATCAAGGGGCTACCGGACACGATCAGCCCGTGCAATGCGTCGGCCACCGCGCTGACGGTGCGGGCGCGAACACGCTCATCGAGGCGGCCGTAGGCCCGTTTGACCTCATCTCTGAAAGCGGCTGCGGCCTCGTCGTTACCCGTACCGACATAATCCGCACCCCAACTGTTCGCCACCCGCGAGCGCACCGACACCAGGATCAAATCGGCATGCGTCTGATCCAACCCGTTCCACAGGTCGTACGGCGTCGACGGCGTCACCATCCCAGCGGTCGACGACTCATCGGGCACCCGGGGACTTCCGAGATCAACCGCCGACTCACCCGCACCGCTCGGCGGATCACCGATACCGCGGCGCGTGATCGGATCGGCCGTCGAGGAGGGGAATGCCTCGGCACGCACCGTGCCCGACCCAGGACCAGCCGCCGACGCTGTCGATGCCGAAACGGCCGCGGCAGGCGCGGATTCCATCGACACCGGCCCCGCCGAGGTCGGTCCAAGCCGATCCGACCCGCTCACACGGGCAGTGCCCCCGACGCCCGGATCGGGATCACGACCCGACCCTGACGCGACCGACAGCGACGGACTCGATGCTGTGCGTGTCGTCGTCGGCGACACAGGCCCCGAGGCAACGCCCTTAATGGAATCCGGTCGCCCACCGCCGACGGTCCGCTCGCCACTACCCGACACCGCGGCACCCGAGGACAGACCAGACGGCTGCGATGGTGACGACGGGGTGACCCCCCGCGTCGGATCCGGTGCGCCCCCACCCGCCAACCGACCCGACCCCCCGCCGGTACCGGTCGCGGTGCGCGCGGTCCCCTCCCCGGTTCCGCCACCCGGGGTTGACCCCGCGACCCCGTGAACTCCCGAGAATGCCTGCGCACCAACAGAACCCACCGCTGGCGTCTCCGCACCCGGAACCCCGCTCACAGCACCGCCACCCACCGCCGGCGACCCGGTGTCCCCCGCCACGCCGCCACCGGGGTCGGCACCGACGCCGCGGCCCGCACCGATGCCGTTGCCGGGGTCCGAGCCCGAGTCGGAGCCCGAACGGATATCGGGGCCCTTGCCCGCGGTCGGGCCGCCGCCGGTGGCCACCAGGACCGGGCCGGCCCCGACCGGAATGGG
The DNA here is from genome assembly GCF_010731815.2 of Mycolicibacterium arabiense. Taxonomy (NCBI): domain Bacteria; kingdom Bacillati; phylum Actinomycetota; class Actinomycetes; order Mycobacteriales; family Mycobacteriaceae; genus Mycobacterium; species Mycolicibacterium arabiense. Next base: position 280,155 of record NZ_AP022592.1, read on the forward strand.
GTCGGAGTCGCCGAACTCCGAGACCGACCCCGCCTCGGAGCGTCCGTCGGCATCGAACAGCGAATCCACCACCGACTCGGCATCCGAATCCGTGCCGGAATCCGAATCCGCGGCCGAGTCGGAGCCGGAGCCGGTGCCCGGCGGCGGCACCGCGACCGGATCACCACCCCCGACACCGGGCACCACCGGGTCACCGCCCGGCCCGCCATCGGGCCCGACGCCCGGGGCGGCGGCGGCGTTCACCTCCACATCCCCCACCGACACCGGCGGCGGGGTGTGCCCACCGGCCCCCGGAATCGCCCCCGTCACCACCCCCGTGCCCGCACCCCCCAACACCGACACCGCCGACAGATCCTGACCACCCGACCCCGTCACACCCCCCACCACACCCACCCCGTAATCGGTGAACACCCCCTTCAGGACATGCCCGCCCTTACTCGAGGGATCCCCCACCAGATGACGCAACGGCCCGTGCGCCACCCCACCACCCGCACCACCACCGGCCCCCTGCCCCCCCGCGGTGAAGATCTGCCGCACCGACAGATGACCATGCCCCTCGGCGGCCATGATCCCCTCCACCACCAACTCCTGCGCCAACGCGAACCCCGTCTCCTGGGCCACCTCCACCCCCACCCGACGCGCCAACGCCTTCACCCCCACCACCGACGCCGCCTCGGCCAACGCCGCCGCCAACCGCCGCGCCGCCGCCACCGCGATCTGACGCACCACCGCCACCGTCACCGCCTCGATCACCGGAATCCACGACAACGACCCCCCGAACGTCCAATCCGCCATCAACAACGCGTACTGAATCTCCAACAACGCCTCACCCAACGTCACCAGGATCTGCAACTTCGTCGACTCGATCACCACCCCCGCCGAGAACAACACATCCCCAACCCCGACACCGCCCCCGACAACCCCTCCAACGACGTCTCCCCCGAGAACATCCGCCCGAACTGCCCATCCACCGCATCACCGGTCTGCCCCGAAACCCCTCCCGCGCCCGCTTACGCACCCCACCCAACCCCGGCGCCAACCCCGCCACCCGCGGCGCCGCCCGATGAAACACCCCCGCCATCACATAACAACGCGACTCATCACCCTGAGGCCACGCCGACCCCGCCAAATACGCCACCGGCTGCAACACCACCGGCAACTCAATCGTCACCACCACCACCCCCCACCCACACCACAACCGACGACAGCCGATGTGGATGGCGCCGGCAGCGGCGCACCCAGCGAGCTCCGCACCGCCACGGACAACCCGCTCCTCGTGAACCCCGCGATCAAAGGCCCGCGTCGGCATTCACCGGCTCTCGCCGAACTCAACCACCACGCGAACTCCGTGCGAAACCCGAATACTCGGACTCGCCGCCCACTCACCGACGACAACCCGACCACACAACGACGGTAAGGGCGGAAGTTCGGCTACACCTACGTTTAAGGATTCGTATTTTCTTGGTTCGCATTCAATTTGATGCATCGCATGTCTTTTCGTCCACAAATGACCTGGTTGTGCAATTGGAGGACGCCATCGTCGGATCGAGGAACGGAATGTCACGAAGGCAGGTTGAGGCGGTGGCCGGCTTTGTGCGCGATCCGAACCTTCAGGTGGCGAGCTCGACCTCGTCGGCGGTCTGCCACCGCCCGGGCGATCTCAAAGATGGGAACACCGGAGCCGCGCAACATAGTTGCTGCACGATGGTTTTGAAGATATCTGATGCTTGCCACTTGGAATTTTCGGTAGTGCCGCGGCCGAGGGCGGAGCCAATCCGGTGTTTCGCGTGGCGTGGATGTGGTCTGCCCCTGACGGTCGGTCGAGTCGGACACCATCGTCTCCGACCCCCCGCCCAAATGGTTGTTCGAGGCCGGCAAGCACCGACGTACGAGCCCGCGCCGGTTTCTTGCGAGACCTGACTCATTTGGCTATGCGGCCGACGTTCAATGCTGTAACTTGATCCGCCGTTGGTCACTTCGTCAAAGGCGACTGTTTTCACACCTATTGGAAGACCTACCAACTCAGCAGTGCACCACTGCCTGACTACGTCAGCAGAGCCATGTGCTGTTCCGCAGCCACGTCAGCGAAAGGCTTTGATTTCATGATGCTAGGCCCTGGGTATCGACCCGATCTATTCTGCGGCCCGAGCCCACTGCTGATGCGCGCTTGCGTATCAGCTCGTCAGCCAGATCGTGAAGTGCGATGACTGAATCCGTTCCGATGGTGTCAATGCACGGCGTTGACAAGCACTTCGGTAGCTTGCACGTCCTCAAGGGCATCAATTTGGACATAGCACGCGGCCAAGTTGTTGTGGTCCTGGGCCCATCAGGGTCGGGCAAATCCACGTTGTGCCGCACCATCAACCGGCTCGAGCCGATCGACAGCGGCACCATCGCGATCGACGGTGAGACCCTGCCCGCGGAGGGGAAGAAGCTCGCACAGCTCCGCTCTGACGTTGGCATGGTGTTTCAGTCCTTTAACCTGTTCGCGCACAGAACAATTCTTGAGAATGTCACGCTCGCTCCGACGAAAGTACGTAGACAGTCCAAACAACAAGCCCGCGAGTCGGCGATGTCACTGTTGGAACGGGTCGGCATTGCCAACCAGGCCGACAAATATCCATCTCAGTTATCTGGAGGGCAGCAGCAACGCGTCGCGATAGCCCGCTCCCTGGCGATGAAACCGAAGGTGATGCTGTTCGACGAGCCCACCAGCGCTCTGGATCCCGAGATGATCAACGAAGTCCTGGCGGTGATGACATCGCTCGCCGAGGAGGGCATGACGATGGTGGTAGTGACCCATGAGATGGGCTTCGCACGCCGTGCCTCGGATCGGATCATCTTCATGGCAGATGGCGCGATCGTCGAAGACGCCGAACCGGAAGCTTTCTTCACCGATCCCCGATCCGATCGCGCCAGGGACTTCCTCGGCAAGATCCTCAACCACTAACACCTCAGCGAAAGGAAGACAGTGATCTCGACACGTAGGTTCTTCTCCAGATTGCGGATTGCCGCTGCCATGACACTGGCCACCGGGCTAGCTCTCTCGGCGACCGCCTGCGGCGGCGGATCCAGCAGTGATGACGGAACAATCGTCATCGGCACGAAGTTCGACCAACCCGGGCTGGGGTTACGCAACCCGGACGGCACGTTGAGCGGGTTCGATGTCGACGTAGCCACCTACATCGCAGGGCAACTGGGCTTCGCACCCGACAAGATTGAGTGGAAGGAAGCCCCTTCGGCACAACGCGAAACACTGATCCAGAACGATCAGGTCGAGTTCATCGCCGCGACCTATTCGATCACCGACGCACGCAAACAGAAAGTCTCATTCGCCGGGCCCTACCTCGTCACCGGTCAGAGTTTGCTGGTCAACGCCGACAGTACAGACATCACTGGAGCTGACTCACTGCAGAACAACAAGAAGCTGTGCTCCGTGGCGGGCTCCACCCCCGCCCAACACATCAAGGATACGTACGCCGGCGTTCAGTTGCAGCAGTACGACACTTACTCGGCCTGTGTGGAAGCGCTGAAGAACGGTGCCGTAGACGCCGTCACAACCGATGAAACGATTCTGGCCGGTTACGCCGCCCAACGGCCTGGCCTATTCAAAATCGTCGGTAAGCCCTTCTCCGAGGAGCGCTACGGCATTGGTCTGAAGAAGGGTGACACCGAACTGCAGGCCAAGATCAACAACGCCATCACCAAGATGCAAGCCGACGGGGAGTGGAAAGCAGCCTTCGACAGGAACCTTGGCGCAGGAGGCGTCACTGCACCGGTACCGCCACCGCTAGACCATTAACCAACCATCCTGGCATCGGGAGAGAGCATTGGAAATATTCTCCACCTATTCTGACCAGATCTTCCAGGCGTTTTGGACCACAATCCAATTGACCGTGTGCTCGGGCGCGGGAGCGCTGATCCTCGGCACTGTGCTGGCCGCGATGCGTCTAGCACCGGTCCCCACGCTGAACTGGCTGGGCTCTGCGTACGTCAATCTCGTGCGCAACACACCCTTGACCCTCATCACTTTGTTTTGCTCGTTCGGCCTGGCTCAAACACTGGGCATGACCCTGGTAGATGCACAGTCCTTGACCTCGATCGAGGACAGCAACTTCCGGCTGGCGGTGCTGGGATTGACGATATACACCGCCTCGTTCGTGTGCGAGACCGTCCGTGCCGGCGTCAACACCGTGCCGTTGGGTCAAGCTGAGGCCGCCAGGTCGTTGGGGTTGACCTTCGGTCAGAATCTGCGAATGGTGTTGCTACCGCAGGCATTCCGAGCGGTCATCATTCCGTTGGGTTCCGTACTGATCGCGTTGACCAAGAACACGACGATCGCCTCAGCCATCGGCGTAGGCGAAGCCGCTCTATTGATGAAGGAGATGATCGAGGACACCGCCGCACTGGCCATTGTCGGCACAATCTTCGCGCTGGGGTTCGTCATCCTCACACTGCCAATGGGCTTTCTATTCGGCTGGCTCGGCAAGCAATTCGCGGTGGTCCGATGACGACGAGCAACGACAAGAAGGAAACGCCATGAGCGGCACGTCGAACCTTTTCGACATCCCGGGACCGCGCGCCCGTGTACGCAACGCGGCGGTCGCCGCGGCCACCATCGTCGCAATCTTGGTCGCGGTTTGGCTCGTGTACTCACGACTGGATGCTAAGGGCCAGTTCGACGCGAGCAAGTGGTTGCCATTCGGGACGGCGAACTTGTGGTCGACCTATGTGCTGCCAGGCGTGCGGGGCACTTTAACCGCGGCATTTGCATCAATAGCGCTGGCTCTGTTGCTGGGTTTGTTCTTCGGGGTCGGCCGACTCTCGAGCAACAGAGCAATCAGCCGAGCTTGCGCGACCTACGTCGAATTGTTCAGAGCGGTCCCAGTTCTGATTCTGATGATCTTCACCTACTACCTCTTCGCCTCTTACGACATCTTCCCGTCTCGCCATCTCGCGTTAGCCGGAGTGATCACCGGACTGACGTTGTACAACAGCGCCGTGATCGCCGAGATCATCCGATCCGGCATCACGGCATTGCCCCGCGGACAGTCTGAGGCTGCCGAGGCACTTGGCCTTCGCTGGAGTCAGATCATGCGTTTGGTTCTTCTGCCGCAGGCCATTACGTCGATGCTGCCCGTACTGGTCTCGCAGCTTGTAGTGGTTCTTAAGGACACCGCGATCGGCTATCAGATCACATACGTGGAAATGGTGCGCCAGGGCACCGTCATCGGGTCGTCCTACGGTAACTTCATCCCTGCCCTCATTGTGATCGCCGTATTGATGGCTGCCGCCAATTTCACTTTGTCTGCTTTCGCAACTGCGTTGGAGAAACGCCTACGGCGATCCAGTCGCGGGCCGAGGCCGCTGGATGCCGAGGCAATCGAGCAAGAAGGAACACCCGCCGCGGCAGTCCGTTGAGTCAGATAACGCGTGTCCGCGAATTCCCGTGTCGGGAGTCGCCGGCATCCGCACGACTTCGTCAGCTGAGACGCCTGCGCTGATCTGCCTCAGCAGGCGATCGATCCACCACGAGTTTAGGAGCTTCATCATTCAAGGCAAGATCCGCGTCGAGCATGATCTACTGGGGGACAGAGAAATTCCCTCCGACGCGTACTGGGGTGTCCACACCGCACGGGCGGTCGAGAACTTCCCGATCACCGGGATACCAGTTGGAAAGTACACCGAGTTCATTGCCGCGCTGGCGGCTGTCAAGCAAGCCGCGGCGATAACCAACGGGGCGCTGGGGCTGCTCTCCTCCGAGCAGGCCGGCGCAATAGTCCAGGCGTGTGAGGAGATTCGCACCGGGAAACTGTCTGATCAGTTCCCGGTGGACGTGATACAGGGGGGCGCGGGCACTTCCACCAATATGAATGTCAATGAGGTCGTCTGCAACCGCGCATTGGAGATCTTGGGCCATACCAAAGGAGATCACCTGCTCCTCCACCCGGCCGACCACGTGAATATGGGCCAGTCCACCAACGACGTGTATCCAACGGCCCTGCGCATCGCAGTCATCGACTGCTGCGAGAAACTCGATGCGGCAATGGGCAACCTGATTACGGCGTTCACGGCGAAAGCCGAGGCCTTCGCCCGCATACTCAAAGTCGGCCGCACGCAACTGCAAGACGCCGTGCCGATGACCCTTGGCCAAGAGTTCCAAGGGTATGCGGTTACCATCGGCGAAGATCGTCTCCGCCTCGCTGAATCCATCGCTCTACTTCACGAGATCAATCTAGGTGGGACCGCGATAGGAACGAGTCTCAACGCCCCCCCGGGCTACGTTTCGTCGGTATGTGCGAACCTGAATCTGATCACGGGCCGACAGTTCACCACGGCGGCGGATCTCATCGAAGCCACGTCCGACCCTGGAGCGTTCGTACAATTGTCCGGGGTGCTGAAGCGCATCTCGGTGAAACTGTCCAAAATCTGCAACGATTTGAGACTGCTATCGTCGGGTCCCCGCGCCGGACTCAATGAAATCAATCTTCCTGCTGTACAGGCAGGATCGAGCATCATGCCGGGTAAGGTGAACCCGGTCATCCCCGAGGTGGTCACTCAGGTCTGTTATGCGGTCATCGGACGGGACCTTACCGTTACGATGGCGGCCGAGAGCGGCCAATTGCAGCTCAACGCGTTTTTCCCGGTGATCGCTTACTCGGTGCTCGACAGCGTCGCCTCTCTTACCGCGGCGACGAACACACTCACCACGCAGTGTGTCCGGGGAATCACCGCCAACATCGAGACGATGGCCAGCCATGTCCACAACTCCATCGGTCTCGCCACAGCTCTCAACCCACACATCGGCTATGCCGCCGCGTCGGACATCGCCCGCGAGGCCCTCCTCACCGGCCGGCCAGTCGTCGACATCACCCTAGCCCGCGGTGAGCTGTCGGAACACGAACTCCGTCACATACTCTCACCCGAGAGATTGGCCAATCTCGTTGTCGAGCCTGGCCCGAATCCGCTCGACATCGAAGCTCACGACGGGAGCCGGCTTCCCAGCGAACTGCACGACTGACGCAACCCGAGCTCTTCAAGCAATCGGTGTTGGAAACGGCGTTCGGGTGCGCACCCACCCGGCCAGGCATTCCCGCTGGCAGTCCCCACCGCGGTGGGTCGTGGAACTCGACCCGAACGAGGCGCACTATCGTTGTCAGATAATAGGTTTCAGAACGTCTCGGACGCGCTACCTTCGTAACCAACCGCGCGTACCGCGCTCGGGGCTGTTCCAGCTGACCATTGATCTCGTGTGCTGACCGCCGTACGACGGTGCGCCGTTCGAGTAGTGTTCCTCTGTGGGAAAACGCTTTTGGGCGGCCATATGCCGGACGCTGACGGCAAGCCAGCGGGCCCGGGCAGCGTCGATCAGCATGTGCTCGCTGGTCAGTCCAGCGGGCCGTCATCCCGATTGGTCATTCTAGGTCTCAAATACAGTGTAGTGAGGCTGCTTTTGATCCGGCCTGTGCCTATTTGCGGAACCAGCGTCGCTGCTCCCCGGCCGACGGGACCGCATCCGGTAACGAGCCACTGGCAGTCCTTTGATGTTGTCGCGGTTCGTCTTCCGACACCGCCGAACCGACCCGCTAAACCCGTCGCAGCGCCCGACACCGCCTCCGCCGATGGTTACCCGGGCGGCGTGAGCTGCTCGCAGTTCGCTGCATGGCTGGCTTGAGAGATCCGAATGGTCGAACTGTTCCACGAACGAGCCGCGGACAGCATAATGAGTTCCACCGAAGCCAACCAGAGCACACCGGCCACCCCCCGCCCGGTGTGCTCTGCCGGTTTGCAGTAACTCAGACCGGTTGCCGCTGGCGCGGCTCGTCACCCCCCCGGCGAGCCGTGCCAGCATCTCGCTCGAATCGCTCCATTCCGCCGTGAACGAGAGGAGTGACTCGACTGGCCCGGCTGCTCGTCTTCCGCGGCCGGGACCCGCCTTCCGATCCGCGGACTGGCTTACCCGCCCCCTTTGATGTGTCGGCGGATCCGGCCGGCCGATGACAACGCACGACGGTGACGACGACCTGCGCCTGCTCCAATAGAGCGTCTCAGTGAGCGTAGGGGCGGTGCCCGTCGAAAACAGACCCGAATCGTGTTCAGCAGCTCAGGACGAGCAGTGTCATTGCGCTTCGTGGCAGTGGAGGCAGATTGCTGCGCATCAGTTTCCGAGGGCGCAGTCTGCTTTCAGGCGGTATTGATGGGCTCTAGGACGTTTCGGATCCCGATGCAAGTCGAACGCGGGCCGTAGGGTTCCGATGAGATGGCACCTCGCCCGCTGGCACCCGAGCCGTCCGGCGATGTTCGTCGGTGTCGGACGTCCATGACGGCGTTCAGATCGCGACAGCCTCGATGACGAACTGCGGAAGCCGAGTCGGCCGCACGGAGGTTCGGCGCAATCCGGCCGCGGCGAAGAGGGCGTCGAACTCGTCGAGCGTGCGTTCGTGGCCAGTCAAGAACAACATCATCGACACGTCGGACATCGCCGCCACCTGGCTTGGATTGGTTGCATCCCAGACGAAGTCAATGACCACCACTCGGCCGCCCGGCAGCATCGCCTCGCGGCACCGGCGCAGTACCTCGATGCAACGCTCATCGTCCCAATCGTGCAAGATGAACTTCAGCAAATACAGATCCCCGACGGGGGCGGTGTCGAAGAAATCACCCGCGAAGAAGTCGGTGCGACTCGGAAATCCCTCGGCCGCAGTCTCGCTACGCGCCATGTCGAGCACCTGTGGCTGATCGAAGACCACCCCCTTCAGCGCGGGGTTGGCAACCTGCAATCGTCGTAGCAACGCCCCCGTGGCGCCACCCACGTCGACAGCGCATTGAACGGAGCTGGTGTCGAGGACGTCGGTGATGTTGTCACTCCACACCGCGGTGGCACTCGACATGGCCGCACTGAAGTTCGCGCCGTGCTCTGGGTGACGCCCTAGATAGGTGAAGAAATCCTCGCCGAGTGCTAGGTGAGCCTGGGTGCTGCCGGTTCGAATCGTCGGGACGAACTGCGACCAGGCCTTCCACATGGGCTCACTCGTGAACGACAGCGCCTGCGCCCGCAACGAACGGGGGTGGTCCACACGCAACGTAGCCAAAACGTCTGTGCCCGCGTAGACGGCGTCGTCGACCGCCACGGTCAACCCCAGAGCGGTGCCGGCGCGCAGCAGACGACCGACGAAAATCGGGGATGCGTCCTCGCGGCTGGCGATGTCCTGCGCCGACACCGGGCCGCCGCCGAGATGGTCGGCGATGCGGAGCTCGGCGAACGCACGGATTGTCTGACTGACCGCGTAGCCGTAGATGAATTCGACCATCTGCGTGTAGGCGCCATCGCTTGCGGCTCCTACTTCTCCCGGCAGTGGTTCGGGGTTCATTTCGGACCTTTCTGAGTACGCAAGGGCGCCGAAGCGCAGGTCTCGACAGCGAGCCCGGCGGGACCGCCACCGACCATGTAAGGCGGTGCGGGCGACAACGGCATACACGGTGACATGAACGAAACGAATGCCATGACTTGCAGGGGTAGTTTCTCGCTCACGTCGCCATGACGGCCGCCGTCAAGAACTGTGCCGCCTTCGTGGCCGACGAAGCGCACGCTGGCACACCGATGCCGTCCAGGTAAGCGCCAGCCACCTCTATCTGTGGTGGCAGCCCGCTACGCAACTCGGCGACTAGGTCGCCATGATTGGGACCGTATTGGGGTAGGGCGTCGGTCCAGCGGTGAATACGACTGTCCAGCGGTCTCGCGTCGATCCCGAAGATCGTCGCCAAATCGTGCCTGGCCCATTCGAGCAGATCGGCATCGCTGGCTCCGATCGCCGCGCTCTCGCCGAATCGACCGAAGGACACGCGAACGAGCTCGACGTTCCCGGTCTTGGCCCATTTCCGTGAGGACAACGTGATCGCCTTCGTGCGCAGAGGCTCGTCACTGCCCACCAGGACGCCGGATTGGTCGGGCAGCGCGGTGCCCTCCGGCAGCGCCAGCGCAACGACCACCGCGGAGGCGACCTCGATTCGCGTGGCGGCCGCCGCGGTAATCGGAGCGATCGACTGAATCAACGAGGACAGGCGCGGCGCGGGAACAGCCAGGACGAGGCCGTCGAAACGGGACCGCTGGCCATCGCCGTGCCGCACCTCCCATCCGCCGGTCGCGGAGTCGATACGCGTAGCGGTCGCGCGCACCCACTGCACCTTCGAGGCGCGGACCAATTCGTCCACCAGCAGTTCGAAGCCACCCCGTATCGCCCCGAACATCGGGACATCGCCTCCAGCGGGCGCGGGCACGGACGCTTTGAGCGCGGCGGTGAGGTTGGCGGCGCCGCCGTCCAAGGCGGCGGCCACCGCGGGAATCACCGACCGCACACCGATCGTCGCGGCGGACCCGGCGTAAACCCCGCCGAGCAGTGGGTCGACCGAACGCGTGAGAACCTGCTGGCCGAATCGGTCTCCGACGAGTTCGGCGACACTGGGATCCGCACCCGTTATCCAGTGCATCGGCCGGGCGGGCTCTTCGTCAATTCGCGCGACGGTCTCGTCGTCGACCAGCCCGATCATCGACGAGGATTGCGTGGGAATCCCCATCACCGTGCCGACCGGCATCCGGTGGTGTCTACCTCCGCTGTACAGCGTGGGGCGCGCTGCTGATCTGCTGCCGATCGCCAGCTCGGACATGCCGAGCTCGGCCAACAAGCGTGGCACTTCGGGCCGCCGGGCCAGGAACGCCTCTGCGCCGATATCGAACGGCTGGTCGGCAATTCGTTCGGTCCGCAAGGCGCCGCCCAGCCGATCGGCGGGCTCGAACAGGGTGATCGACGCGAGCGGCCCGGCTGCGACTCGCAGGCGATAGGCGGCGACCAGACCGGAGATTCCACCGCCGATGATGCCGAAGTCAGGACTCATCGTCGTCGCAACGTCTCGAGGGCTGACGAACAGTCGCGATTCGGGTGGCGATCAGAGGACTGATCCGAGGCGGGCGGTTGCATGGTTGCGTTCCTACCAAGATCGGCTCCAAGTGCTGTTCATGACGGGGTGCGACACTTGACTATTGACATTCCACAGAGCTTCGGCGGCACGTCGTCACGAGCTACCACGGAACGGCGCGCGGTTGCGAACACGACGCCGGCAGCTCATCTCGACGGGATTCGGTGATGCTCATCCGCGTCGATCGATCTACGAATCACCGACGAGGACGGCAGCGTGCACCATCGCCGAGATGAACAGTCGTCGCGCTCTACCTGGTTCGCCGTACCTGGTTGCAGCCGCAGGTGGTAAGCCGACTCATATGCCGGTGTGGTTCATGAGGCAGGCTGGCCGCTCGCTGCCCGAGTATCGGCAGCTCCGTTCCGGCGGGGCCCCCATGATGGAGGTCTGCTTCGACTCGGACTCCGTCGTGGAGATCACCCTCCAACCGGTGCGGCGTCACGGTGTGGACGCCGCGATTCTGTTCTCCGACATCACCGTCCCCTTGCGCGCCGCCGGTGTCGACGTCGACATCGTCAACGAGGTCGGCCCGGTCGTGCAGCGTCCGGTTCGATGCCGTTCCGACGTCGACGCCATGACGCCGCCGAATCCACTGTCACTCACCGCAATCTCCGATGCGGTGCACTCCTTGACCGGGGAGCTCGGCGATGTGCCGCTGATCGGCTTCGCGGGCGCCCCGTTCACTTTGGCGACCTACTTGATCGAGGGCGGAGCCAGCCGCCATTTCGAGCGCACCAAGGCGATGATGCTCGGCGACCCCGACGCGTGGAGCGCGCTCATGTGGTGGCTGGCAGAGGTCACCATCACGTTCCTGAGGGTGCAAGTCGACGCCGGAGTGGACGCGATCCAGGTCTTCGACTCGTGGTCAGGGGCACTGTCGCTCAACGATTATCGCCGATACGCGCTTCCGTACACCACTCATGTTTTCGCCTCCCTGTCCGATGCGGGCGTGCCCATGACCCACTTCGGCGTGGGTACAACCCAACTTCTGAGCGCGATGTCCGACGCGCTCGGCAACGCGGCGGAACCCGTGCTCGGCGTGGATTGGCGAACGTCGATGGTCGACGCGGCATCTCGCGCTCGGCCGGGGACTGTGCTGCAGGGCAATCTCGATCCGGTCGCCTTGCTGGCAGGATTGCCGGTCGCCGAGCAGGCGGTACGGGCGGTCATCTCAGAGGGACGGCGCGCGGTCCAGGCGGGGGCTGCCGGACACATCTTCAACCTCGGCCACGGAGTTCTCCCCGCTACGGATCCGGGAATCCTGACCGAGGTGGTCAACCTCGTTCATTCGCTGTGAGACCCTGAGCCGAAAAGGTTGCACCCGAATCCGATTCACACCTGCGGGCGGATGCGCTGATAGTGACGCGCTGCACGCACCCTGTTGCCGCATGTCTGCGAGCACCATTCCCGGCGGGGGTGAGTCTTGACGAAGTAGAGCACGCATCGAGGGGCGCAGCAGGGACGCAGGGTTTGAGCCGCGGGTCCGGCGAAGAACTCGACCGCCTCGTGGGCCACGTCCCCGAGGGCGGCGCTCACCGGCGAGGTGTGAAAGACGACGTCGCCGAGGACCCGGCCCGCACGCAGCACCAGATTCGTCCGCGCCCGCCACGATGCGGTCTCGTTGACCACAGACAGAGCGTTCTCGACCTCGTCGGTCGGCCACGTCGAATCGCCGCGAGGATCGCCGGTGGACACAGCGGCCACCAGTCGCAGCGAGTCGCGCAGTCGCCGGGCGGCCACCAACTCCGCGGGCCGAGGAGCGGCGAAGGCTTCGCCGGTCATGCGAACGAGCCAATCGCGCAGCGCTGCGGGCGATGTCAGTTCGTCCCGGATTGCATGTCGATCCGCGCGGAGGGTGTTCATCAGATCGATCGGCGCCGGCTGATCGGTGACCGGCGGACCGGACGTGGGGCCCGACACATCTCGACGTTATCACGCGTAAAGGGGATTACATCCATGAGAAGTTGGTGTTATGTTTCCTAACGGCTAGAGAATACTTTATCCGTTAGCAATCATCCTCCTCTGAAAGGAACCTCCATGACGCACTTCGCACCCGTCGAGCCCGACACCGCCACCGGAGAGTCGGCAGATCTGCTGACACAGGTCAAGAAATCCCTGGGCGCAGTTCCGAACATGACCAAGGGCATGGCCAACAGTCCGACCCTCCTCAAGAGCTTCCTGGCGCTGTCGGGCGCCGTCGGCAGCGGCACCCTGCCCGCTGCGGTCCGGGAACGACTCGCCATCTCCACTGCGCAGCTCAACGGATGCGAATACTGCCTGTCGGCGCACACGATGATCGGTGCGAACGTGGCCAAGATCGATGGCGAGGAACTGGACGGCGCCCGGCGCGGCGAGTCCAGCGATGCGCATATCGCCGCCGTGCTCCAACTCTCCAACACGATCGCCGAGAACGCCGGCGACGTGGACGAAGCGGATATCGAGACGGCACTGGAAGCCGGTGTCACCGAGGAGGAGATAGGCGAGGTCGTCGCCAACCTGGCGCTCAACGTGATGACGAACTACTTCAACGTACTGGCCCGCACCGAGAACGAGTTCCCCGTGGTGTCGCTCTAGGCACTCGCGTGACATCAGCCGAACCTCGCCGTCGGCATGGACATACTGGGCCAAAAAACCCATAATTGGACGGGCGGCCCCCGCACACGTCGCGGGGGCCGCCCGGCAGGTCATCGGAGACCGCCGGCCACCGAGGAAGCAGGAGAGACATGAGCCAGGCCAGCTCGCCGCACGACGAACGCCCTGCGGGGGCACCGTCGGTGCTGGTGTTCGACGTCAATGAGACGCTCATCGACATCGACTCGTTGGCACCGCAGTTCGAGCGCATCTTTGGAGACCCCGCCGTCCTGCGCACGTGGTTCGGCGAACTGGTGATGTACTCGATGACGTTGACGTTATCGGGCTTTTACGCCGACTTCTTCGACCTGGGCCAGGCCGTCCTGCGGATGTTGGCCGAGATCCGCGGAGTCGAGCCCACCGAGGAGGAACGGCGCGGTCTCACCGAGGCGATGCGCACCATGCCGGCGCATCCCGACGCCGCACCGGGTTTGGAGCGCCTGCTCGCCGACGGTTACCGCCTGGTCACCTTGACGAATTCCCCGCATCGACCGAATTCCATTTCGCCACTGGAGAATGCGGGGCTCAGCCGGTACTTCGAACAGCAGTTCACCGTCGATGGTGCCGGCGTGTACAAGCCGTCGACGCATCTGTACCGTCGCGTCGCGTCCACCATGGGAACTCCGGTTGCGGAATGCATGATGGTCGCTGCGCACACCTGGGACACCATCGGAGCGCAGGGCGCCGGCATGCGCGGTGCGCTGATCACCCGACCGGGGAACGCGACACTCCCGATCGCCGGCGTACCGGGACCACACGTGATCGCGCCGGACATCGTCGAATTCGCGTCTGCGATGCGCACGTTCGACTGGACGAGCAACGCTTTCTGAATATCCACACCGCCCTGGACCATCCATCCACCGTGCACGCGTCTCGACACGTGCATCCCATCTAGCGAACCACGACGAGCGGAAACCTCGATGACCCAATCTCCGACACCCTTAACCGACTCCACCGCCACCGCCGGCCCCGCGCTCCCCACCGCCCCGGCGGTGGTTCGCGAGCAACCCGGCGGCGAGCAGATGCGGGCCATCGTGCTCGAGAAGTTCGGCGGCCTGGACAGTCTGGTGTACACCGACATCCCTAAGCCGTTACCGAGGGCAGGCGAAGTCGTCATCGCGGTCAAGGCGTTCGGGATCAACCACGCCGAGATGCACATGCGCCGCGGCGAGTGGGCGGAAGCCGCGGAGGTCAGCGGCATCGAATGCGTCGGGATCGTGGATTCGTGCCCCGGTGGCGAGTTCCCCGTGGGAACGCGCGTCGCGGCGCTGATGGGCGGGCTCGGACGGACGATCAACGGAAGCTACGCCCAGTACACCAGGGTGAGCGCCGCCAACGTCGCACCTATCGACGTGGACCTGCCGTGGTCCCAGCTCGCTGCACTGCCGGAGACCTACGCCACGGCGTGGACGTGTCTGTTCCGAAATCTCGAGCTGGAGGCCGGTCAAACCATCCTCATCCGGGGGGCGACGTCGTCCTTCGGACAGGCCGCGGTCAAGATGTCGGTGGCTGCGGGAGCCCGCGTCATCGCCACGACGCGCAGCCGGGATCACTTCGACATGCTCACCGCCATGGGAGCGCTGCGCGGCGAGATCGAGCGGCCGAACCTGGCCGAACACCTCCCGGAGACCAAGTCCGTCGACGCCGTCTTGGATCTGGTCGGCAACAGCACGATACTGGACTCGTTGGACCTGTTGCGGCGAGGCGGCCGCGCCTGCCTGGCCGGATGGCTCGGCGGACTGGCGCCGATACCGGATTTCAATCCACTCGCGCGAATGTCCAGCGGCGTGTACTTGACGTTCTTCGGAAGTTTCGTCTTCGGCACCCCCGGATTCCCGCTGTCGGACGTTCCACTGCGGGACATCGCCCAGCAGGTGAGCGACGGGCAACTCGACGCCACACCCGCCCACGTGTGGTCCTTCGACGAGATCAAGCAAGCCCATCACCTGATGGAGACCGGCCAGGCCAACGGCAAGATGGTGGTGGTGGTGGTGGAGTGAAATGCGCTGTGCGCCCCTGAATCACCGGGCACTCAGCCGTTTTCACGACCGCGCGTTGTCACGCCGGTGAGCGGCTGAACGAGGCAACGTAGTCGACCGCGGCGTCGAGCGCGAGCCGAAGGGGTTCCGCCGAGCCGATGACGTACGTGAGCATCGCGCCACCCTGGTGGGCGACCAGCAGCGTCACCGCGAGATGGCGCAGGTCGGCGCGCTGGTCCAACTCCCCACGGCGACGCATGGCCGACAGCCCGCGCTGCAATTCACGCAGCCATTCGTCGTATCCCGACGCGAGATCGTCGAGCACCTCGTCGTCGCCCTCGAGCAGTTCACCCACCAGCGAACCGTAAACGCATCCGCCTCGCGCATATTGCGTTTCGACCTCGGCCACGTAGGCATCGACCCATCTCCGCAAGTCGGCGACACCACTCGCACCGCCGAGCCCTGGCGGTGACTGAAACTCCAGCACGTCGTGGGCGCGTAGGGCGACCACCTCGCGAGTGAGATCTCGCTTGCCCTCGAAGTAATGCGACAGCTGCGATCCACTCACCGCGAGAGCCTTGCGCACGTCCTCCAGACTGGTTCGGTTCGCGCCACGTTCGAACATGAGGTCGGCGGCGCCGCTGACGATTCGCGCGCGTGTGGCGACACCCTTCCTGGTGTAGCGCGGCGGCTCTCCGTACGCCAGGTGGCCGTGCCGCCGATCTCGGTGAGGGCTGACGGGCGGGCGGGCCCGGCGCTCATCGGGATCACTGGCGAATGCTCGCACGTGGTTGACGACGAAGCGACACGCGTCGCTCAGCGGCCATTCCTGCCGCTGAGCGAACGCGACTGTGCCACCGCCCTGGTGGCCGGCGATCGCCACCAGCGCCAACTGCTGCGGGGTCGCCGTGCCGGTGAGGAGTCCGGCGGACCGCATCTCCTGAAGCGCGCCCTCCAGCAGGGAGACCCACCGCCAGTAGCCCGCCGCGAGTGTCTGACGAGTGACGCCATCGGATTTGGCCAATTGGCCCACCAGTTTGTGGTAGGTCGGCGTGCCTCGGTAGCCGACCCGGCGTAGATGGCTCGGGTTCAGTCCCGCCCACCTTTCGAAGTCGTCGAACGTCCGCAAGCCCGCCAACGCCGGCTGCCTATGAAACTCCAGGACCGTTTCGATCTGCCTCTCCACGACCGCGCGGATCAACGCCTGTCTGTCTGAGAAGTAGTGTGTGAGTTGCGAACCGCTGAACGAGCCGGCGCGACGGACTTTGTCGAGGCTGAAGCCCGAGACGCCCTCCGTCAATAACACCCGTGCGGCGGCCTGAAGAACATGCTCGCGCGTCGCACGTCCCTTCGGTGTGTACGACGATTGTTCGAAGGCGTCGCGACAAGCCATCTATTCGCACCGGCTCTCTGCAGCATCAGATGCGACACCTCACACTCACCGTCGACTCGAGACCGGCACGCGTGATGGGTGCCCGAGAACACTGATTCGGCGACGTCGCATTCCCGAAACACGTTGTCCATCAGTACCTACCGGCCTCGTACCGGCTGAAAGCGCCGTAGGTCGGCCGACGGAGGCCGTGGCGGCAACGACTGTCGCACGGCCTCCGTCGGAATTCACGTGATGGACCTCGTAGGCGCGAAACCATTCCGCCACCTGCCGACGGAAGGAGGCGGCCGAAGGCGATTCGCAAATCCTCGGGGAGGCATCGACGAAGAATGAACTGATTGGTCCATTTAACGTTTGCTGCAGGGGTGTCGTCAAGATCGATACGCGTTGAGAAAGTATCGTCGACGGAAACATCCGTGAATATTGGTTGGTAACTCCCATTTACCATCTATGAGGCGCCGCCGAGAATCCGCAGTGCTGATCGCCGTCTGGCCGCAGCGATCGTGCTCGATCAGCCGTTCCGCCGGTTGCCTCAGCTAGCCGGCGTCAGTGGGTGTGTCACGGTAGGCCTCGAGTAGGCGCAGCCACACCTCGCTAACCGTGGGAAAGCACGGCACCGCATGCCAGAGCCGCTCGATGGGCACTCGCGCCGCAACGGCGATCGTCGCCGAATGGAGCATCTCGGCGACGCCGGGGCCGACAAATGTCGCGCCGTGCAGATATCCGTGTTCTTCGTCGACCACCATGCGGGCGCGTCCGCTGTAGCCATCGGCGAAGAAGTTGGCTCCCGGAACGGCTTGTCCCATGTCGACGTCGATCGTCCGAATTCGGTGCCCGTCACGTTCCGCCTGAGCGGCGGTGAGACCGACCGAACCCGCTTCAGGGTCGGTGAAGAACGCCTGCGGCACCGCGAGTTCGTCCGCCGTCGCGACATGGGCGCTCCAGCGACGCGTATCCGGTGTGCGCCCGTGCGCTCGCGCACCGATGACGGCACCCGCGATGCGGGCCTGGTATTTACCCTGATGCGTCAGCAGTGCGCGGTGGTTGACGTCTCCGAGCGCATAAAGCCAGTCGCCGTCGACACCGCGCGCCAGACACGTGCCGTCGACGTCGATCCACCCACCGGGCACGAGACCGACTGTGTCCAGACCGATGTCGGCGGTGTTGGGAATGCGCCCGGTGGCGAAGAGGATCTCATCGACCTCGATCTTCTCTCCGCTGTCGAGTACCACGCCCACCGGGCCGCTGGTCGTCGGACGATGCAGTTCGGTAACCGCCACTCCGCACCGTACGTCCACGCCCAGATCGGACAAACCGCGGCTGACGTATTCACCGACGAACGGTTCCATCCGGGGCAGCAGTCCGCGATCCCGTGACAGCAGGGTGACCTTGGATCCCAAACCCTGCCAGGCGGTGGCCATCTCGACACCGACCCCGCCCGCACCGACGACGGCCAGCCGTGGCGGAACGACACTGCTGTCGGTCGCCTTGCGGTTCGTCCACGGCTTCGCCTCGGCGACACCGGGGAGGTCGGGTACCGCGGCGGTGCTACCCGTGCAGACGATCACCGCGTGCCGGGCAGTCAAAGCGACAACGCGGTCATCGGAGGTGGTCACCACGACGCGGCGCGGCCCGTCGAGCCTTGCATGCCCTCTCAGGAGGTCGACTCCCATGCCGCCGACCGCTTCGGCCACTGGGCTGTCATCCCAGTTCGTCACGTATCGGTCGCGCCGGCCGAACACGCCCGCTGGGGCGATCGCACCGGTGACGGCTTCGCGTGCGCCGTCGACACGGCGCGCGTCGGCTACGGCGAGCACCGGGCGCAGCAGCGACTTGCTGGGCACACACCCCCAGTAGTTGCATTCCCCGCCCACCAGCTCGCGCTCGACGAGGGCAACGGTCAGTCCTTCGGCGTGTGTTCGGTCCGCCGCGTTGATTCCCACCGGCCCTCCACCGACCACGACGACGTCGTAGTTACGAGCCGTCTCTTCGCCCGGCCCAGCGCCCTCAATGGATTCCGACACGCTCATTGTCGCGACTTCCTCTCTTAGTCAGAGCTTCTCGTTGTTCGTTTGTACATCAGTTTGGTGACCCCGCTCCTGAAGCACCCAGCCGTTGCCGTCGGGATCGTCGAAGCGCGCGAAGCTGGCGTAGTCGGTTCGGCTGGCGTCTATCCCCGGTAGGTAGCCGCCCCGCCACCCCCCGTCGGCGTCCTTGTGGCTGATGTCGCTCACCTCAACGCCTCGGTCGAGGAGTTCCCGCCGCGTGGCGACCAGGTCGGTGACAACCAGACACAGGCCGCGCAGTGGCCCGCGGGCGACATCCAGTCCCACACCGAACTGGACGGACGTGGACGATCCCGGCGGCGTCAGCTGCACCACGCGAAAAGTCGGCGACGGCGCGTAGTCGACATCGAGGTCGAATCCTACGGCGTCACGGTAGAAGCGAAGTGACGCATCCGGATCGGCCACGTCGAGCATCACGACTTCGAGGAGTGCTCGCATTCGATTGTTCCTATGCCAAGCTGTCGTGCAGGATCTCGTCCGCATCGAGCCCGCGATCGAGTCCGTGTGCGATGACGGTCTGACCGGGCTCGAGGTGCAACTGCTGATCGTCGAGGAAGACGTCGATCTTGTCCGGCTCGAACGACACCAGATTACGCACCCTGTCCGCCTCGGTCCACGCGTTGGTATACGACCATGCCGACCGTCGACGTTCGCCGATGGTGTAGTAGCTCGCCAGGCCCTTGTATGGGCAGAAGGTCTGTCCCTCTGCGGGTTCCAGCGCGGACTGGTCTACGTCTTGTCGGTGTACGTACCAGCGCGGCGCGAACCCGGACTCGTAGAGCACGACCGGGCGATGGGTGTCGGCG